>JAOPXD010000107.1 GCA_025965315.1 Marmoricola sp.
AGCCCGCCCGCTGTCATCGGCTGATCACCCGTAGGTGCCGTGCCGTTCTGGCAGCTGTGTCGTTCATCCGGGCATGAAGGTGCCTGGTCTGCTGCTCGCACTCGTCGCGTCGTACGTGCTGGTTCCGTCGTCGACCGTCCAGGCAGCGGCGCCGGTCGCGGTTCCCGCTGTCATCACCGTGCCGGGCCCGGCGGGCAGCGTCCGGATCACCAGCAACCCCTACCGGCTCGAGGTCCTCGATCCTGCGGGTCGGGTGCGGCTCGCCGAGGTCCCGAACACGCCACCACCCCCGACGCCGTACGTGAGCGCTGACCCGGCGCCGTTGGGGAGCACGCTGGGTCAGACCAAGCCGCTGGTGTCGCCGCTGGTGATGCTCGTCGGCACGTCGCCCAAGCTGATCTACCCTGCTCTCTTCTGGGAGGGCAACCTGCTGGCGGGCGCGAGCGTCGGGATGCAGTACCGCGCCACCCGGGTGACCGCGGTGAGTCGTGGCACCGATGGTTCGACCGATCTGTCGCTGACGTCGAACTCGCCGTTCGGACAAGGATTCACCGTCCGGATCACCCCGCGGTCCACCGCGTTCGGTATCGATGCCTCGGTCACCGGGACGGCGCCGCCAGGAGTCTCGGTCCTGCTGACGCACAGCTTCACCGCGCCGCCCGGGGTCGCGTTCCACGGGTTCGGTGGGCGGCACGAGAGCACCGACCTGCGAGGCACCGTCTTCAACTCCTGGACCGAGCAGGAGAACTTCGGTGTCGGTCAGGCGACCGCCGCGGTGGGCGCGATCCCAGGAACGGGAGGCGCCGCGTACCTGTTCCCCAACGGCCCGAGCGCGGCGTACTACGTGCAACCGCAGTTCGTGTCGCAGGACTACGCCTTCCCGGTCGATCAGGACGACCTGCTGCGCTGGCGAATGGCACCGACGGGTACTGCGACCGCCTGGCAGGTCACAGCGGCGGCTCCGAACCTGCGCGAGGTCGTGGTGCCGGCCGATCCCGATGCCTCGATCCCGGCACTGACCTCGATCACCGGTCGTCAGCAGGTGCCACCGTTCTGGGCGCTCGGCCCGCAGATCGACCGGTTGATCTACACCCAGGACAACGCAACGACCTACCTCGCGAAGGTGGAGTCGGACATCGCCCGGTTCGAGGCCGGCACCCTGCGGCCGAGCGCCTACCGGCTCGAGGGTTGGGCGATCCTGGCCCCTGCGGACCTGGCGCACGTGATCGCCCGGCTCCGGGCGCTCGGCATCCACCCGTTGGCGTACTTCCGCTCGTTCACCTCGCTCGACAAGGCCGGCACCGAGCCGTCCGATGTCTTCACCACCGCTCTCGAGGACGGCTACGGCGCGCGGACGGCCCTGGGAACGCCGTACGTCACCAGCGGCACCTTCGGCGGCCCGGCCCTGGTCATCGACTTCACCAACCCGGCCGCCCGTGCCTGGTTCGCCGGTCGCATCGACGCGGCGCTCGACCTGGGCTTCGACGGTTTCATGGCCGACTTCGGTGAACAGGTCCAGCCGGACATGGTCTTCGCCGACGGGGAGCTCGGCACGACGATGCACAACCACTACGCGGCGCTCTACCAGCAGGTGGTCGACGAGACCGTCGACGCGTACGCGAAGGCGCATCCGGGCCGGACCTTCTTCCGCTACAACCGGACGGGCTACCTCGGGTCCACCGGGCACGAGGTGGCGAACTTCCCGGGCGACGAGACCACCGACTTCGGCAAGGCATCCGGACTGGCTTCGCTGACGCCGGACATGCTCAACCGCGCGGTCGGCGGCGCCTACGGGTTCTCGACCGACATCGGCGGTTACGAGGACGCGATCAGCGGCAAGACCACCGCTGAGCTGCTGATCCGCTGGGCAGAGTGGGCCGTCTTCTCGCCCGTCTTCCGGTTGCACGGCTCGGCATCGAAGGGTACTCACGTGCCGTGGGACTACGACGCGACCACCTTGGCGCAGTACGAGGCGCTGGCCGCGCTGCGGGAGCGGGTGGCGCCGCTGATCGGCCGGCTCTGGGCGAATGCGAAGGCAACCGGGATGCCGATCACGACCCCGCTGTGGCTGGCGTACCCGAACGATCCGGTCGCGGACCGTCAGGACCAGGAGTGGCTGCTCGGCAACGACCTGTTGGTGGCGCCGGTGGTCACCTCGGGGGTGAGCACCCGTACGGCGTACCTGCCAACGGGCTGCTGGACCTACCAACCGACCGGGACGTCGTACGCCGGGAAGCGGTCGGTGTCCGTGGCCGCGCCGCTGGGGACCGTGCCCTGGTTCACCCGCTGCGGGACCCACCCGTTGAGCTGACGACCCGTCAGGCCGAGTCGGCCTTCGCAGCGACCTTGAGGAGACTCGCCCGGCGCCCCATCGTGGTGTCGACGGCCTCGAAGAACGCGGGCAGGAACACCGCGGAGTCGAGCACGCAGCCGGCGTGACCGCAGTCGGCCTCGTGCACGGTCGCGCCCGGGATCATCGCCGCGATCCCGCGCTGGCGCTCGGGCCCGAGGACCTTGTCCTTGCGCGTCACCACGACCGCGGTCGGGATGTCGATCTGGGCGAGCCAGGGCGTCGAGTGGTGCCGGCCGAGGGCTGCCACTGCCTGGGCGACCGCCCACGAGCTGGTGCTGCGGAACTCCGCGAGCGCCCAGTGGTGGGTGTCGCTCGGCTCGAGCAGCACCTCGGTGGCGGCTCTGCTCGCGACGCTGGCGGCCTTGGAGTGTGCGAGCGCGGCGAGGGCACCCATGCCGTACTCCATGCCCTGGTGGAAGAGCCGCTCGGTGCCGGTGTTGCGGAAGTGGTCGGTCGTGGCGGCGAGGATCAGGCCCCCGAAGCGCTTCGGGTGCTGGCGCCAGCAGCGCTGCGCGACGATCGAGCCCATCGAGTAGCCGGCGACGATCGGTGCGTCCAGGTCGAGCAGGTTCGCAATCGCGTTGACGTCGTCGGCGCAGTCGCGGATCGAGAAGTGCTCCGAGACGATCCCGCGTCCGTGCCAGCGCTGGTCGAAGACGACCACCCGGTACTTCTTCGACAGCTCCGGGATCACCGGGAACCAGGTCAGCAAGCCGGTGCACCCGACGGCGTGCAGCAGGATGATCGCGGGGGAGTCCGGCGACGGTCCCGGGACATCGGTCAGCCAGGTCCTGCCCCGCCCGGGCAGATCGATCCAGCGCCCCTTCGGCACGACCACCTCGGGCACGTCGACCATCTCGCGCAGCAGGTTCGGCAGGGTGGGAAGCGCCAAGGGAGGCTCCTCAAGTAGACCGGTCGCGGGGTAGTGCTCTGACCGATGACCTCAGGCTAGAGTAGAACAGGTTCCATTTTTGGCCGGTCGGCAAATGTCCGCCGACGAATGTTGTTCGCGAAGGGAGTACCCCGTGCCGGAAGCTGATGTGGTGGACGAGGCGCAGGCCGAGACCCTCGACGAGATCCGTTCGGTCGTGATCGACGTCCTCGACAAGGGCGGCGCGACCTGGGACGCCTGTGCCGACGCCGGGCTGCTCAGCCTGGCCGCTCCGGAGGCGTACAGCGGTGAGGGCCTCGGACTGACCGAGCTGGCCGTCGTGCTGGCCGAGGTCGGCAAGCGCGCGCTGGACCTCCCGGTCTGGGAGACACTGGTCTGCGGACTGCAGACCCTGGCCGCGGCCGGCACCGAGGACCAGAAGTCCCGGCTGATCCCCGAGATCGTCGCCGGCAAGCTCCAGCTCGCGCCCGCGCTCAACGAGCCGGGCAACGCGATGCCGACGACTCCCGCCACGACGCTGCGCGACGGCAAGGTGACCGGTCACAAGATCGACGTGTCCGTCCTCGACGGCACCACGCTGCTGATGGTCTCCACCGACGCCGGTGTCGCCCTGGTCGATCCGCAGGGCCCCGGGGTCACCGCGACCGCCAACTACTCCTCGCGCTCGGTGCCGGCGAACACCGCCGGGCGGGGCGCGACCGGGTACGTCTTCGACGGTGCGCCTGCCGTCGAGGTCCTGCCCGAGGCCGCGAGCGTCCTGCGCGAGCACGCGATCGCCGGGCTGCTGCTGCTCGGCGCCGGGCTCGTCTCGGGCGCCCTGGACCTGACCGCCGGCTACATCAAGGAACGGGTCCAGTTCGGTCGCAAGCTCGCCGAGTTCCAGGCCGTCGCGGTCCAGATCGCGGACGTCTTCGTCGTCGCCAGGATGGTGTCGCTCGCTGCGGACGGTGCCGCTTGGCGGGTGGCCCGGAGCCTGCCGGCCGATGACGACCTCGCCATCGGGGCGTCCTGGTTCACCGACCGGGCGCCGACTGCATTGCAGACGTGCCACCACCTGCACGGCGGCATGGGGGTCGACGAGACCTACCCGCTGCACCACTACTTCTCCCGGGTCAAGGACATCGCCCGACTGCTCGGTGGCCGCGCGGCCACCCTGGCGCAGGTCCCGATCGAGGAGACCGAGGGCAAGAACCTCGAGCTCACCGAGGCCCAGCGGGCGTTCAAGGCCGAGGTCCGGGCGTACTTCTCCACGCTGGTCAGCGACGAGGACAAGCTCGAGATGATGGACAACCGGCACGGGCCGGCATACCACCGCAACATCAAGCAGATGGGCAACGACGGCTGGATGGGTGTCGGCTGGCCGGTCGAGTACGGCGGCAAGGGGCTCGGCGAGATCGAGCAGCAGATCTTCGCCAACGAGGCCTCCCGCGGGGACATCCACTTGCCCTCGGTGACGCTGCAGACCGTCGGTCCGACGCTGCAGGCGTTCGGTACCGAGAAGCAGAAGGACATGTTCCTCAAGGACATCCTTGCCGGCGACGTGCACTTCGCCATCGGGTACTCCGAGGCTGATGCCGGTACCGACCTGGCCTCGCTGCGCTGCGCGGCGAGGAAGGACGCGAACGGTGACTGGATCGTCAATGGCCAGAAGATGTGGACCACCGGCGGCCACGCTGCGGACTACCTCTGGCTCGCGGTCCGGACCGATCCGGACGCTCCCAAGCACAAGGGCATCTCGGTGCTCATCGTGGACACCAAGGACCCCGGGTACTCCTGGACGCCGATCATCACCTGCGACGGCTCGCACCACGTCAACGCGACGTACTACAACGACGTCCGGGTCCCGGCCGACATGCTCGTCGGGGTCGAGAACGAGGGTTGGCGGCTGATCACCACCCAGCTCAACCACGAGCGGATCATGCTCGGGCCCGCGGGCCGGCTCGAGGGACTCCGCGACGAGGTGATCGGCTGGGCCCGGGACAAGGCCGCTGCGGACGGGACGCCGCTGCTCGAGGTTCCCGCGGTGCGCGACATCCTCGCTCGGGTCACGGTCTCGTTCCGGGTGAACGAGCTGCTGAACTGGCAGGTCGCCGGCGGCGATCACAGCGATCCGAAGAAGGCGGTCGCCGATGCGTCGTCGTCCAAGGTCTTCGCCTCCGACGAGGTCCAGGTCCTGGGCCTCGCGCTCGAGGAGATCGTGGCGACGTACGGCGACCCGGCCGACCCGGGGACGGCCACCCTGCTGCACTCGCTGGACGCGACCTCGAAGCGGAACCTGGTGCTCACCTTCGGCGGTGGCGTCAACGAGGTCCAGCGCGAGCTGATCGCGATGTTCGGCCTGGGTCTGCCGAAGGTGCCCCGGTGAGCACGAACCACCCGGAGGTCGAGCCCAGACGGGACCACGACTGGATCATGGCGAGGGTCGAGGAGTTCAAGGCGACCGGCGAGACCGAGCCGCGGGTCGCGCGCGACCCGATCAACCAGCCGATGATCAACAACTGGCTCGAGGCGATCGGCGAGACCGACCCGCGCTACAAGGACGGCATCGCGCCGCCGGCGATGGCGCAGGTCTGGACGATGTACGGGCTCGACCCGACCCGGCCGGCGAACGACCCACTGCACGGCACCATGCAGATGTTCGACGAGGCCGGTTTCCACTCCGTCCTCGGCACCAACTGCGACCAGACCTACGCGCGCGACGTCCGGGTCGGGGAGACCGTCTCGATCACCACCCGACTCGAGTCCGTCGTCGGCCCCAAGGTGACCGGGGTCGGCGAGGGCTACTTCGTCACCACGCTGAACACCTGGTGGGTCGGCCACGGTGATGACCGTGAGGCGGTCGCGACGATGCTGTTCCGCGTCCTCAAGTTCAAGCCCGCCAAGCGAGCGGCCAAGGTCGACAAGACCCAGCTGGTCCGGCCGCAGATGAACCAGGACACCGAGTACTTCTGGCAGGGCACCGCGATCGGCGAGCTCCGGATCCAGAAGTGCAACGCCTGCGGCGAGCTCCGGCACCCGCCCGGCCCGATGTGCCCGACCTGCCACGCGCACGACCGCGGCTACGTGGTGGCCAGCGGCAAGGGCACCGTCTTCTCGTTCATCGTCCACCACGCCCCGCAGCTGCCGGGCAAGGAACTGCCGGTCACGCTCGCGCTGATCGAGCTCGAGGAAGGACTCCGGATGATCGGCGAGGTCCAGGGCAACCGCGACCAGATCGCGATCGGTGCACCTGTCGAGGTCGCCTTCGAGAAGATCGACGACGACCTGACCCTCGCGCAGTGGTCGGTGGTCGCATGACCACGGCTGCCGGTACGACCCTCCCGGAGTGGGAGCTGCCGCTGACCCCGACGTTGATCGTCTCCACGGCGATCGCGACCCGCGACTTCCAGGACGTCCACCACGACCGCGACCTCGCCCAGGGACACGGCTCGAAGGACATCTTCATGAACATCCTGACGACCACCGGTCTGGTCCAGAAGTACGTCGGTGACTGGGCCCGGACCGTGGTCGGCCCGGACTTCCGGATCGCCGGCTGCGCGCTGCGGCTCGGTGCCCCGGCGTACCCGTACGACACGATGACCTTCTCCGGGACGGTGGTCGACGACGAGAGCGCACCTGCGGGAGCCACCGTCGTCGACGTCCTCGGCTCGGTCTCGCTGGGCAACCATGTGAACGCACGAGTGACGGTGGTGAACCCGTGAGCGAGCGCACCCTGAAGGGCAGGTCGGCGATCGCCGGCATCGGCGCCACCGAGTTCTCCAAGGAGTCCGGGCGGACCGAGCTCCAGCTCTCCTGCGAGGCCGTCCTGGACGCGCTCGAGGACTGCGGCCTGTCGGCCAAGGACGTCGACGGCCTGGTCACCTTCACGATGGACAACTCCTCCGAGATCGCGCTCGCCCGCGAGCTCGGGATGGGTGACCTGCGGTTCTTCAGCCGGATCAACTACGGCGGCGGTGCTGCCTGCGGCACCGTCCAGCAGGCCGCGATCGCGGTCGCGACCGGTGTCGCCGACGTCGTGGTCTGCTTCCGCGGCTTCAACGAGCGCTCCGGCGCCCGGTTCGGCCAGGTCTCGCCCTGGGCCGCTACCCAGGTGAACTCCAACGGCCTCGACAACGCCTTCAGCTACCCCTACGGCCTCTCCACGCCGGCCGCCACGGTCGCGATGCAGGCGACCCGCTACATGCACGAGTACGGCGCGGTCTCGGCCGACTTCGGTGCCGTCGCGGTGGCCGACCGCAAGCACGCCGCGAACAACCCGAAGGCGTTCTTCCACGGCAAGCCGATCACCATCGAGGAGCACCAGGCCTCCCGGATGATCGCGGAGCCGCTGCACCTGCTGGACTGCTGCCAGGAGAGCGACGGCGCCGTCGCGATCGTGGTCACCACGCCCGAGCGCGCCGCCGACCTGCGCCAGAAGCCGGCGATCATCACAGCAGCTGCCCAGGGCAGCGCCCCGGACCAGTACGTGATGACGTCCTACTACCGCGACGACATCGGGATCCCGGAGATGGGGGTCGTCGGCCGCGAGCTGTGGCGTCAGTCCGGGCTCGCTCCGAGCGACATGGCGATGGCGGTCCTCTACGACCACTTCACGCCGTACGTGCTGATGCAGCTCGAGGAGCTCGGCTTCTGCGGTCGCGGCGAGGCCAAGGACTTCGTCGCGAACGGCGCGATCGAGCTCGGTGGCCGGCTGCCGCTGAACACCCACGGCGGCCAGCTCGGTGAGGCCTACATCCACGGCATGAACGGGATCGCAGAAGGAGTCCGCCAGGTCCGTGGGACGTCGGTCAACCCGGTCCCCGACGTCGAGCACGTGCTCGTCACCGCCGGTACCGGCGTGCCGACGAGCGGCTTGATCCTCAGCGTCTGAACGACGAGCCCGGTCAGCCTTGGCGGCACGACATAACCTTCAGCATGACCCGGTCGCTGAGGTGGATGTTCGTCGCCCTCGCGCTCGTCCTGGTCGTCGGCGTGCCGGTCGCGCTGCGGCGGATCCCGGCGCAGGCCCCCGATCTCAGCGCTGCGACGGTGCTGTCCCGGATCCGGGCCGCGGCTGGTCATCCGTACTCGGGGACCGTCGAGCTCAGCGGCGACGTCGCACTCCCGGTCACCTCGCACTTCACCGATGTGGGCGCGCTGCTGGGAGGGCGGACGACGCTGCGGGTGTGGTGGCGCGGCCCCACGGAGTGGCGGGTGGCCAAGCTCCTCGTCACCGGTGAGACGGACCTCTTCCACGACGGCGCCACCACCACCGAGTGGCGCTACGACACCGCGAAGGCGAACCAGAGCATCGATCCGGAGGTGCGGCTCCCGCGCACCGCCGACCTGCTGCCGCCGGCGTTCGCCGCCCGCGCCGTCGAGGGCACCTCGGCGCGGGACGTCCGGCGGTTGCCGGCACGGCGGATCGCGGGTATCGGCGCCGTGGGGTTGCGGATCCACGAGTCAGCACCGCAGGCGAGCATCGACCACGTCGACCTGTGGGCGGATCCGCGGACCGGGATCGTGCTCCGGATGGAGATCTACGCACGGCACGCGTCGACGCCGTCGTTCAGCACGGCCTTCACGTCGTACTCGCCGAAGCGACCGTCGCCCGCCGTGATCCGGTTCGCCGCGCCGCAGAGCGTCCCGGTGAGGTTCGAGCAGGTCCTGGACATCGCCGATGCTGCGAACCAGTACGCCCCGGTGGTGCCGCCGCAGGTCGTGGACGGGCTGAAGCGGTCCCGCAGCTCGACCGGAGCCGTCGGGATCTACGGAACCGGCCTGACCAGGATCCTGGCGATCCCGCTCCGCCGCCGCGACGCGGCCACCTTGCTGGACCAGGTCAGCTCCTCGAGCCAGATGGTCGGTACGGACATGGGCCCGAGCCTGATGGCCGGCCCGCTCGGCGTGCTGGTCACCGACGGGGACAGGAGCGGCTGGTTGCTCGTCGGCGCGGTGACCCGGGCGACCCTGGTTGCCGCGGCCCACGACCTCGTCGCAGGATCGAGGTACCGATGATCAGGACCGAGGGACTGACCAAGAAGTTCGGGTCGTTCACGGCCGTCGAGGACCTGGACCTCGAGGTCGCCGAGGGTGAGGTGTACGGCTTCCTCGGCGCCAACGGGTCGGGCAAGACCACGACGGTACGGATGCTGCTCGGTCTGGTGCTGGCGACCTCCGGCAGCGTCGAGATCTTCGGTCAGCAGATGCCGAAGCACGCCGGCGCCGTGCTGCCCGAGATCGGTGCCCTGGTCGAGGGCCCTGCCGCGTACGGCCACCTCCACGGTCGGGCCAACCTGGCGGTCCTGGACGCGTCCGGCCCCCGCGGTGGCCGACGCAGCCGGAAGCGCCGGATCGAGGACGTCCTGGACAAGGTCGGCCTCGGGGGCATCGATCGGCGCCCGGTCCGGACCTACTCGCTCGGGATGCGGCAACGGCTCGGCCTCGCTGCGGCATTGTTGAACGAGCCCCGGCTGCTCGTCCTCGATGAGCCGACCAACGGCCTCGACCCCCAGGGCATCCGGGAGATCCGGGACCTGATCAACGAGCTCCATGCCGCCGGCACCACCATCATGATGCTCAGCCACCAGCTCGCCGAGGTCGAGCAGGTGTGCGGGCGCGTGGGCGTCCTGGACCGGGGCCGGCTGGTCCTCCAGCAGGACCTCGCCGAGCTCCGGAAGCCGACCGGTCGGTTCGTCGTCACCACCCCGGACGTCGCGCAGGTAAGAACCATCCTCGGCCAGCGGGTCGAGGGGGACGTGCCCGGTGGCCTGCTGGTGGCTGCCACGGACGCCGCCGAGCTGAACCGGGCCCTGGTCTCGGCCGGCGTACGGGTCCAGGGACTCGTCGCCGAGCAGCGTCGCCTCGAGGACCTCGTGCTGGCGGCGACCTCGGCCGGTGCGGACCGGATCGACCGATGATCACCGTCGAGCTGGTCAAGCTGCTGCGCAGTCGCCGTACCTGGGTGACGATCCTGCTCGTGGACGCGCTCCCGACCCTGATCGCAGTACTGCTCTCGGTCACCGATCTGGGACCTCGTCCGGGGACCGGTCCGGCATTCCTGTCTGCGGTCCTGAACGACGGCACCCTGTTCCCGCTCGCAGCGATCGCGATCGTGCTGCCGCTGTTCCTGCCGGTGGCGGTGGCGATGACAGCGGGGGAGGCGATCGCCGGTGAGGCCCAGTCCGGGACGTTGCGGTACCTGCTGATCCGGCCGGTCGGGCGGACCCGGCTGCTGGTCGCCAAGCTCGTCAGCGTGATGGCCTTCGTGCTGATCACCGTGCTGGTCGTCGCCGCGACCGCGTACGTCACCGGAGCGCTGCTGCTCGGCAACGCGGCCTCGACCGGCGGCACGGTCTCGGTCTCCGGCTCGTCCCTCTCGACGAGCGAGCTGGCCTGGCGCACCGCTCTGGCGCTGCTCTACGCGATGCTGGCGATGCTCGGGGTGGCTGCGGTCGCGATCTTCGCGTCGACCGCGGTGCGCTCGCCGTTGGCGGCGGCGCTCGGCACGCTGGCGCTGCTGGTCGCCTCGACGCTGCTGCTCCCGCTGGACGCCGCGCACGTGCTGCGGCCGTACCTGCTGACCCGGTACTGGCTCTCGTTCGTCGACCTGTTCCGCGACCCGATCCTGTGGACCAACGTGGTGCACGGGGTGATCCAGCAGTGCGCGTACGTCGTGTTCTTCCTGGCGGCGGCCTGGGCGAACTTCACCACGAAGGACATCACCGACTGACGCGTCCCTAGCGGCAGACGGACCCGGTCGGAACCGTGGGCAGGGCCCGCCGGAGAGCCCGCACCGTCATCGCGATCACCGTGCTGTTCGCTGGGAGCTGTCCGTGCGAGACCTCGGTACCCGGGCAGACCGACTGGACCGAGAAGTCCTCCGCCCCGGCGAGCGACGCGGAGTCCGGCGGCACCACCGTCTTGTCCTGGTCGGTCCAGATCGAGACCCACACCGGCCCGGCCGGGGTCTCGTCGCCGGCGTTCAAGGACCTGATCAGGGCGCTGTCCGGGGCGAGCTGACGGCACGCGGTCGGGCACGCGGTCGGTGCGATGTCGCTGGCAAGACCCGCCACCGCGGTGCCGTGCTGCGGAGAACCGAGGGTCACGATCCGCCGGGCGATCCCGCCGCCGTGGTGCTCCGCGACCCAGAGCCGGACCACCACGCCACCCGCCGAGTACCCGACCAGATCGACGGAGCCGGAACCGGTACGGCGCAGGACCCGGTGGACGTCGGTGTCCAGCCGGTCGGCCTGCCGGTGCAGGTCACCGGTACCGCCTCCGCCGAGCGTCACCACCACAGCGTCCCGTCCGGACGCCCGCAGTGCGCTGGCCAGGACCTCCAGTCCGCTGGTGCTGCCGCCGTAGCCGGGCACGAGCAGCACCGGCGGCTGAGCGTTCTGGGTCACCGGGGTGGCAGCCGCGGGACCCTGCCGTACCCAGGCGAGCGCGGCGATGCCGACGACCACAGCGAGGGCAAGAGTGCCGGTCACGAGGACGAACCGGCGGCGGGGAGGCGAGAGCGAGGCCAGCACGAGCGCTCCGATCAGGCTTTCTGGAGCTTCTCGGCGAAGAACGCGAGCACCCGGTCGACGCCCTCCTGCTGGCGCTCCTCGGTCAGGGTCCCGTGGCCCTTGCCGCCGAACTCGATCCGGACGAACGCGTCACCGATCTCGCGCGTGAGCGTGTCGAAACGGGTTCCGGTCGCGACGTCCGAGGGGTACTGGAGCCCGAGGACCTGGCAGCCGGCGGCGGCCCGCTCGCGGACGACGCCGAGATCGGCCGGGGACAGGTTCAGGTCGGCGGCGCGCACCTTGCCGACGGCGAACGGCGCCGAGGGCTGGGCGAGCACGGGAGCGACCACGGCCTGGTCGACCATCATCGCCAGCGCGAAACCGCCGGTGAAGCACATCCCGAGCGCGCCCACGCCGGGGCCGCCCAGCTCCTCGTGGAGGTCGCGAGCCAGGCTGCGCAACCAGGTCGCGACCGGTGCCGTCACCCCGGTGGCCAGCTTGGTGAACTCGGCGTTCACGCACAGGCGCGTCAGGGTCTCCACCACGTAGGGCACCGACATCGGCCGCTCGGGGGTTCCGAACAGGTGCGGCAGCACCACGGTGAACCCCGCTGCCACGACCTCCTCGGCGAAGGCGATCACCTTGGGCGTGATGCCGGGGATCTCGTGGACGATGATCACGCCCGGACCGGAGCCCTTCCGGTACGTCGGATGGGCGACTCCCTCGAACGTGTGCTCGCCGTGCGTCCAGGTCGCCAGTTCTCCAGTCATGCCTGAACCCTACTGACGGGGTCGCGACCGGTCCCGCTCAGCGAGGAACGACCACGCAGTCGGCGAGCACGGGGGCGCCGTTGCGCTCCTCGTGCGGGCTGGCGATGGTCGCCGAGACCACGATCTGCTCGTCAGCGTTCCAGGCCTGGACCCGGATCGTCTCGCCCGGGAACACGACGCCGGCGAAGCGGGCGCTGAACGAGCCGACCCTGGCGGCGTCGCCGCCGAGCAGCTCGTCGGTCACGGTGCGCAGGACGATGCCGTAGGAGCAGAGCCCGTGCAGGATCGGCGCCGGGAAACCGGCTCCCTGGGCGAACACCGGGTCGGCGTGGAGCGGGTTCCGGTCACCGCAGAGGCGGTAGAGCATCGCCTGCTGCGGGGTGACGTCGTACGTCGTGTCGGCATCCGGCTTGCGGTCCGGCAGCTCGACCGAGGTCGACTCGCCGCGGTTGCCGCCCCAGCCACCCTCGCCCTTGACGAAGATCGAGGAACGGACCGTCCAGAGCTCGTTGCCGGCGGAGTCGGTGGCGACGCCCTCCTGCCAGATCACTGCTGCCTTGCCCTTGTCCCAGACGTCGCTGATCACGGTGCGCAGGGTGGCCTCGCCCGAGGTCGGGAGCGGTCCGTTGACGCTGATCGACTGGGCGCCGTGCACGACCTGGGCCAGGTTGATGTCGCAGCCGGGAAGGTCGAGCGCCGGCGGGTCGGTCTCGTGGAACGACGGCGCGACGATGCCGAACGACGGCAGCACCTGCAGGTCGTCGTTGTCGAGCGTGTAGCGCAGCGACCGGGGGTCCAGGTTGTCGCCGGGACGCGATCCCGCTCCGATGCCCAGGTGGTACAGCAGCACGTCGCTGCTGGACCAGCTGAAGGTCCGGCTGCCGAGGTCGGCACCGATGGCGACGTCCGGGTCGATCGGCATCTCAGACTCCCTCGTCGGTCGGCGCAGCGGCGATGTCGAGGGCGGCGAGGTACCCGAAGGTCATCGCGGGCCCGATCGTTGCTCCGGGGCCTGCGTAGGTGTTCCCCATCACCGCCGAGGAGCAGTTGCCCGCGGCGTACAGGCCGTCGATGACAGAGCCGTCCGCGCGCAGCACCCGGGCACGCTCGTCGGTGACGAGTCCGCCCTTGGTGCCGAGGTCGCCGGGAACGATCTTGACGGCGTAGAACGGGCCCTGGTCGATGGTGTGCAGAGACGGGTTGGGCTTGATCGTCGGGTCCGAGTAGTACTTGTCGTAGGCGCTCTCACCGCGACCGAAGTCCTCGTCGACGCCGGTGGTCGCGAAACCGTTGAAGCGCTCGATGGTCGCGGTCAGGGCCGCGACCGGCACGTCGATCGCCGTCGCCAGCTCGGTGATCGAGGAAGCCTTCTTGATCACGCCCTCCTTGAGCCAGCGGCCCGGGAACGCCTGGCGCGGGCCGAGACCGGCGAACAGGTACCGGTTGCGGTAGCGCTGGTCGATGATCATCCAGGACGGGACGTGGGTGACCCCGGTGGCCTCGCCCTTGTAGATCTCGTGGGTGGCCTCGACGTAGGGGAGGGCCTCGTTCATGTACCGGTTACCAGCCTGGTTCACGATGATCGACCCGGGCAGGTTCCGCTCGGAGAGGCAGAACCACGGACCGTTCGGCAGCGGGATGGTCGGGCCCCACCAGGCGTCGTCCATCAGGTCGATCTGCGCACCCGCGGTGATACCGGCCAGGATGCCGCCACCCTGGTTCGAGGGAGCGCCGGTGGTCCAGTCGACCGAGGTCGGCTGCGGCTGGTACTTCTCGCGCATCTCCAGGTTCTTCTCGAACCCGCCGCTGCCGAGGATCACGCCC
This sequence comes from Marmoricola sp., assembly GCA_025965315.1. Taxonomy (GTDB): domain Bacteria; phylum Actinomycetota; class Actinomycetes; order Propionibacteriales; family Nocardioidaceae; genus Marmoricola. Next base: position 14,332 of record JAOPXD010000107.1, read on the forward strand.
CTGCCGGCGCGGATCTCGCTCGGGACGCCCCCCTTGAGGACCTTGATGCCGACGACGCGGCCGTTCTCGATGACCAGCTCGGTCAGCTCGGTGTCGTAGAAGATCGGGACGTCGGCATCGACGAGGCCCTTGCGCAGGCCGATCGCGATCGCGTTGCCCATCGCGAACATCTTCTTGCCCAGCAGCAGCGTCCACAGCCGCATCAGGGTGGCCTTGAGGATGGTCAGCGGTCCCTTGACGGTACGCAGGCCCAGGCTGATCTTGCGGAAGTCTGCCTGGGTGATGATCAGGTTGGCCGGCGCCTTGCCGTACGGCGGGTGCAGCCGATCGAGCTCGTCGCCGAGGAACTTCGCGTCCAGCGGGACCGGCTCGACCGTCCGGCCGCTGGCACGGCCACCGGGAGCCTCGGGGAGGTAGTCGGCGTACTGCGGGACCCACTTGAAGCGGACCGGGGTGTTGGCCTTGAGGAAGTCCATCATCTCGGGACCGCGGTCCAGGTAGGTGTCCCGGCGCACCTTGGTGACGACGTCACCGACGATCGAGTCCAGGTACAGCCTTGCTGCGGCATCGTCTCCCGGGTCGACCTGGCCGGCCGCCTTGACGGCGTAGTTCCCGGGAATCCAGACGCCGCCACCGGAGCGCGCGGTCGACCCGCCGAAGTAGGCGGACTTCTCGATCACGACGGTGTCGAGTCCCTGGCGGGCTGCGGCGAGAGCGGCCGTCATGCCGGCGCCACCGGCACCGACGACGACCACGTCATAGGAGGCCTTCATGACAAGAAACTGTAACAGGTTCTAGTATGTCGACTGTGACCTCTCAGGATGCAATTTCCGCGGCCGTCGATCGGCTGGCCACCGCGCTCGCCACCCGGGTCCCGTGTGCCGCCGTCCGGGACCTGATCGGCACCGACGACCTGCCCGCGGCGTACGCCGTCCAGCAGGGTCTGGTGCAGGCAAGGATCGCCGGCGGCGAGACCGTGGTCGGCCGCAAGATCGGTGCGACCTCGAAGGCCGTCCAGGACCAGCTCGGCGTCGACCAGCCCGATTTCGGCTACCTGCTCAGCGACATGGACGTCTCCACCGACGCCCTGACATCGGCGGGGATCTCGATGCGCACCCTGGTCCAGCCGCGCGTCGAGGCCGAGGTCGCGTTCCGGCTGGCGAAGGACATCAACCCGGCCACCGAGGGCGAGATCACCCTCGACCTGGTCCGCGACTGCGTCGAGGTCGCGCTCCCGGCGCTCGAGATCGTCGACTCGCGGATCGAGAGCTGGGACATCACGTTCACCGACACCGTTGCCGACAACGCCTCCAGCGGGTTGTTCGTGATCGGCACCGACGCCAAGTCGCTGGCGGAGATCACCCCGGTCGACGTCGAGATGACGCTCACCATCAACGGTGAGGTGCGCTCCTCGGGCAGCGGCGCCGCCTGCCTGGGAGACCCGCTGGAGGCGCTGCGCTGGCTGGCGGTCCAGGCCTACCGCTTCGGTGACCCGCTCCGTGCCGGCCACCTGATCCTGTCCGGGGCTCTGGGCCCCTTCGTTCCATTCGCCGCGGGAGATGATGTCGTGGCGACCATCAGCGGGTTCGAACCGCTCAGCGTGAAGTTCGGGGAGTAGGAACCATGAGCAAGAAGCTGACCGCCGCGATCGTCGGACCGGGCAACATCGGTACCGACCTGATGTACAAGCTGCTGCGATCCGAGGTGATCGAGCCGCGCTGGATGATCGGGGTCGACCCGACCAGCCCGGGCCTGGACCGTGCCCGCAACGAGGGCCTCGAGGCGACCGCCGAGGGCGTCGACTGGCTGCTCAAGCAGGACACCCTCCCGGACTTCATCTTCGAGGCCACCAGCGCCTACGTGCACCGCGCCTACGCCCCCCGGTACGCCGAGGCGGGCATCCGTGCGGTCGACCTGACCCCGGCCGCTGTCGGCCCGGCCTGCATCCCGGCGGTCAACGGCGACGAGCACGCGGGCGCCGAGAACGTCAACATGATCACCTGCGGGGGACAGGCGACCATCCCGATGGTCGCCGCTGTCTCGCGGGCCACGCCGGTCTCGTACGCCGAGATCGTGGCCTCGGTCGCCTCGCTGAGCGCCGGACCGGGGACGCGTCAGAACATCGACGAGTTCACCCAGACCACGTCGAAGGGCGTCGAGACCATCGGCGGTGCCGCCAAGGGCAAGGCGATCATCATCCTGAACCCGGCCGAGCCGCCGATGATCATGCGCGACACGATCTTCTGCGCGGTCGCCCCGGACGCCGACCGGGACGCGATCACCGCCTCGGTGCACGCCATGGTCAAGGCCGTCCAGGACTACGTCCCCGGCTACCGGTTGCTGCAGGAGCCGCAGTTCGACGACCCGAGCGACGCCACCCGTGGTGCCACCAAGGTCAGCATCTTCATCGAGGTCGAGGGCGCCGGTGACTTCCTGCCGCCGTACTCGGGGAACCTCGACATCATGACCGCCGCCGCCACCCGCGCGGGCGAAGGAATGGCGCGAGCCATCCTGGAAGGAGCGCAAGTATGAGCATCTCCGGAGCCGTCGAGCTCAACGCCCTGACCCGCACCTGGCGCGACACCGACCCGACGTCCGACCTGGACATCCGGCTCACCGACACCTGTCTGCGTGACGGCTCGCACCACAAGCGTCACCAGTTCACCGGCGAGGAGGTCCGCGCGATCGTCGGCGCCCTCGACGCCTCCGGGGTGCCCGTCATCGAGGTCACCCACGGCGACGGTCTGGGTGGGTCGAGCTTCAACTACGGGTTCTCCAGGACGCCCGAGCAGGAGCTGATCAAGATCGCGGCCGAGACCGCGAAGAACGCCAAGATCGCCTTCCTGATGCTGCCCGGCCTGGGCACCAAGGACGACATCCTCGAGGCGCAGGACAACGGCGGCTCCATCTGCCGGATCGCCACCCACTGCACCGAGGCCGACGTCTCCGAGCAGCACTTCAAGCTCGCGCGCGAGCGCGGTCTGGAGACGGTCGGCTTCCTGATGATGAGCCACACCCAGCCGCCCGAGGTGCTGGCAGCGCAGGCACGGATCATGGTCGACGCCGGCTGCCAGTGCGTCTACGTCGTCGACTCGGCCGGTGCGCTGATCCTCGAGGGCGTCTCGGACCGGGTTGCCGCGGTCGTGGCGGAGATCGGTCACGAGGCCACCGTCGGTTTCCACGGTCACGAGAACCTCGACCTCGGGGCCGGCAACACGGTGATGGCGGTCCGTGCGGGAGCCACCCAGATCGACGGTTCCGTACGACGCTTCGGCGCCGGCGCCGGTAACACCCCGCTGGACGCCTTCGTCGGCATCTGCGACAAGCTCGGTTGGAACACCGGGGTCGACTTCCTCAAGATCATCGACGCCTCCGAGGACGTCGTCCGGCCGGCGATGCCGGAGGAGTGCCGGCTGGACCGGATGACGATGATGATGGGCTACGCCGGCGTCTACTCCTCGTTCCTCAAGCACGCCGGCAACGCTGCCGAGCGGTACGGCGTCTCCGGCGCCCGGATCCTCGCGGAGGCCGGCAAGCGCAAGCTGATCGGCGGCCAGGAGGACCAGCTCATCGACATCGCGCTGATGCTGAAGGCCGAGCAGGACGGCTGAGAACCGCCCGATAGACAGCAAAGTAGAACGTGTTCTAGTATTGTCTTCAGAAGTACCCCACGACCGAGGAGAAGTCATGAGTCAGGCAGTTCTTGACGGAGTTCGCGACCTGCTGCCCACGCTGCGCGAGCGTGCGGACGAGACCGAGCGCCTTCGCGTCGTCCCCGAGGCTTCCGTCAAGGAACTCGAGCAGACGGGGTTCTTCAAGCTCCTCCAGCCGAAGCGGTTCGACGGCCACGAGTCCGACCCGGTGGACTTCTACACCGCGGTCCGTGACATCGCCAGCGCGTGCGGCTCGACCGGCTGGGTCTCCAGCGTGGTCGGCGTGCACCCGTGGCAGGTAGCCCTCTTCGCCGACGAGGCGCAGCAGGCGGTCTGGGGCAGCGACACCAGTACGCGACTGAGCTCGTCCTACGCACCGACCGGCAAGGCGACGATCACCGACGGCGGCTTCCAGCTCTCCGGCAAGTGGAGCTTCTCCTCGGGCTGCGACCACTGCCAGTGGGTGCTTCTGGGCGGTCTGGTGTTCAACGAGGACGGCAACGTCGTCGACTTCCGCACCTTCATGGTCCCGCGCAAGGACTACCAGATCCTCGACGTCTGGAACATGGTCGGGCTGGCCGGGACGGGCTCGAACGACATCCTGGTCGAGGACGTCTTCGTCCCCGAGGCGTTCACCCTGTCGATGGGCGAGACCGGCCAGTGCCGGGGCCCGGGGCAGGAGCAGAACACCTCCGACCTCTACAAGCTGCCGTTCCACTCGATCTTCACCGGCACCATCACCACCCCGATCATCGGGATGGCCCGCGGCGCGTACGCCGAGCACGTCGACATGCAGCAGAAGCGTGTCCGCGCGGCGTACCTGGGGGAGAAGGCCACCCTTGACCCGTTCGCCGCGGTCCGGATCGCTCGTGCCTCCTCGGAGATCGACGCGGCCTGGGCGCTGCTGACCAACAACATCCGCGAGGAGCAGGCGCACGTGGCCAAGGGGGAGAAGATCCCGCTCGAGCTCCGTCTCCGGGTCCGCCGCGACCAGGTGATCGGCTCGCAGCGCTCGATCGACGCGATCGACGCGCTCTTCGAGGCCTCCGGTGGCCGGGCGCTGACCAACGGCACCTACCTGCAACGAGCCTGGCGCGACGCCCACGCGGGTCGGGTGCACGCGGCCAACGACCCCGAGCGCGCTCTGCGGATGTACGGCGCCCAGCAGTTCGGCCACAAGGTCGACCCGGGGATGTACTGATGTCCTTCGCCAAGGAGGACGTCCGGCGGTCCGCCAAGGCTGGCGACATCACGCTGAACTACTACGAGGCGGGCGAGGCCAAGGCCGACGTCGGTGCGGGACTGCCGTTCGTGCTGCTGCACGGCGGTGGCCCAGGCGCTTCGGCCTGGAGCAACTTCGGCTCGGCGCTGCCGCGGTTCGCGGAGAACTTCCGCACCCTGCTGGTCGACCAGCCGGGTTTCGGCCAGTCCGACAAGCCGCCGGTTGACGCGAACTACTTCCGCTACTCCTCGGACTACCTGGTCAAGTTCCTCGACGAGCTGCAGATCGAGAAGGTCCACCTGCTCGGCAACAGCCTCGGCGGCGGTACGGCGACCAGGTTTGCGCTGTCCTACCCCGACCGGGTGGCTCGGCTGGTGCTGATGGGTCCCGGTGGTCTCTCGCTCAACCTCTTCCACGCCGACCCGACCGAGGGCGTCCAGCGACTGATGGACTTCAGCATGGCGCCGAGCAAGGAAGCGCTGCGCAAGTTCATCTCGACCATGGTCGTGAACCAGGGCCTGGTCACCGACGAGCTCGTCGAAGAGCGCTTCGCCGATGCGACCGCAGAGGGCTCCCTGGAGGCCATGCGCTCGATGGGGGCCTCGTTCTGGAACCCGGAGTGGGCCGAGGACGGGATGCTCTGGCGCGAGGTGCACAAGCTGCGCAAGCAGACGTTGCTCACCTGGGGCCGTGAGGACCGGGTCAACCCGCTCGACGGCGCGATGGTCGCGCTGAAGACGATGCCGAACGCCCGTCTGCACGTGTTCCCGAACTGCGGTCACTGGGCCCAGATCGAGGCTGCCGCGGAGTTCGCGACGGTCTGCACCGAGTTCCTGCGTCCCCACGTCGAGCGGAGCAAGGCATGACCATCGACATCAGGAGCATGGGCTACATCCGGGTCGCGAGCACGGACCTAGAGGCCTGGAAGGTCTTCGCCGGCAAGGTTCTCGGTGTTGCCGAGGGGCGTGGCCCGAACCCGGACAACCTCTACTTCCGGATCGACGCCGTCTCCGCGCGGATCGTGGTCTTCCCCGCCGACGTCGACCAGCTCGACGCCACCGGCTGGGAGCTCGCCGACCACGTCGCCCTGCAGGCTGCTCGCGAGCACCTCAAGGAAGCCGGAGTCGTCTACCAGGAAGGGACACCGGAGGAGCTCGCTGAGCGCCGGGTCCAGGAGCTGATCAAGTTCACCGACCCGTGGGACAACGTCTTCGAGCTCTTCCACGGCATCACCTACGAGTCGCGCCCGGTCGTCACGCCGTACGCCGCGACGTTCGTCACCGCCGATCAGGGGATGGGCCACATCGTGATCCCCGTCCTCGACGACGTCGAGGCGCTGCGCTTCTACACCGAGGTGCTCGGCTTCCGCCTGCGCGACTCGATGAGCATGCCCGGCGAGTTCGTGGGCAAGGAGGCAGGCTCCAAGATCTGGTTGCGTTTCCTCGGGGTCAACCCGCGGCACCACAGCCTGGCGTTCCTTCCGATGCCGAACCCGTCCAAGTGCGTGCACGTGATGCTCGAGGTGGACACCCTGGACCACGTCGGTCGGGCGCTGGAGCGCGTGAAGAAGTACAAGGCGCCGCTGTCGGCGACGCTGGGTCGGCACATGAACGACGAGATGGTGTCGTTCTACGTGAAGTCCCCGGGTGGCTTCGACTTCGAGTTCGGCACCGAGGGCCTCCAGGTCGACGACACCCGCTGGGTCGCCCGCGAGAGTACCGCCGTCTCGTACTGGGGTCACACGTTCGGCGGGGGCGCGTAGCCCCATGGATGCTGCGTCCGTGGAGAATGGTGCCGTGACTACTCCTGGGACCAGCGACGTCCCCGACGGCATGAACCCCAATGCGCGGGAGACGTGGCCCAGCGACGAGCTCATCAAGTCGTGGCTCGGCAACGAGCTCGACTTCGAGCTGCGCCTCGGCGAGCACACCCCGATCCCGGACGACCCGGAGGCCGCAGCGCGGGCCCGGCAGTTCCGCGACGTCCTGGGACTCTTCTGCAGCGGCGTCACGGTGATCACGTCGGTCTCCGACGGTGAGCCGGTGGGGATGACCTGCCAGTCGTTCTCCTCGATCTCCCTGGAGCCGCCGCTGGTGATGTTCTCGCCGGCAAAGACGTCACGTGCCTGGCCCCTGATGCAGCGCGCCGGATTCTTCTGCGTCAACATCCTGAGCGCTGACCAGTCCGACATCTCCAACGGGATGGCGACCAAGGGCGACGAGAAGTTCAACGGAGTCACCTGGACCCCCGCGACCACCGGCGCACCAGTGATCGAGGGCGTCCTGGGCCACATCGACTGCACCGTGCACCAGGTGATCGAGGCCGGCGACCACTACATCGTCATCGGCCGGGTCAGGGACCTCTCCTTCGGCGACCGGACCGACGCCGAGCCGAAGACCGACCCCCTGCTGTTCTTCGGCGGCAAGTACACCCAACCGCAGTAGCCCGGACAGCCTCCCCGTCACGTTGGGAGGGGGATGATGCGACTACTACGTCGTCGTCCTCCGGAGGCCCCATGAGCAGCACCGCAGCACCCGGCACGCCCGCGCACCCGGCCTACGTACGCGTGGCCGAGAAGCGTGCTGCCCGGCTCCAGCTCCGTGTCGCGGACGCGATCACGGCATTTGCCGGGTCGATGACCTTCGTCTACCTGCACGCGGTCGGGTTTGCGGCCTGGATGGTCTTCGTCGAGGGATCGCCGTGGCCGACCCTGACCTTGGTGGTGTCGCTGGAGGCGATCTTCTTGTCGACGTTCGTGATGATCGGGCAGAACCGGCAGTCCTCGTTCCAGCAGGCCAAGGCCGACCACGACTTCGTCGCCCAGGAGCTGGAGCTCCGGACGAACACGGACCTCACCCGTGAGATCCACGTCCTCACCACGGAGCTGCACCGCAGGCTGGTCCCGGAGGACGGTGGCACCGTCGCCGGTTAGCCTGGACGTGTGACGCCCGTCTTCCCGGACAGTCCCGTGGTCATCGCTGCCACCGAGGCGGCGATCGCGCGCGCTGCTGAGGAATCGGCCGACGTCGAGCAGGACTTCAGCGTCCGGTTGCTGCGCAGCTTCCTCGGCTTGTGCGAGAACCCGCGGACGCGGTCGGGGATGCTCCGGATGGTCCGCGCCTCGGTGGGCAGCGCTCGCGCCGGACAGGCGTTCTACCGGGTGCTGAACCGGAGCGTGGTCAACCCCGCGGCCAAGGCCACCGGGGTGCACGCCTCTGCTCTGCGGTTCGAGCTGGTCTGCGGCCAGCTGGTCGGGCTGGCGATGATGCGCTACGTGCTGCAGGTCGAACCCGTCGCCTCGGCGCCGGCAGAGGACATCGTGCGCCAGTTCGCCCCGGCGATCAGGGCGACCATCAAGGGCTCCTGAGGGCGCAGACGTTCCGCCAGGTGTCTGTGGACGCCGCTGACGGCATCCTGTGCGCTTCGGCCAGGGTGAGTCGATGGACCTGGTTCCCGCTCCCTCCTCATCGTCGCTGCGACCCGACGGCTGCTTCGCGCTGGACGAACCGTTCACTCCCGCCGCTGCGGCATCGGCCGGCATCGGCCGTTCGGCGCTCGAGCGGCTCGTGCGCAGCGGTGAGGTCGAGCGGCTGGTGCGCGGCGTGTACGTCGCCGCCGGGACGCCGCTGACGACCCACGCCCGAGCCCGGGCGCTCGCGCTGGTGCTCGGACGCCGCCAGGTGGTCGTCGACCGCACGGCTGCCTGGGTCCACGGCGCCCAGGCACTGCGCCTGAGGCCCGGGGGGACCGGTGCCACGCGAGGGACGCTCCCGGGACCGATCCCGCTGGACGTGGCCAGCCGCCGTCGACGGATCGCGGAGGCACTGCCGCTGGGGCGCGGCGACCTGACCGTGGTCGGTGGTGTCCGGTGCACCTCTGCGGTCCGGACCGCCCTGGACGTCGGGCGGTTCCTGGCTCCCGAGCGGGCGCTCCCGCTGCTCGACGGGATGCTGCGTGCGGGATCGCTGACGCACCTGGAGCTGGTCGACGCGAGCGACCGGGCGGAGACGGCGTACGGATCGGTGCAGCTGCGCGAGATGGTCGCGATGGCCGACGCCCGCGCAGCCGGTACGGCGGAGTCCGTGCTCCGGCTGCACTGGTACGACGCCAGCCTGCCGACCCCGGTCCCGGGGCTGGTCGTCACGGGCAGCCGGCTGGCACTCGGTCTGGGCCTGCACCGCTTCGGCGTGGCGCTGTCGGGCCAGCTCGGAGAACCGGACCTGGCTGCCTGCGCCGCGGTCGGTTGGCGGGTACTCGTCCTCGACCGGTGCCGGGTGCTCCGCAGCGACCCGCTGCACGTGACCGCGCACCTCGAGCGCGAGTTCCACCAGCACCTGCTCAGTCAGGTCGGTTGAGCAGGCGCCAGCCGGGGGTCAACCCAGGGCAGCGATCGCGTCCGCGATCGAGAGGGTCCGCTGGGCCGACTCGACGTGCAGGTTCTCGACCATCCGACCGTTGTAGGTGACCACGCCGGTGTCGCGGGCATCCCAGGCGGCGATCAGCCCCCGGGCGTCCTCGATGGCCTTCTCCGAGGGCGCGAACGTCTCATTGGCGCCCTCGACCTGACCGGGGTGGATCAGCGTCTTGCCGTCGAACCCGAACTGGCGGCCCTGCTCGCACTCGGCGAGGAAGCCGTCGATGTTCTTCACGTCGTTGTAGACCCCGTCGAGGATGGCGATACCGGCAGCGCGGGCAGCAAGCAGCGAGAGCGAGAGAGCGGTCAGCAGCGGAGCCCGGCCGGGTACGTGCTCGGCGTAGGTCTCCTTGACCAGGTCGTTGGTGCCCATCACCAGCACTGCGAGCCGCGGGGAGGCGGCAGCGAGCTCGCGGACGTTGAAGATCGCCTCGGGCGTCTCGACCATGGCCCAGAGCTTGGTGTGCTCGGGGGCTCCGGCGGCCTCGATCGCGGCGACCAGCGACCGGACCTCGTCGGCGCTGTTGACCTTGGGAACGACGATGCCGTGCGGACCGGCCTGGGCCGCGACCCGGATGTCCTCGTCGTGCCACTCGGTACCGAGGCTGTTGACCCGGATGGTGAGCTCGCGGTTGCCGTACTCCCCGGACTGCACCGCGGCAGCGGCATTGAGCCGGGCACCTGGCTTCGCCTCGGGGGCAACTGCGTCCTCCAGGTCGAGGATCAGCGCGTCGCAGGCGATCGACTTGGCCTTCTCCAAGGCGCGCTCGTTCGACGACGGCATGTACAGCACCGAGCGGCGTGGCTTGAAGGTCGTTGCCATCTCAGGCTCCGTTCTGCGGCAGGGAGATCGCGTCGTACGCGGACCTCAGGTCGGGGTCGATCGCGGCCAGCTCCTCGGCCAGCGACACCATCACCTTGCACTGCTTGACCGAGGCGTCGTCCTCCATCTTGCCGTCGAGCATCACCGCGCCGGTTCCGTCGCCCATCGCAGCGATCACCCGGCGGGCGTGCTTGACGTCCTCGACGCTGGGGGAGAAGACCTTGTTGGCGATCTTGATCTGCACCGGGTGCAGCGACCAGGCGCCGACGCAGCCGAGCAGGAAGGCGTTGCGGAACTGGTCCTCGCAGGCGACCGTGTCCTTGATGTCACCGAACGGGCCGTAGTACGGGTAGATGCCGTGCATGGCGCAGGCGTCGACCATCCGCGCGATCGTGTAGTGCCAGAGGTCCTGCTGGTACGTCGTCCGCTGGGCGTCGTACTGCGGGACGTCGTCGTCACCGCGCGGGGGGTCCTGGCGGACCAGGTAGCCGGGGTGGCCGCCGCCGACCCGCGTGGTCTTCATCCGACGATCTGCCGCCAGGTCGGCCGGACCGAGCGAGAGCCCCTGCATCCGGGGACTGGCCGCGCAGATCTCCTCGATGTTGGCGACGCCGCGGGCGGTCTCCAGAATCGCGTGCACCTGAAGGGGCTTGGTGATGCCGGCCTTGGCCTCGAGCTGGGCGAGGATGCGGTCGATGTAGTGGATGTCCTCGGCGCCCTGCACCTTCGGGACCATGATGACGTCGAGCTTGTCGCCGATCGCCGGGACCAGCGTGGTCAGGTCGTCGAGGGCCCAGGGGGAGTCGAGGGAGTTGATCCGGGTCCAGAACTGGGTGGGGCCGAAGTCGGTGGACTGACCGATCTTGACCAGGCCGTTGCGGGAGATCTCCTTGTTCTCGGCCTTGATCGCGTCCTCGAGGTTGCCCAGCAGGACGTCGACGGTGCCGATCATGTCGGGGACCTTGGCAGCCATCTTCTCGTTGCCGGGGTCGAAGAAGTGGATCGCGCGGCTGGCCCGGGCCGGGATCTCCCGGAGGGGGGCGGGGGCGCCGACGGCGAGAGGGGCGAAGAAGTCCTTGGCTGAACGCATGAGCCGGAAGTTATCAGCACTGGCTACTCGTCGGTATGACGAACCCCACCGACGACTAGGATTCTGCGAGTGGAAGACATCACACCGGGCAGTCGCCCGCCGGGCCCGCTGCGCGTCGGCTTCGTCCCGGGCGTCATGCCCGGCAAGTGGGAGAGAGCCTGGGCGGAGTGGCACCGGACCATCCGGTCGCGGCGACTCGACCTGACCCTGGTCGAGGCAGCCGACTCCGAGCGCCTGATACGCAGCGGCGAACTCGACATGTGCCTGGTCAGGGGCACGGTCGACCGCGACGGGTTGCACGTGATCCCGCTCTACCGCGAGGTGGCCGTCGCGGTGGTCGCCGCGGACCACCCCGCGACGGCGTACGACGAGCTGAGGCTGGCCGACCTGGCCGACGAGCTCGACGTCCTGGCAGAGTTCCCGGAGCTGGACCTGCCGATGGCCGTGGAGACGGTCGCGGCCGGCACCGGCTACGTGCTGGTGCCGATGTCGCTGGCCCGGCTGCACAGCCGCAAGGACGTCGACTTCCGTCCGGTCATCGACGCCGAGGAGTCACCGATCAGCCTGGCGTGGTCGGTCGACAACGAGGACCCGGGCGCCCAGATCTTCGTGGGCGTCGTCCGGGGCCGGTCCCCGCGCAGCAGCCGCGCCTGAGCGCGGCCGCTGCAACGGCGGACTCGTTCCTCAGGGAACGGCGACGTTGTTGCGCACCGTCTTCACCGCACGCGCCTCGCCGAGGTAGACGACCTGGACGGCCTTCAGCTTCTTGGAGTCCGCCAGGCTGATCTTGACCTGGCCGTTGCTGAGTCGTCCCTGGGCCACGACCTTGCCGTTGCTGCGGAGCTGGACGACGCCGGTGGCGTTCGGAGCACCGGGAGCGTTCACGCGGATCGTGAAGGTGCTCTTGGTCTTGCCTCCGGCGGCGCTGATCGACAGCGTCGGTTGGGTCTTGACGACCGCGGTCCGGGTGCTGGTCCGGGTGGTGGTGGTGTAGCCCGTGGCCGAGTAGGTCACCCGTACCGACAGCTGCTTACCGAGGTCGGACGAGGTCGTCCGGTAGGTCGACCCGGTGGCGCTCGGGATCGCGGCTCCGTTGCGGAGCCACTGGAGCTGACGGGTGGTGGACGGTGTCGTGGACGGAACCACGGCACGCAGCGTCTGCTGGTACCGCGGCGACCCGACGATCGACGGGCTGCTGGAGACCGAGATCGTGCCCTTGGCCACCGGTCCGACAGCGGACGAGGTGATCGTGGTCGGGGCGTACGCCGGGTTCCGGGTCACGGTGACGGTAACGGTGATCAGGGTGCCGCTCGCGCTGGCCGGAACGGTCAGCGTCCGACTGGTCGCTCCGCTGATCTGAGCACCGTTGGAGGACCACTGGTAGCTCGGGGTGACCGTGGAAGGCAGCCAGGACCCGGTCGAGGAGGTCAGGACCCGTCCGACCTGCGCGGTGCCCGAGATCGCCGGCGGTGTCGTGTTGGTGATCGTTCCGGCGGCAACGTTGACGGCGGCAGAGGTAGCGGAGCGGTCCGGGAAGTCCTCCTTGACCGCGGTGACGACGACGGTCAGCTGGTTGCCCAGGCGCGGCTCGGTCAGGACCAGGCTCGCGCTGGTCGCTCCCGCGATGTCGGTCCCGTTCGCACGCCACTGGTACTTGTAGGAGGTCGGCTCCGGGGTCCAGCTACCGGGAGCAGCGGTCACGGTGCCACCGACCGCGGGCGTGCCCGTGATCGTCGGCGGGGCGACGTTGGTCAAGATGCCGCCGTCCGGAGCGGCACCGGCCTGCACCACGGGCAGGGTGCGTGCCGAGAGCGCAGCGGCAGACGCGTATCCAGCCTTGCTCACCTGGACCAGGACCCGGATCCGCTTGTCGACCTGGGCAGCGGTGGGCTTGTAGGTCGAGGAGGTCGCACCCGGGATCGCGAGCTCGTCGGCGAACCACAGGTAGGAGTAGGTCAGGTCGGTCTCCGACCAGCTGCCAGGCTCCGAGGTGAGGGTGTCACCGGAACGGGCGACGCCCGTGATCCGCGGCGCGACCAGGTGCTGGATCTGGTTCAGCCCGACGACTGCCGTCGGCACCGAGGTGGCCTGGGCGGTGCTGCCGGCGGAGGTAGCGGTGGCGAGCACCGAGATGCGGGCACCCAGGTCGGCGACCTTGACCACGTAGGTGGTCGTGGTGGCGCCGAAGATCGGCGTCCCGTCGGCGTACCACTGGAGCGTGACGGCAGTCGGGACGGTGCTCCACTTGCCCTTGGTCGTGGTCAGCGTCTGGCCAGGAGCCGGGGTACCGGTGACGACCGGTCGGCCGCGGTTCTCGAAACCGGTCGGCTGCTGCAGGAAGCCCGTCGCCGGGGAGGTCGCCTGAGAGGTCAGGGTGAGCGAGGTGGTCACGGGGCGGACCTCGACGCGGTAGCGGGAACCGGAGACACCGGTACCGAGCCCGCCGGGAATCGAGTACGTCGCGCTCGTGGCACCGTCGATGTCGTCACCGATGCAGGTCGCGCTTGCCGGCGGAGCGCAGCGCAGCCACTGGTAGGTGAACGTCGTACCGGTGGCCGGCGTCCAGGTTCCGGGGTCGGCGGTCAGGGTCTGCCCCACGCCCGCGTTGCCGAGGACTGCCGGGGGCTCGAGGTTGGCGATGACGCGTGTCCCGCCACCGATCTGGTTGACCTCGACGTCCTGGCCAGAGGTGTAGTCGCCGGCGAAGACCGTGACGTCGGCTCCCTGGTCCAGCGTGTCGCCCGCGGGGTAGTACCGGGTCGCGAGCTGCGAGCCGCTGAACTCGAGGCGGTAGGTGGCAGACGGGAGGGAGAGCACGTAGCGACCGTCGACACCGGTGGCGACGGGGTCGCCCACGACGGCCCAGGTGGTGCCCTCGGGCGTGACGATCTGCTGGCGGGCGCGTACCTGCACGTTGATGACCGGCTGGCCGGCGGTGTTGGTCACCTGTCCCTCGACGATGCCCTCGTCGTCGGCGAAGAGGAGGACGTCGGGGACCGAGGAGTCCTCCGACTCGTCGACCGAGACGGATCCACCGGACGGCGTCACCTGCGAGGCGAAGCCGGGTCCGGTGACCCGGACGCGGTAGGAGCTGCCGGGGCTGACCTGGTTGATCTGGTAGGTACCCGAGGCTCCGGTGGTCGCGGTCGGACCCACGGCGATCCAGGCGGCCGGAGACGGCGAGGTGCGCAGACGCTCGAGGGTCGCGGTCGCGCCGGTGACCGGTGCCCGGTCCAGAGCGCGCGCGACGGTGCCGCTGACGGACCCGGGACGGTTGACCACGATGTTGCGGGCCGTGGCCAGGGTCGTGGTCACCACGACGTCGGTGGCCAGGTCGACGTAGGAGACGGAGGGGTAGTAGGTGCTGACGTACGCCGAGGTCGCCGCGGTGGAGACACGGTAGGTCCCGGCAGGTGCGGAGATGGCGTAGTCGCCGTTGGACGCGGACGTCGCGGTCACTCCCGGCACGGTCTGCCAGCGGATCCCCGCGCCGTCGGAGACACGCTGCGTGAGGCCCACCGTCAGGCCGGCCACCGGGACGCCGTCGCTGTTAACGATTCGTCCGGTGATTCCGGTGGTGTCGGCGTGGGCGCGCACCGAGGCGGACGGTGCGAGCAGACCCAGCACCATCACCAGCAGGGCGAGCACCCAGATCGGGCGACGGAAGCGGGTTGTGGCCGTGGCGTTCAAGGGGAACCTCATTCTGGGTAGTGCAACGTCGCGACTCCGAGCCGCGGGCTGGAGTTTATGGGGATTCGACCCGTCTCGGCCGCCGATCGGGACGGGGCAATCCGGGATGGAAGAAATGTCCGCTGTCGATAGATATTGCGGTCTAGACGGGGATTTCGCGCACGCTCGAATGCCTGCTGTGCAGGGCCGACAGGTACCCGTCGTACCTCAGAGGACGCCGGCGCGGTGCCGGTGCGCCGGACCGTTCAGCTGCGACAGCGCGTGCACGCGCTTGAAGACGAGCTGGATGTCGTGCTCCCAGGTGATCGCGATGCCGCCGTGGAGCTGGACCGCCTCGGAGGCGATCTTGTCGGCGGCGTCGGAGCAGTAGGCCCCGGCGATCGCGGCCAGGCGCACCAACCGCTCGGCGTTCGCCGCGCTCGGGTCCTCCAGGTAGGCGGCCGCGACGGCGGTCGCTCCCCAGCTCGCCGACCGGGAGGCCTCGAGGAGGACGAGCATGTCGGCCATCCGGTGCTTGAGGGCCTGGAAGGATCCGATGATCCGGCCGAACTGGACGCGCTCCTGGGAGTACTGCACGGTCATGTCCAGGGCGCGCTGCATCGCCCCGACCTGGAGGGCGCTGGTCAGCGCGGTGCTGATCGCGCGGATCTCGGTCGAGGTCTGCGCCGGTACGTCGGTGGTACCGAGGCGCAGCGTCTGGTCCATCGTGCCGACGTGCTCGGGCGGCTCGAGGACGACGCTGCCGAGGGTGAACGGGAGCACCTCGCCAGCAGCGAGTCGGGGGAGCAGGTCGGCACGCTCGTCCTGCGACCCGTGCAGCAGCAGCTCGGCGGTGTGCAGCGCCGTGGCCAGCAGAGGAGCCGGGGTCAGGAACTCGCCGAGGACCTCGAGCACGATCGCGGTCTCGACCAGCGAGGCGCCGAAGCCGTCGTACTCGTCCGGGATCGCGAGGGCGGCCACGCCGATCTGCTCGCACAGGGCTTGCCACAGGGACGGGTCGTAGCCGAGCGCGGTCTGCACGGCCGCGCGGACGGCGGCGCTGTCGGACCGCTTGGCGAGCAGGCCCCGGACGGTGCTCGCGAGCTCGTCCTGTTCCTCGGTGCGCGCGAAGTGCATCAGTTCACCAGGCTCTCGAGCACGCGACCGCGGTGGAACGCGGGCGTCCCCCAGGCGGTCACCAGGGCACGGATCCGGTTCAGCCACAGGCTGAGGTCGAACTCGGCGGTGTAGCCGATCGCGCCGTGCACCTGCAGCCCCGTGCGCGCGGCCAGGTAGGCCGCGTCGGCGGCGTACGCCTTGGCAGCGGACGCGGGTACCTCGCCGAGCGCTGCGCCGTGCACGAGCGGCCGGGCGAAGTCGAGCGCGATCCGTACGTCGGCCAGCTGGTGCTTGATCGCCTGGTACGACCCGATCTCGCGACCGAACTGCTTGCGCTGCTTGACGTAGGTGACGGAGTCGGCGAGGACGCGTTCCCCGGCGCCGACCAGCTGGGCGGCTGTGGCCAGAACCGCAGCGTCGAAGGCTGCGTCGAGCTCGCGGCTACCGACGACGGTCCCGGTGCTCGCGACGTCGGCCAGGCGACGGGTGCCGTCGATCGAGGTGCGGATCGTGCCGGACGTTGCGGTCACCAGGGTGCCGTCGATGACGGCGTACCGGGCCGAGGCCACGTCCCCGTCGAGTGCCCGCGGCACCTGCGGTGCCACGGCCACAGTGGCGACGGCTCCCTCGGCGACAGCGTCCAGCTCGGCACCGGCTGCCAGCGCGGTGCTGAGGTAGGCGTTCTCGATCCACGGCCCGACGGCCAAGTGGTACCCGAGCTGCTCGTGGGCGACGGCGAGGTCGACCAGCGAGCCACCGAGGCCGCCGTCCTCCTCGCTGACGAGCAGGGCGTTCACCCCGAGGTCGGCGAGGCGCTTCCAGATCCCGAGCCCGGCGGCGGTGTCGCCGTCGATCCAGGATCGGGCGGCACCGACGGTGTCCGCCTTGGCCAGCATGTCGCCGATCGCCTCGGCGAATCCCTGCTGCTCGTCGGTCCGCTCGAACTTCACTTCTGGACCTCTTTCTGGGCGCCCTTCGGCTCACGGGGGAGGCCGAGGATCCGCTCGGCGATGATGTTGCGCTGGATCTCGTTGGTGCCGGCGTAGATCGGTCCGGAGAGCGCGAACACGAAGCCGTCCATCCACGGGCTGTCCAGGAGTTCGGCGTCCGGTCCGAGGAGGTCGAGACCCGCCTCGTGCAGGGCGATGTCGAGCTCGCTCCAGAAGACCTTGTTGATCGAGCCGGCCGCGCCCATCTCGCCGCCGTCGGCGAGCCGGGTCACGGTGCCCCAGGTGAAGAGGCGGTAGGCCTGCGCTCCGATCCAGGCGTCGACGACGGCATCGCGGGTCTGCGGCGCGTCCACGCCGTGCGTCTTCCACAGCTCGACGAGCCGGTCGGCGGCGGCGCAGAAGCGACCCGGCGAGCGCAGCGACAGTCCGCGCTCGTTGCCGGCCGTGCTCATCGCGACGTTCCAGCCCGCACCGACCGCACCGAGGACGTCGGCGTCGGGGACGAAGACGTCGTCGAAGAAGATCTCCGCGAAGCCGGCCTCGCCGTCGAGCTGCGCGATCGGGCGGACGGTGATGCCGTCGGCATCGAGCGGGAACAGGTAGTAGGTCAGGCCGGCGTGCTTGGCCGAGTCCGGGTCGCTGCGGAAGAGTCCGAAGCCCCAGTGCGCGTAGGTCGCCCGGGAGGACCAGGTCTTCTGGCCGTTGAGCACCCAGCCGCCGCGGGCGTCGTCGCGGGTCGCGGTCGAGCGCAGTGACGCGAGGTCGGAGCCGGCCTCGGGCTCGGACCAGGCCTGCGCCCAGATCTTCTCGCCGGTGGCCATGCTCGGCAGGAACCGGGCCTGCTGCTCGGGGGTGCCGTGGTCGAAGATGATCGGCGCCAGCAGGAAGATGCCGTTCTGGCTGACCCGACCGGGCGCACCGGCACGGTAGTACTCCTCCTCGAAGATCACCCACTCGATCAGCGACGCCTCGCGGCCACCGACCTCCTTCGGCCAGGAGACGACCGAGAGCCGCTCGGCGGCGAGCTTGGCCTCCCACTCCTGGTGCAGGGCCCAGCCCTCGGCGGTGTCCATCGAGGGCAGCGGCTCGGCGGGGACGTTGGCGGCCAGCCAGGAGCGCACCTCGGCCTGGAAGGCCAGCTCGGATGCGGAGAGTGTCAGATCCATCAGCTTCTCAATTCCGTCTTCAGAACCTTGCCGGAGGCATTGCGGGGCAGCAGGTCGGTGAACTCGACCAGCCGCGGGGTCTTGTAGTTGGCGAGCCGTTCCCGCGCGAACGCGATGACGTCCGCTTCGGTCAGGTCGCTGCCGGGACGGCGTACGACGACGGCCTTGCCGATCTCACCCATCCGGTCGTCCGGTACGCCGATCACGGCGACGTCAGCGACGCCGTCGAGCCGTGCCAGCGCCTGCTCGACCTCGGCCGGGTACACGTTGAACCCACCGGAGATGTACATGTCCTTGATCCGGTCGGTGATCTTGAGGTTGCCGGCGTCGTCGACCTTGCCGATGTCACCGGTGTGCAGCCATCCGTCGGTGTCGATGGCCTCGTTGGTGGCGGCAGGGTCGTCCAGGTAACCCAGCATCACCACGTCACCGCGGACCAGCAGCTCGCCCTCGGAGCCCGCGGGGAGGGGATCGTTGCTGCCGACCTCGGCGATGCGGACCTCGACCCCCGGGATGGCGCGACCGCAGGTCGTCGCGACCAGCTCGTCTGCGTCGCCCTCGCGGCACATCGTCGCGACCACGGCCTCGGTCATCCCGAACGCCGTGTAGACGTGGTCGATGCCGAGTCCCTCGGGAGCAGCGGCGCGCATCCGCTCGATGAGGACCACTGGTACGACGGCTGCTCCGGTGATGGACAGCCGCAGCGACGAGAGATCGTGCGCTGCGCGCTGCGGTGCGTCCAGCAGCGAGGTGAAGATCGTCGGGGCGCCGGGCAGAACGGTGATCCGCTCCGTCGCGATCGTGGTCATCACGGCGTCCAGGTCGAACGTGGCGACCGGGTAGAGGGTGCAGCCGGTGAGCAGGCCGACGACGATGCCGATCTTGTAGCCGAACGAGTGGAAGAACGGGTTGACCACCAGGTAGCGGTCCTCGGAGGTGACGCCGCCGATCTCGGCCCAGGACGCCGAGACCGCGATCGTCTGCCGGTGCGCACTCATCGCGCCCTTGGCCCGGCCCGTGGTGCCGGAGGTGAAGAGGATGTCGGCGACGTCGTCGGGGGAGACGGCGTCGGCCCGCGCGTCGGCGTCGTGGCCAGCCCCGAGAGCGCCGAGGGCTGTGAACTCGGTGGTCCCGGCTGTTGCGGTCGACGCGGGGAGCGTCACGATCGCGCGGAGATCAGGGAGGTCGCCGGCAGAGGTCAGGTCTGCAACCTGGTCGCGGCCGAGGAATCCGTTGGCGACGACGAAGATCCGGGCGCCTGTCCGCGCGGCGATGTCGTTGGCCTCGTGACCGGTGTACCGCGAGTTGATCGGCACCAGCGTGCCGCCGGCGTACGACGCGGCGAGTCCGGCGATGATCCAGTCAAGGCTGTTCGGCGCCCACACGCAGACCCGGTCGCCGGGCTCGAGTCCGAGACCGATGTACCCGGCTGCCGCGGTGCGGACCTCGGTGAGCAGGTCGGCGAAGGTGAGGGTGCGCTCGCCGTCGACCACGGCCGTCCGGGATCCGTGCGTCTGCGCTGCCGCGCGCAGCGCGGCAGGCAGGGTGCCGGGGGTCTGGGCCACGGGTGCGTCCTCCTCGGGTGGGCCGGTTGCACGCCGGCGTGAGGTCGAGCATAACGATACCAAGCAAGTGCTTGGTAGGCTATCGTAACGGAACCTGCAGCTCGAGAGAGGGACGCGCGTGGACCTGACCGACACAACCGAGGACAGGGCCTTCCGGACCGAGGTCCGGACGTGGCTCGAGGACAACCTCGTCGGTGACTTCGCCGCACTCAAGGGTCTCGGCGGGTCCGGCAAGGACCTGGAGGCGCACGACGAGCGCCTGGAGTGGGACCGGCACCTTGCCAAGCACGAGTGGACCTGCATCGGCTGGCCGACCGAGTACGGCGGCCGCGGACTCTCGCTCATGCAGCAGGTGATCTTCCACGAGGAGTACGCGCGCGCCAACGCCCCCGCCCGGGTCAACCACTTCGGCGAGGAGCTGATCGGACCGACCCTGATCCACTTCGGCTCCGAGGAGCAGAAGGCGCGCTTCCTGCCGGGCATGCGCTCGGTCGAGACGCTCTGGTGCCAGGGCTACTCCGAGCCGAATGCTGGCTCCGACCTGGCCAACATCGCCACCAAGGCGCGCCTCGACGGTGACGACTGGGTCGTCGACGGCCAGAAGGTCTGGACGTCCTTGGCCCAGTTCGCCGACTGGATCTTCGTCCTTGCCCGTACTGAGCCCGGCTCGAAGCGGCACAAGGGACTGAGCTTCCTGCTGATGCCGCTGGACCAGGACGGCATCGAGATCCGGGGCATCGAGCAGCTGACCGGGGGCGCCGAGTTCAACGAGGTCTTCTTCACCGGAGCGCGGACCTCGGCCGACCTGGTCGTCGGTGAGCCCGGTCAGGGCTGGGGTGTGGCGATGGGCCTGCTGGGCTTCGAGCGCGGCGTCTCGACCCTCGGCCAGCAGGTCGGCTTCCAGCGCGAGCTCGCCGCACTGGTCGAGCTGTCCCGCTCCAACGGCACGATCGACGACCCGATCGTCCGTGACCGGCTCGCCCGCGCGACCGTCGAGCTCGAGGTGATCCGGCTCAACGCGCTGCGCACGCTCTCGGAGGAGCAAGCGCCGCAGCAGGCGAGCGTCGCCAAGCTGCTCTGGGCCACTTGGCACCGCACGCTCGGCGAGCTCGCGATGCTGGTGCGCGGGACTGACGCCCTCGGTGCCGGCCCCGGCTACGACCTCGACGAGTGGCAGCGGCTGTTCCTCTTCACGCGGGCCGACACCATCTACGGCGGCTCCGACGAGGTCCAGCGCAACATTCTCTCCGAGCGCGTGCTCGGCCTGCCCCGCGAAGCCCAGCCTCAGTCGTGAAGCACCTCGACCACAGCTACGCCCCACCAAGGAGAACCAGATGACCGCCGAACGCCCGGAACAGCCCGTCCCCGACTACGTAGCCGGTCACGGTCTCCTCGCTGGGAAGGTCGTGGTGGTCACCGCCGCTGCCGGCAAGGGCATCGGTGCCTCGGTCGTACGCCGGTCGCTGGAGGAGGGCGCCAAGGCGGTCGTCCTGTCCGACACCCACGAGCGTCGGGTCGCCGAAGCACACGAGGAGCTCGCCGCCGAGTTCGGTGCCGACCGGGTCTTCTCGACCGTGACCGACGTGACCAACGAAGAGCAGATCGGTCAGCTCCTGGACCTCGCGGACACCCTCGGGGGTGTCGACGTGATGATCAACAACGCAGGCCTCGGCGGCACTGCCAGCGTTCTGGAGATGACCGACGACCAGTGGTCCAAGGTTCTCGACATCACCCTGACCGGCACCTTCCGCGCGATTCGTGCGGCGTCGAACCGGATGATCGCCAACGGCACCCGCGGCGTGATCGTGAACAACGCCTCCGTCCTCGGCTGGCGCGCTCAGGAGGGTCAGGCGCACTACGCGGCAGCGAAGGCCGGGGTGATGGCCCTGACCCGCTGTGCCGCACTCGACGTCGCACCGCACGGGATCCGGATCAACGCGGTTTCGCCGAGCATCGCGATGCACCCGTTCCTGGCCAAGGTGACCTCCGACGAGCTGCTCCACGAGCTCAAGCAGCGCGAGGCGTTCGGGCGGGCGGCCGAGCCGTGGGAGATCGCCAACGTGATGGTGTTCCTGGCCAGCGACTACTCGTCGTACCTGACCGGTGAGGTGATCAGTGCCAGCAGCCAGCGCGCCTGAACCCAGTCGCAGGGACGAGCTCCTCGCCATCGCGGCGGGGCTGTTCGCCGAGCGCGGGTTCAAGAACACCACCGTCCGCGACATCGCCGATGCCGCGGGAATCCTGTCCGGCAGCCTGTACCACCACTTCGACTCCAAGGAGTCGATGGTCGACGAGCTGCTCGACACCTTCCAGACCGAGCTCTGGAAGAAGTACGACGCGATCGAAGCCAGCGACTCCACGCCGAAGGCGAAGCTCGAGGCTGTCGTCCGGGCGTCCTTCGAGGCGATCGGTGAGCACCACAGCGAGGTCGCGATCTTCCAGAGCGATGCGCTCTACCTGGCGACGTTCGAGCGCTTCGGCTACCTGATCGAGAGGAACCGGAAGTTCCGCACGCTGTGGACCGGTCTGCTCGAGCAGGGCGTGGCGAGCGGCGAGCTGAAGGCGGATCTCGACGTCGCGCTGGTCTACCGCTTCCTCCGCGACACCGTCTGGGTCGCCGTCCGCTGGTACCGCCCCGGCGGCACCCTCACCCCGGCCGACGTGGCCGATCAGTACCTGACCATTCTTCTCGAAGGGATCTCCCAATGACCGAGGCCTACATCATCGACGCCGTCCGCACCCCCGTCGGCAAGCGTCGGGGCTCGCTGGCGAGCATGCACTCCGCGGACCTGGGTGCGCACGTGCTCAAGGCGCTCGTCGAGCGGACCGGTATCGACGCCGGCGCTGTGGACGACGTGATCATGGGCTGCTGCGACACCATCGGCTCCCAAGCCGGAGACGTAGCCCGCACGGCGTGGTTGGTGGCCGGACTGCCTGACCACGTCCCTGGCGTCACCATCGACCGCCAGTGCGGTTCGAGCCAGCAGGCCGTGCACTTCGCAGCGCAGGGCGTCATGTCCGGTACCCAGGACCTGGTCATCGCCGGAGGCTTGCAGAACATGTCGGCGATCCCGATCTCGGCCGCGATGATCGTCGCCGACCAGTACGGCTTCACGACCCCGTTCGCCGAGTCGCCGGGTTGGAACGAGCGGTACGGGGACGTCGAGGTTTCCCAGTTCAACTCCGCCGAGATGATCGCGGAGAAGTGGGACATCAGCCGCGAGGACATGGAGCAGTTCGCGCTGAACTCCCACAACCGCGCCAAGGCTGCCATCGCCGAGGGCCGTTTCGACAACGAGATCGCGGCGGTCACCTTGGCCGACGGCACCGTTTTCTCCACCGATGAGTGCCCGCGGGAGACCTCCCTGGAGAAGATGGCGGCGCTCGAGCCGCTCGCCCCCGGCGGCAGGATCACCGCCGGTGTCGCCTCGCAGATCTGCGACGGAGCCTCCGCGGTTTTGATCGCCTCGGCTCAGGCCGTCAAGGACCACGACCTGAAGCCGCGCGCTCGGATCCACCACCTCTCGGTCAAGGGCGACGACCCGATCTGGATGCTGACCGGCCCGATCAGGGCAACCCGGCACGCGCTGGAGAAGACCGGCCTGAAGATCGAGGACATCGACCTGTTCGAGTGCAACGAGGCCTTCGCCTCCGTCGTGCTCGCCTGGGCCAAGGAGCTCGAGGTCCCGCTGGAGAAGGTCAACGTCAACGGCGGCGGCATCGCGCTGGGCCACCCGATCGGTGCGACGGGTACCCGGCTGATGACCACGCTGCTCAACGAGCTCGAGCGCACCGGCGGTCGCTACGCGCTGCAGACGATGTGCGAGGGCGGCGGCCAGGCCAATGTCACGATCATCGAGCGACTCTGAGCCGGGTCGGCTAGGTTTCCCCCGTGAACGTGACGCGTGGATGCGGAGTGGCCCTGGTGATCGGCATGCTGCTGGTCCCGACGGCGTGCGGCAAGGACGACGTCGACGCTGCCAAGAAGTCGGTGGCCGAGAGCATCCCGAGGCCGAGCAGCCCGGAGGTGGCCGACTCGTTGGTGACCGCCGGCAAGAAGGTCTTCGGCTCGAAGAAGAAGTTCACCAAGTCCCAGGCGGAGTGCGTCGCGGACGTGGTGCAGCGTTCGGACTTGTCGAACAAGGCCCTGCAGCAGGTCGCCACCGACCCGACGGCTTTCAACCCGACCGGCAAGGACGCCGACGTGATCGAAAAGCTCGCCGACCCGATCCGGGCGTGCCTGACGAAGTAGCCGGCGCCGGAGTGTGACAACCTTGCCGCGCGTCCCGGGAGGTCCTGGACGCGGGAGGGAATCAACGATGCGTACTCTCGGAGCGGCAATCCTGGCCGCCGTACTGCTCACCACGTCGGCCTGCGGAGGCGGCGGTGGAGGCGGAAGCCGCCCCTCGGCCGACGAGGTCTCCAAGAGCCTGCAGTCGGGCAAGGCGAACGCCCTCCTCGGCGGATCGTCCAGCCAGATCACCGACACGATCGCTGACTGCCTGGCCAAGGCGATCGTGGGCTCGAAGCTCTCCGACGGTGCCGTCAAGGCACTGGTCGACGGCGACAAGAACTACAAGGCGAACTCCGCTGACACGGCTGCGCTGACCTCGGTGTCGGCAGGCCTGACCTCCTGCGCGAAGGCTGCGGTCCCGACGCCGGCACCCACCGCCACGCCTGGCTCCTAGTCGGGCTACTGACCGCAAACGCCGCCGAGGCGCGGTCCTGACCTACGTCAGGACCGCGCCTCGGCTGTCGCCGTGCTCAGCGCTCGCTCAGGCGAGGTACCCCTGCGTACGACGCAGCTCTGCGGCTGCCTGGACGACGACCCGCTCGATCAGCTCTTCGCAGGTCGGCAGGTCCTCGATCACGCCGACGACCTGACCTGAGGCGAGGATCCCGGCGTCCGGGTTGCCCTCGACGAGTCCGGCCTTGAGCATCATCGGGGTGTTGGCGGCGAGCACCATCTGGGCCCAGGACCGGTCCGAGCCGTGCTTCATCGCCTGGCCGTCCTTGATCAGACCGGCCCAGGACATGCCGCTCATCTTCTTGAACGCCAGGGTCCGGCGTGCGGTCGGTCCGAGACGCTTGATCGCGCTGGACTCCTCGACCGAGTCGACCAGGTCGGTGCGCAGCATCCGGTGCGGCATCCCGTCGACCTTCGCGGTCACCACGGTGCCGTTCAGGTCGGCGTCCAGGTAGCGCTGCTTGACGGCGTCCGGGACCCGCGAGTCCTGGGTGAGCAGGAACCGGGTGCCCATCCCGATGCCGGCGGCGCCGTAGGACAGCGCGGCAGCGAGCCCGCGGCCGTCGAAGAAGCCGCCGGCGGCGATGACCGGGATGTCGACGGCGTCCAGGACGGTGGGCAGCAGCAACGTCGTGGGCACGGCCCCGGTGTGACCGCCGCCCTCCCCGCCCTGGATCATCACCGCGTCGGCGCCCCAGGCGGCTACCTTCTTGGCGTGCTTGGCAGCTCCGATGCTGGGGATCACGACGATGTCGTGCTCCTTGAGCTTCGCGATCAGCTCGGGTTTCGGCGCTAGGGCGAAGCTGGCGACCTTGACGCCGTACTCGATGAGCAGGTTGCAGCGGGCCGGGGCGTCGGCGGCGTCGGCGCGCAGGTTCACGCCGAAGGGCATGTCGGTGCGGCCCTTGACCTCCACGATCGCCTTCTCGAGCTCGTCGTGGGTCATCGTGGCGCTCGCGAGGATTCCGAGGCCGCCGGCGTTGGCGGTGCCGGCGACCAGGCGCGGTCCGGCCACCCAGCCCATCCCGGTCTGGACCACGGGGTGCTTGATCCCGATGAGCTCGGTCAACGGGGTCGTCAGCAGCTGGTCGATCACTTCGCCTCACTCACCACGGGCGCGACCTCGCGGTCACGCAACGTCTTCGGGTCCAGCACGTTGCGGATGATCATCAGCTCTGACTCGGTCGGCTCGCGGGTGACGGGCACCTCGCTCGGAACCTCCAGGGCGAACCCGGTGTTCTCCACGACCTCGTCCAGCGTGACGCCGGGGTGCAGCGAAAGGAGCCGGACCGTGTCGCCGGCGCCCTTGACGTCGAAGACGCCCAGGTTGGAGACGATCCGGTGGATGTCGTTGTACTTCGACGCGCCCGGGCCGGCAGCCTTGGCCCGGGCCGGACCGACACCGGAGACGATGTCGACGTTCTCGACGAAGACGCGGGTGTTGTGCTTCGGAACCCAGTACGACGTCCGGTTGTTCACCGTGTTGCCCGGGGCGCCGCGGGACCCGA
This sequence comes from Marmoricola sp., assembly GCA_025965315.1. Lineage (GTDB taxonomy): Bacteria > Actinomycetota > Actinomycetes > Propionibacteriales > Nocardioidaceae > Marmoricola. The sequence goes on from JAOPXD010000107.1 coordinate 40,258, forward strand.
GCAGCTGACGCTTCGGCTGGGCGAAGTCTCCGATGGCGGAGATGTTCTGGTTGCCCTGGCGGTCCACCTGGGTGGCGCCCATCATCACGTGGCGCTTGCCGTAGGCGACGACGTCGAAGACGCGGCGGAACGGGATCCAGCCCTCGACGACGTCGGCCTTGGCGAAGAGCGGGGGAGTGCCGCCGAGGAAGAGCGACTCGCCGTCGGAGATGACCAGGTCCGGGTTGGAGGTCAGCTTGGCCAGCCTGACGCCCAGCATCGGGAGCATGCCCATCGGGGAAGCGAAAATCTCGCCGTCGTCGGCGAAGGCGTCGGCGATGGCTGCGGCGCAGACCTCTGCGCGGGAGAACTCGGTCATGCCTTCTGCTCCTCTGCGAACGCCGCGACGGCGGCTTGGTAGGCGGCTTCGTCGCCGCTCAGGAAACGCTGCTCGAACGCGGCCCAGTCCTCGTCCGACCCGCTGGCCGCGGCGGCATACACCTTCTGGAACTTCTCGTCGCGCTCGTAGTCCGGCGTACAGAGGGTGAAGTGCGCGCCGTTCGGGGTCTCGACGACGCCGTCGACCATCATCCGGCTGATCAGCAGGCGCTGGACCGGGGTGTCGACCGTGAGCCCCGCTGTATCGACGATCTGCTCGACCGAGACGAACGCCTTGTCGGCGGCCTGGACGAACAGGTCGTCGAAGTAGGGGTCGGGGCCGAGGTAGGTCGCGTTTCCGTGGACATCGGCGCGGTTCAGGTGCACCAGAGCGACGTCGAGCTTCAGGGCCGGCACGGCGGTGAGGTCTTCGAAGTCGCCGTTCTCGTCGGCGTACGGGGAGGCGACGGTCTTGATCCAGCTGTTGTTGACCAGGACGTCGGAGCCCAGGCCGGCGCGCATCGGTAGGAACGGGAGGCGCTGCGCTGCGGCGTACAGGCCGGTCTGGAACATCCCCTCGTCGAGCTCGACGATCTCCGGGATCGTTCCGTTCTGACGGGCGCGCTGGAAGTTCGGCTCGAGCGGGATCGAGTCGAGCGAGACGAACGCGTAGACCAGCTTCTTGATCTTGCCGGCGCGGGCCAGCAGACCGACGTCGGCACCGCCCCAGCTCACGATGGTGAGGTCCTTAAGGTCGGAGCGCAGAATCGCGCGGACCAGGGCCATCGGCTTGCGCCGTGGTCCCCACCCGCCGATGCCGATGGTCATTCCGTCGGAGAGCTGGGCGACGACCTCGTCGATCGTCATCTGCTTGTCGCGGGGCTTGCTCACGCGTTCTTCCCTGCCTTGTCAGTCCCCGCGAAGTTGTCGCGGAGCTCGTCGGATACGCCGGCCAGGTTGAGCTCGAAGGTGAACCCCTGCTCGAACCGGTAGCTCTTGTTGACGTCGACCGGCTCGATGCCGTTCAGCGCTTCCTTCGCCGCGCGGATCACCCGGGTGTCCTTCTCGGCGATGCTCGCGGCCACCTCGAGGGCGATGCTGTCGATCTGGTCGCGCGGACCGATCTTGAAGACCGAACCGAACTTATGCAGCTCGGTCGCGGGGATGGTGGCTGCGGTGAAGTAGAGCGCGCGCATCATCTGCTGGGGGACCAGGCGTGCCATGTGGGTCGCCGCTCCGAGCGCCCCCTGCTTGACCTCAGGAACGCCGAAGTAGGCGTCGTCGCTGGCGATCACGATGTCGGCGTTGCCGACCAGGCCGACACCACCGCCGACGCAGAATCCGTTGACGACCGCGATCACCGGCACGCTGCACTCGTACACGGCCTTGAACGCCGCGTAGCAACCCTTGTTGGCGCCGATCAGGGCGTCGAACCCGGTGGTGTTCTGCATCTCCTTGATGTCCACCCCCGCGTTGAAGCCCTTGCCCTCGGCGCGCAGGATCACGACCTTCGTGTTCAGGTCCTTCGAGGCCTCGTCGAGCGCGATCCCGATATCGAACCAGCCCTGGACGGTGAGCGCGTTCACGGGGGGATGCGCCATCGTGACGATGCGGATGCCGTCCTCGCGCAACTCGCTGGTGACTGCAGACATGGGAACCTCTCGAGGGCCGGACCGAACAAACCAAGCACTTGCTTGGTACTCTATCAGCATGGCTCTCTCGATCGACCTGACCGGACGGGTGGTTCTCGTCACCGGCGGCTCCCGCGGCATCGGCCGCGGCATCACCGAAGCGTTCTCGCTGGCCGGAGCCACGGTGGTCACCTGTGCGCGGTCGGAGGCCGAGCCGTTCCCCGGTACGACGCACGTGACCTGCGACGTCCGGGACCCCGACTCCGTCCAGGCGCTGGTCGACGGGATCGTCGCGAACCACGGGCGTCTGGACGTCCTGGTCAACAACGCCGGCGGCGCGCCGGCGGCAGATGCGGCGACCGCGTCGCCGCGCTTCCACGACAAGATCATCGCGCTCAACCTGAACTCGCCGCTGCTCGTGGCCCAGATCGCCAACCAGGTCATGCAGGCGCAGGACAGTGGTGGCTCCATCGTGAACATCTCCTCCATCAGCGCCCACCGTCCTGCTCCGACGATTGCTGCCTACGCCGCGGCCAAGGCCGGCCTGGAGTCGCTGACCAAGAGCCTGGCGATGGAGTGGGGGCCGCGGGTCCGGGTTAACGCCATCGAGGTCGGCCTGTGCCGTACCGAGCAGACCGACGACCACTACGGCGGCGACGAGAAGGTCGCGCGTATCGAGCAGACCATCCCGCTCGGCCGGATGGCGCGTCCCGAGGAGGTCGGCAACGTCGCCGTGTTCCTCTCCAGCGACCTGGCCTCCTACGTCAGCGGCGCCAGTGTCGGCTGCCACGGTGGCGGCGAGCCCCCGGTTTTCCTTCACATCCAGTAGCGCCTGCACATCAACTGAGGAGTAGTTCCGTGTCCCGTCTTCTTGAAGGCCGTGTTGCCATCGTCACCGGAGCAGGACGCGGCATCGGCCGCGCCCACGCCCTCGAGCTCGCCCGGCAGGGCGCCAAGGTCGTCGTGAACGACTTCGGCGTCTCCAACAACGGCGAGAAGAGCGACTCGCCTGCTCACGACGTCGTCGCCGAGATCGAGGCTCTGGGGGGCGAGGCAGTCGTCAACGGCGCCGACGTCGCCGACTTCGAGCAGGCGGCCGCGATGGTGCAGCAGGCGATCGACACCTTCGGCGGCCTCGACATCCTGGTCAACAACGCCGGATTCGTCCGCGACCGGATGCTCGTCAACGCCACCGAGGACGAGTGGGACGCCGTCATCCGGGTGCACCTCAAGGGTCACTTCGCGCCGCTGCGGCACGCCGCGGCGTACTGGCGTGCGGAGTCGAAGGAGGGCCGTCAGCGCGCCGCCCGGGTCATCAACACGACGTCGGGTGCCGGTCTGCAGGGCTCCATCGGACAGATCACCTACTCCGCGGCCAAGGGCGGCATCGCCACGATGACGGTCGTCGCTGCGGCTGAGCTCGGCCGGGTCGGCGTGACGGTCAACGCCCTCGCCCCGGTCGCCAAGACCCGCATGACCGAGGGCGCCTTCGACACCTCCGAGATGGCCCTGCCCGAGGACAACTCCCCGATCGTCGCTTGGCTCGCCTCCGAGGCTTCGGGACACGTCACCGGCCGGGTCTTCGAGAGCGACGGCGGCAAGCTGACTCTCGAAGAGGGCTGGAACCACGGCGCAGCTCGCGACAAGGGATCGCGCTGGGAGGCCACCGAGCTCGGCGAGGTCGTCGACGCCCTGATCGCCGAGGGCGCCGACCCGGAGCCCGTTTACGGCGCCAGCTAACCCAGAATTCACAACCCCTGTTGTGAAACAGCTGCTTCCCGAACAAGATCGCATTCGGGAAGCAGCTGTTCTGTTCGGGAAGCTCGCGCGATCAGGCGACGAATCGCCTGCTGCGGCTCAGAGCTGCGCGGATGCGGGCGCCGGTCACGGCACGGGTAAAGAGGTCCGGCCAGATGATGCGGACCATCATGAATCCGGTGATGCTGCGCAACGCGTCCTCGCGGACCTTCTCCCGGGTTAGTGCCTCGCCGGGCGACTCGCCCGGCCGGAGTAGGCGCCCGTACTTCTGCATCCCGTCGAACTCCCCGAGGAGGCCGTAGCCAGGCCATCCGAAGTCCGACCGCCCGACCAGGGCGCCGTTGTCGTCGTGCACTTCGAATTGCAGCACCGGCTCTGGGAGGTGTTCGGTCCACATGAGATACCTGGCCAGCGTTTCCCCGACGGAGTTCGAACCAGGCCGGGCAAGGCGTACGGCGACCTGGAGGCGTCGCGCACTGGGCCATCGAGCGATCTGAGCGTGGGTTCGCCGTACGGAGTCCAGATCGGTCAGGCCCAGGTCCAGAGCGGAGTCCAGAATCACGAGCCCGTGCTGTACCCCGACCAATGATGCAGCCTCGAGAGCGGCTCGATCGGCGCTCGTCACCAGGCATCCGTTGAGCTCGACAAGCTGATCCGCACCCGCAGCGCCTTGGTGGTAGACGACATCGGGGGTGGTTCGTGCGATCTTCCGGTCGAGCGTAGTCACGTGGACATGCCTGAGATCCGGCTGGAACAGCCTCAGGCCGTGCTCGACCGCGGCTGATGTGTGGCTGAGCGCGAGTGGCGAGGTGTGGGATCGCAGGACGGCGTGAGAACGCATCTTGTGCTGCTCGACAGGGTCGGCATCCGTCCAGGTCGACAGCCGGGCGTAGGCACCTGGCCTGATCCGTGCCAGTTGACCCGAACGCAAACCGGCGACGAGGTCCTTATCGCCGTACCCGTGGTCCAGAGCCTCCCGTCGTTGGAACACGCCATCCAGGTGCAGTCCAAAGAGCTCGTCCATGCCGGGTCACAATGCAGTCCTACGGCGAACAGGGCCCGTCGTCGATGGTGCGCGGTGGAGAACCGGGGCTGGCGGACTCTTGTGCAGTGTTCAGAACTGCCTACTTCCCGAACAGAACTGCCGCTCCCCGTATGCGATCGCGTACGGGAAGCGGCAGTTTCACAACAGAGGTTGTGAATTCTGGGATCAGATGCGCTCAATGATCGTGCCGGACCCCTGGGCGCCACCAGCGCACATGGAGATGAGGGCCGTGGACTTGTCCTGGCGCTCGAGCTCGTGGAGGGCGGTGGTCAGCAGTCGCGTGCCGGTGGAGCCGACCGGGTGGCCGATCGCGATGGCGCCGCCGTTGACGTTGTACTTGTCCTCCGGGACGTTGTGCACCTTGGCCCAGCTCATCACGACGGCGGCGAAGGCCTCGTTGACCTCGAAGACGTCGATGTCGGAAATGCTCATGCCGGAGTCCGCCAGGACCTTCTCGGTCGCTTGGACCGGGCCGTCGAGGTGGTAGTACGGGTCGGAGCCGACGAGGGTCGAGGTGATGATCCGGGCACGCGGCTTGAGGCCGAGGGAGTTGGCAAGGTCCTCGTCCATCAGCAGCAGTGCGGAGGATCCGTCGGAGATCTGCGACGACGTGCCGGCGGTGTGCAAGCCGCCCTCGAGGACGGGCTTCAGCGAGGCAAGTCCCTCGAGGGTGGTCTCGCGCAGGCCCTGGTCGGTGTCCACGACGCGGGTCTCGCCGGTCGGCTTGCCCTCTGCGTCCAGGACCGGAGCCTCGACTCCGAAGATCTCACGCTTGAAGCGTCCCTCGGCTACGGCCACGGCGGCCTTGCGCTGTGACTCGAATCCGAAGCGGTCGACGTCGGCGCGTGTGAAACCGCGGTTCTTCGCGATCCTGTCGGCGCCCTCGAACTGCGAGGGGAGGTCGATGCTCCAGCTGTCGGGGCGCGGGTCGCCGCTTCCCGGGGGAACGTTCGCGCCCAGGGCGATGCGCGACATCGACTCGACGCCGCAGGCGATGCCGACCTTGATCTGGCCGGCGGCGATCATCGCGTTGATGAAGTGGGTGGCCTGCTGGGCCGAGGAGCACTGCGCGTCGATCACGGTCGAGGCCGTGGCGTTCGGGAGTCCCGCGTGCATCCAGGCGCGTCGTGCCATGTTGTTCGACTGCTCGCCCGCCTGGGTGACGCACCCGGCGATGAGCTGGTCGACCAGCTCGGGGTCGATCCCGGCACGCTTGATGACCTCGACCTGGGAGGCACCGAGCAGCTCGGCCGGGTGCAGGCCGGCAAGCCAGCCGCGGCGCTTCCCGAGCGGGGTGCGGACGGCTTCGACGATGACCGGGTTGCCCATGGGGGTTCCTCCTGAGACGGGTGGGGACGACGTCCCCAAAATAGAACACGTTCTGGTTTTGTGCCACACCAAAGATAGCCTGAAAGTTCCGCAGGGCCCTTTGATCACGTGCACAAACTGTGTCATCATCGTCACTAGAACGTGTTCCAGAACTGTGGAGGAAATTCAGTGACCGTGGCTCCCGCACTTCCCGTCGCCTTCGACCCGACGGACCCTGCCCTGAACGAGGCAGCGATCCCGCTGCAGGAGTTCCTCGAGCTCCGCAAGACCGCTCCGGTGCACTGGGTCGAGCAGGAGCCGGAGGCTCGGGCCGGGTTCCTCGACACCGGCTTCTGGGCGATCACCAAGCACGCGGACATCGCGGCGATCTCGAAGAACTCCAAGGAGTTCTCGGCCAACGAGAACGGCGTCATCATCCGCTTCGGAGCGGACATGACGCGCGACCAGGTCGAGCTGCAGGGCGTCATGCTGGTCAACCAGGACCCGCCGGACCACACCAAGCTCCGCCAGACGATCAGCCGCGGCTTCACCCCGCGCTCGATCAACGCGCTCAAGGACATCCTCATCGAGCGGGCACACACGATCGTGGACGAAGCGCTCGCCAAGGGCGAGGGTGACTTCGTCTACGAGGTCGCCGCCGAGCTCCCTCTGCAGGCGATCGCCGAGCTCCTCGGCGTACCGCAGGAGGACCGGCGCAAGCTGTTCGACTGGTCGAACCAGATGCTCGCCTACGACGACCCCGAGTACGACGCCGACCCGGCCGTCGCGGCTGCGGAGATCCTCGGCTACGCCATGATGCTTGCCGCGGACCGCAAGGAGAACCCGCAGGACGACATCATCACCAAGCTCGTCACCGCGGGGGAGGACGGCGAGGGCCTGACCGACGACGAGTTCGGGTTCTTCGTGATCCTGCTCGCCGTGGCCGGCAACGAGACCACCCGCAACGCCATCACCCACGGCATGGAGGCCTTCTTCCAGAACCCCGAGCAGTGGGAGATCTGGAAGGCCGAGCGCCCCTCGACGATGGTCGACGAGGTCATCCGCTGGGCCACCCCCGTCACCGTCTTCCAGCGCACCGCGCTGAACGACGTCGAGGTCAACGGCACCCTGGTCAAGAAGGGGGACCGGGTCGCGCTGTTCTACGCCTCGGGCAACCACGACGAGGACGTCTTCGAGGAGCCGACCAAGTTCGACATCAAGCGGGCGCACAACCCGCACCTGGCGTTCGGCGGTCACGGCGCGCACTACTGCATCGGTGCGAACCTGGCCCGTCTCGAGGTCGACGTGATGTTCAACGTCCTGGCTGACAAGGCGCCGAACATCTCCAAGGCCGGCGAGCCCCGTCGTCTGCGGCACGCCTGGATCAACGGCATCAAGGAGCTTCCGGTCAAGTATTCCTGACCGGAGCCGCCTACCTCCCTGGGCCAAGCACGAAGCCGCCGTCACCCTCACGGGTCCGGCGGCTTCGTCGTCGTGGGGGAGCAGTCAGGCCCGTGCGGTGAAGACGACCGGTCCGTCCTCGGTGATCGCGATGGTGTGCTCGCTGTGAGCCCCTCGGGACCCGTCGGCACTGCGCAGCGTCCACCCGTCAGGATCGGTGAAGATCTCGTCGGTGGAGTGCATGAACCACGGCTCGATAGCGATCACCAGGCCGGCCTTGAGCGGCAGCCCGCGACCGGCCCGACCGTCGTTGGCGACGTGCGGGTCGCCGTGCATCGTCCGGCCGACCCCGTGTCCGCCGAACTGAAGGTTGATGCTGAGGCCGGCGGCGCGTGCAGTCTCCCCGATGGCGGCGCTGATGTCGCCCATCCGATTGCCGACGACCGCTGCGGCGATCCCCGCCTCCAGGGCGACCTCGGTCGTACGGATCAGCTCCAGGTCCTCGGGTCGCGGCGTTCCGACGACCACCGAGGTCGCGGAGTCCGCGACCCACCCGTCGACCGAGCAGGCGAAGTCCACGCTGAGCAGGTCACCGTCCGCGAGCACGTAGTCGAACGGCAGTCCGTGCAGGACTGCGTCGTTGACCGACGTGCAGAGCACCTTCCCGAACGGCATCGCGCCGAACGACGGGTGGTAGTCGACGTAGCAGGAGGTGGCACCGCGCTCGGCGATCATGTCTGCGACCAGGGCGTCGAGGTCGAGCAGGTTTACGCCTACGTCGGCCTTCGCGCGCAGAGCGGTCAGGACGTCAGCGACGAAGCGGCCCGCGGGTCGCATCTGCTCGATCTCGGTGGGGTTGAAGAGCTCGATCACGTGCTCACCCTAGGTGCTCGCCGGCGGCGCTCAGAAGCCGGGGAAGACAGCACGCAGCTCGGCGAGGGTGACGTTCCCGGACACGGCCACGCCGGCCGGCGTGTACTGCGGCGCGAGCCGCCCCGTGACCAGCCGGAGGGCGGCTTCCAACGGTCCGGCGAAGGTGGCCGTCGCCGCGACCCCGGTGCTGGCCAGGGTGACGCCGTCGCCGATCGCGATGCTGTAGCCCGAGTCTCTCAGGTCGAGCACGACAGGGGTCTGGACCTGGTCGGGCTTTCCGAGGAAGCCGAGGAGGAGCGCCAGATCGCCGGAGAGGTGCTCGGGCAGCACAGCGGTACTCACGTCCAGCAGCGCGGCGCTCACGTCGAGGGCAACTCGAGCATCCCAGCTGTGGTGGGCGACCTCGCCGAGCCGGAGACCCGTGTACGTCGCTACCGACACCGGAGCCGGAAGGAACCCGACCGGGACCTGGAGGGCTTCGAGCTGCTCGGGAGTCAGCGAGTCGAATGCCTCGACCAGGATCTGGTCGTGCTCGAGGAACCCCGCGGCCTGCTCGGCCGGAGTCATCGCGTCCCAGCGGTCCCACACCGAGCGGTTGAAGCTGTCGTCTGGAGCCTCGCGCTCGCCCAGCGCAACCTGGAGCCCGGCCAGGCTGATCTCCGAGCCGCTGCCGAGGTGCGAGAGCACCTGCGCGACCGACCACTCGCTGGCGCCGGACGGACCAGCGAGCTGATCGGGGCTGAGGGCGGAGACGAGGACAGCGAGGCCGTCGTGCTCCTGGCGGAGGGCATCGATCGTGCGTGAGGCGAGAGTGGTCATGCAGGCGCAACCCCGGTACGCCGCCCGATGTTCCGCGGCGGACGCACGAACGCCCCGAACCGAGCGAGGTCCGGGGCGTTCGGGTGGGCGCTAGTTGGCAGGCTTGTCCGCGCCGACGACCCACATCGCGAAGAACTGCGAGCCCCCGCCGTACGCGTGGCCCAGGGCCTTGCGTGCCCCGTCGACCTGGTGCTCGCCGGCTTCGCCCATGACCTGCAGCGACGCCTCGGCGAACCGGATCATGCCGCTCGCGCCGATCGGGTTGGAGGACAGCACACCGCCGCTCATGTTGAACGGGATCTTGCCACCGATGGCGGTCTCGCCCGCCTCGGTCAGCTTCCAGCCGTCGCCCGGTGCCGCGAAGCCCAGGTTCTCCAGCCACATCGGCTCGAACCACGAGAACGGCACGTAGACCTCGGCGCAGTCGATCTCCTCGATCGGGTTCGTGATGCCGGCCTGCTTCCACAGGGCGGCGGACGCGTCGCGGCCGGCCTGCGGGTTCACCTGGTCGCGCTCGGCGGCCGTGGTCGGCTCCGACCGCATCTGCGTGCCGTGGATCCAGGCCGGGTTGGTGACCCCGGACTTCGCCACGGCGGTCTCGGAGGCGATCACCATGGCGCAGGCACCGTCCGAGGACGGGCAGGTCTCGTCGAACCGGATCGGGTCCCACAGCATCGTCGAAGCCAGCACGGACTCGACCGTGGTGCCTTCGTTGTGCAGGTGGGCGTACGGGTTCTTCAGCGCGTTCTGCCGGTCCTTCGCCGCGACCATCGCGCCGATGTGAAGGGGCGCGCCGGAACGACGGATGTAGGAACGCACGTGCGGCGCGAAGTAGCCGCCGGCGCCTGCGTGCACCGGCATGATGAACGGCACCGGAATGGACAGTGCCCACATCGCGTTCGATTCAGACTGCTTCTCGAAGGCGACGGTGAGCACTCGCTCGTGGACGCCGGCCTGAACCAGCGACGCGGCCACGATCGCGGTCGATCCGCCCACCGAACCGGCGGTGTGCACGCGCAGCAGCGGCTTCCCGGAGGCGCCGAGGGCGTCGGCCAGGTAGAGCTCCGGCATCATGACGCCCTCGAACAGGTCGGGCGCCTTGCCGACGACGACCGCGTCGATGTCGTCGAAGGTGAGGCCGGCGTCGAGCAGTGCCCGGTCGACGGCCTCGCGCAAGAGGCCTGCCATCGAGACGTCGGCCCGGAGCGCCTGGTACTTGGTCTGGCCGACGCCGATGACGGCAGCGGGGATCTTCGCCATGTCAGTTCCCCTTCTGGGAGTCGAGGGTGACCACGAGGTTCTGCTGGAGCGCAGGACCGGAGGTGGCGTGTGCGAGCGCCTTGTCGGAGGTACCGGCCCAGATCTGCCTGGCGGCCTCGCCGATACGGTTCACGCCCGCGGAGAACATCGGGTTGGCGGTCAGCGCGCCACCCGAGGGGTTGATGCGGACGTCATCGGACAGGTCGAGGGACGCTCGCAGGATGAGCTCTTGGTGGCTGAACGGCGCATGCAGCTCGGCCAGGTCCACGCCGGCGGTCCCCGAGGCAGCACCGGCCGAGGCCGTACTGGTGGAGGTCGTCAGCGAGCGGGCATTGAGTGCGATCGGTTCGATGCGGTGCTCGAACCCGGTGATCCAGGCGGGGCGCTCGCACGCCTCGAAGGCTTTGTCGCCGGCGGCGAGGACCATGCCCGAAGCCCCGTCGGAGACCGGAGCGCAGTCCCAGCGGCGAAGCGGGTCGGCGTACAGCGCCTGGGCGAGCACGTCCTCCACGGAGGTGGCGCCCTTGCGGATCGCCCACTCGTTCCCGGCGGCGTCGCTCATGGAGCGGGCGACGACCTCGGCCATGGCGGCCTCGTCCCACAGGCCCTTCTCGAGGCCTTCGCGGGCCTGGATGCCGGCCAATGACACCGTGTCGGGCCACAGCGGCTGGACGGTGTAGGGGTCGAGCTGAAGCGCCAGGGTACGGCGCAGGATCCCGGCCGAGGACTTGCCGAAGCCGTACACGACCGCGGTGTCGACCTCACCGGTCTGGATCTTGATCCAGGCCTCGTACAGGGCCCAGGCCGCGTCCATCTCGACGTGCGACTCCATCACCGGCGGCAGGGTGCCGATGGCGTCGACGGCGGAGACGAACGAGAACGACCGTCCTGCGAGGTAGTCCGAGGAGCCCGAGCACCAGAACCCGATGTCCGACTTCGTCCACCCGGTCTGCTGGTAGAGCTCGCCGAGGATCGGGACCAACAGCTCCAGACAGGTCGGGGACCCGTCGAGCTCCTTCATCTGTCGCTGGGCAAAACCCACGACTGCCACATCACGCATAGTCACGTATTCCTTAGCCTGATCAGAGGTGGTGCTTGTAGGTGTCGTACTCGGCGTCGGGCTCACCCGTGGGCCTGAAGTACTTGATGTTGTCGAGGCTGGTGGTCCACTCCTCGCGAGGCTTCCAGACAGCTTCGACCCGCATGCCCATCCGTACGTCGGCAGCATCGATGTCGAGGATCAGGTGCAGGAACGCGATGTCGGCACCGTCGAGCAGCACGTAGGCCGAGACGTAGGGGATCGGGATCGTCTGGCCCTTGAAGGGCACGTTGACCACGCAGTACGTCGTCAGGGTGCCGCGGTCGGGAAGCTCGATCTCCTCGGCCGTCGGGACGCCGTCCACCGGGCAGGCACCGCGCGGCGGGATGTAGACCTTCTTGCAGACAGGGCAGCGCTGTCCGAAGAGCTTGCCCTCGGACAGGCCCCGGAAGAACTTCGTCTCCTCCGGCGAGGCGGCGTAGTCGTAGGCGAGGTTGACCGGGCTGATGATGCCGGTGACCTCCGGCGGGCCGAAGTCCATCGACGCCGAACCGGTCGTCTCGCCGTCTCCGGCGGGTTCGAAGCAGGCGATGTCGCGGATCGAACCGATCGTTTCCTCGGCCCAGCGGACGCGGACGCGCATCCCGGTCGAGATGTCGGCCGCGGAGTCGACGTCGACCGCGTGCAGCAGCGGGGCGTCGGACCCGTCGAGGAGGATCTGGGCGAACGCGAACGGTTTCGTCAGCGGCTGCTGGGAGACCGGCTCGGGCACCCAGGACCAGCTCTGGACAGTGCCGTGGTCGGAGACCGGGACGAGCTCGGTGATCGCGTCGTGGGTCACCGGGTCGAACTCCGGCGGCGGTACGACGACCCTGCCGTCGGCCAGGACGCCACCGAGCACCGAGTGCTGCTTGAGCGCCGACATGAACTGGGAGAGCACTGAACCGAGCGATCGGGTGTAGTCGAACTCGACCTTCATCGGAGCGTGCAGAACACGCGATTCTGTAGAGGGGGCCATGACACGGAAGTGAAACACGTTCTAGTATTCGGGGCAAGGACATCGGCACGTCACCACGAGGAGAACCATGAAGCTCGGCCTGCAGCTCGGCTACTGGGGCGCTTCCATGCCCACCAACCACGCGGAGCTCGTCGCGGCGGCCGAAGAATCCGGCTTCGACGCGATCTTCACCGCTGAGGCTTGGGGCTCCGACGCCTTTACGCCGCTGGCTTGGTGGGGCCGCGAGACCTCGAAGGTTCGCCTCGGTACGTCGATCGTGCAGATGTCGGGCCGCACCCCGACGAGCATCGCGATGCACGCGCTGACCCTGGACCACCTCTCCGGGGGACGGGTCGTGCTCGGCATGGGTGTCTCCGGCCCGCAGGTCGTCGAGGGCTGGTACGGACAGCCGTTCTCCAAGCCGCTGGCGCGCACGCGCGAGGTCGTCGACATCATCCGCCAAGTTCTCGCCCGCGAGGGTGCGGTCACCAACGACGGCCCGCACTACCCGTTGCCGTTCAACGGTCCCGGCTCGGTGGGCCTGGGCAAGCCGCTGAAGCCGATCGTGCACCCGCTACGAGCCGACATCCCGATCTGGCTCGGCGCCGAGGGGCCGAAGAACGTCGCCCAGACCGCCGAGATCGCCGACGGCTGGATCCCGATCTTCTACACCCCGAAGTCCGCCGGCATGTACCAGCCGTGGCTCGACGAGGGCTTCGCCCGCGAGGGCGCGCGTCGTAGCCGGGAGACGTTCGAGATCGCCGCGACCTGCCACCTCGAGATCACCGCCGACAACGGGCCGGCGCGCCAGGCCGTGATCGACGGCATGAAGCCGGTCGTGGCGCTCTACATGGGTGGGATGGGCGCGAAGGAGCAGAACTTCCACCACGCCGTCTTCACCCGGATGGGGTACGGCGACCTGGCCGACGAGGTGCAGCGGCTGTTCCTCTCGGGCCAGAAGGCCGAGGCAACGGCGCTCATCCCCGACGAGCTGGTCAATGACATGCACATCATCGGCGACGAGGGTTACGTCAAGGAGCGGGTGGCCGAGTGGGAGTCCACCGGCGTCACCACGCTGCTCCTGAGCGCGCGCAGCGGGGACGAGATCCGGAAGGTCGCCGAGCTGCTCGCCTGAGGTCGTTGCCTCTGGCTAGAACACGTTCTAGTCTTGCGCCATGAGCACCGTGAGCGAGATTGCGAACGCCGGAGACCTGCGTACCGGCACCCACAACGGACACCTGATGGTCGCCGCGCTGCGCCGGCACCACAACCGGCCGATCATCCACCTCGGCGACGTCACCCTCACGGGGCAGCAGGTCTCCGACCGGATCAGCACCTACATCCAGGCCTTCGAGTCGCTCGGTGCCGGCTTCGGTACGGCGGGAGCACTGCTCGCGCTGAACCGCCCCGAGGTGCTCTTCATCCTCGGTGCCGGGCAGACCCAGGGCTACCGGCGGACGTCGCTGCACCCGCTCGGATCGGCCGACGACCACGCCTACGTCATCAACGACGCCGAGATCACCACCCTGATCGTCGACCCGTACTTCGCCGAGCGTGCGCTGGCCCTGCTGGAGAAGTGCCCGGGGCTCACCCAGGTGCTGACGATCGGGCCCGTCCCCGAGACGATCGCCGAGGCGGCCGCCGCCAGCGGCCGGACCACCGCGGACCTCATCGAGGCGGCAGCCGGTTTCGAACCGACCCGCGTCGAGGCTCGCCTGCTCCCGGGTGACCACGTCGTCTCGATCACCTACACCGGCGGTACCACCGGCAAGCCCAAGGGCGTCATCGGCATGTCGCAGACGATGAACACGATGACGAGCATCCAGCTCGCCGAGTGGGAGTGGCCCGCCGAGCCCCGGTTCCTGATGTGCACCCCGCTCTCCCACGCGGGTGCAGCATTCTTCGTGCCGGTCGTCATCAAGGGCGGCACCCTCTTCGTGACCTCGACGTTCAACCCCGCCGAGGTGCTGGCGACCATCGAGGAGAAGAAGATCAACTCCCTGATGCTGGTCCCGACGATGCTCTACGCGTTGATGGACCACCCGGACAGCCACACCCGCGACCTCTCCAGCCTGGAGACCGTCTACTACGGTGCCAGCGCGATGAACCCGGTGCGTCTGAAGGAGGCCATCGAGCGGTTCGGCCCGATCTTCGCCCAGTACTACGGCCAGTCCGAGGCCCCCATGGTGATCACCTACTTCAACAAGGGTGACCACGTGAACGACGACGGCAGCCCGGCTGAGCACCGCCTGACCTCCTGCGGTCGTCCCACGGCCCTGGCCCGCACGGCGCTCCTCGGCGAGGACGGCAACCCCGTCGCCCCCGGCGAGCCCGGTGAGATCTGCGTCGCCGGTCCACTGCTCTCCGGCGGCTACTGGAAGCTGCCCGAGCAGACCGCGGAGACCTGGAAGGACGGCTGGATGCGTACCGGTGACGTCGCCCGCGAGGACGAGGACGGTTTCTGGTACATCGTCGACCGGACCAAGGACATGATCGTCACCGGTGGCTTCAACGTGTTCCCGCGCGAGGTCGAGGACGTCGTGGCCGAGCACCCGGCGGTCGCGCAGGTCGGTGTCATCGGGATCCCGCACGAGAAGTTCGGTGAGTCCGTCGCCGCGATCGTGGTGATGCGCGACGGCCAGGAGCTGACCGACGCCGTCATCGCCGAGATCCAGAACATGGTCAAGGAGAAGAAGGGCTCGGTGCAGGCGCCGAAGCAGGTCATCGCGATCGACGCCCTTCCGCTCACGGGTCTGGGCAAGCCGGACAAGAAGGCGCTGCGCGCGCAGTACTGGACGGGGGACCGCGCGATCGGCTGACCGTACCCGCGCGGCCCGCGATGCGGGTCAGGCCGCCGGCGAAGGCGAGAACCGTCGCGTACAGCGGCACCAGCGCCGGTAGGACCGGGTCTCGGAGTCGGTCAGCGATCCCAGGCGAACGGCGGGACCCGGTCGACGATGCCGTCGATCGCCGCGAGAGTGGCGTCGAGGCCGGCCAGGCTGTGCGGCGCGTCGCCGATGGTGACCAGGTAGCTCTGCCGGAACGACCAGGCCAGGTCCGGCATGGTGAGTAGGTACTCCATCATCAGCGGGTGGAGGACGTCGGTGGCGAACTTACGGTCCGGCGAGCTCACCTTGAAGGCCCGGTTGAACTGCTCGGACTCGAGGTCGATGTCGTTGTCCAGGATCCGGCCGACGACCCGGGAGAAGAAACCCTCGGGCGAGACCGAGAGCGCCGGGACGACGTGGCCGAGGGCGAGTGCCACGACGGAGAAGGTGTGTCGCTCGGTCCTGGTCCGCGAGTTCCCCTCGCTGTCGGTGTAGCGCTCGGTGGTCGCGTACTCGTAGTCGAAGGCGACGAACGCGCGGCCGTCGTGGGTGCCGCTGAGCACGTTCTCCGCGGATCGGCTGTGCCCGGTGCCGAACGGGGCGCCGTCGAACATGTCGATGTAGCCGGGGTCGCTCCGGGTGTAGGTCCAGCCCCGGCTCGCGGCAGCCGCTGCGAACGCCTCACGCCGCTTCTTCGCCTGCTGGTAGCCGAGGTAGCCGACCAGCCCGACGATCCCGAAGGCGACGACGGCCAGGACGATCACGAGCGCCATCAGAGACCCGCCCCGGCGTCCGGTACGGCGCGCGCAGCGGCATCGGTGATCTCGAAGAAGTCGCGCGCGCCGAAGGAGAACCAGCCGGCGACGACGTTGGACGGGAAGGTTGCGACGCGGGTGTTGTAAGCGCTCACATTGAGGTTGTAGAACCGGCGGGACGCGGCGATCCGATCCTCGGTGTTGGTGAGTTCGGTCTGCAGCTGCAGGAAGTTGCTGCTCGCCTTGAGGTCCGGGTAGGCCTCGGCGCGCGCGAGCACGGTTCCCAGCTGCCGGCCTACCTGCTCCTCGTAGCTCTGCCGCGATGACGGAGCGTCGCCCTTGTGTGCCGTCGCCTGCTCCCGAGCGGCGGCCAGCGCCTCGAGCAGCGCGCGCTCGTGGGCCGCGTAGCCGGCGACGGTGCTGACCAGGTTGGGGATCAGGTCGTGGCGGCGGGTGAGCTCCACGTCGATCCCGCCCCAGGAGGCGTCGACGAGCGTGCGCTGCCGGACGAACCGGTTGTACATGACCACGACCGAGAGGCCGAGCACGGCAACGAACCCGAGAACGATGTAGACGGCAACCATGCCGCCCAATCTAGGTCCCCGCTCAGCTGCCGGTGAAGTTGGCCGGACGCTTCTCCAAGAAGGCGCGCGGCCCCTCCTTCGCGTCGTTGGACTTGAAGACCTCGGCACCGACCTTGGCATCGTCGGCCCAGCAGTCGTCCTCGTGCTTGCCCTCGGAGTCGCGCATCGTCTTCAGGATGGCCTGGACGGCGAGCGGGCCGTTCGCGGCGATCTTGTCGGCGATCTCGTGCGCCTTCGCCAGAGCGTCGCCGTCGGGGACGACGTGCCCGATGAGGCCGAGCTCCTTGGCCTCGGGCGCGAGCAGCAGCCGACCGGTGAGCAGCAGCTCGGCCGCGACGGTGTACGGGATCTGGCGCGGGAGGCGGACAGCGGAGCCGCCCATCGGGTACAGGCTCCACTTCGCCTCGGCCACGCCGAATTTCGCCGACTCCCCGGCGACCCGGATGTCGGTGCCCTGCAGGATCTCGGTGCCTCCAGCGATGGCGGGCCCCTCGACCGCGGCGATCAGCGGCTTGGTGAGCCGGAAGCCCTTGAGGAGGCCCTTGAGGATCGTGGGGTCGAACTCGCCGGACTCGAAGCTGTCGCCCGGGGGCTTCTCGTTCGCCGTCTTGAGGTCCATCCCGGCACAGAAGTAGCCGCCGGCGCCGGTGAGGATGCAGACCCGGATCTCGGGATCGGCGTTCACCCGGTCCCAGGCGTCCTCCATGATCCGCAGCATGTCGCTCGAGAGCGCGTTGCGCCGCTCGGGGCGGTTCATCGTCACGATCAGCTTGTGACCGTCCTGCTCGACGATGCAGTCGGGGGTGGTCCGCTCAGTGCTGGTGTCCGTCATGCGGGGAATGCTAGCCATAAACAAGAACGTGTTCTAGTCTTCGGCTCATGGCTTTGAACATCGCTGACCTCTTTGAGCACGCCGTCGATGCGGCCCCCGACAAGCCCGCCGTGAAGGTGGGCGAGCGCGTGGTGACCTTCGCCGAGCTCGAGTCCGATTCCAACCGACTTGCGCACTACCTGATGAGTCAGGGCGTCAAGGCCGGCGACCACGTCGCGGTCTACGCCAAGAACAGCATCGAGCACGTCGTTGCGGTCCTCGCGATCGTCAAGATCCGCGCGGTGAACATCAACGTCAACTACCGCTATGTGGAGGGCGAGCTCAACTACCTCTTCGAGAACGCCGACGTGGTGGCGCTGATCGTGGAGCGCACCTACGCCCCGCTGGTCGCGAAGACCTTCCCGAACCACCCGAAGCTGACCACCGTCGTCGTGGTCCCTGACGTCATCGAGCCCGAGGACCAGTCCGACATCAGCGCGTTCGACGGCGTCCTGTACGCCGACGCGATCGGCGACCAGAGTGCCGAGCGCGACTTCGAGGAGCGCAGCGCCGACGACCTGCACATCATCTACACCGGGGGCACCACCGGCTTCCCGAAGGGCGTCATGTGGCGCCATGAGGACTTCTGGCGCACCCTCGGCGGCGGCATCGACTTCTACACCGGCGAGAAGCTCGACGAGTACGACCAGTCGAAGCAGGCCGCCCAGGACGGCCGGATGGTCACCTTCCCGCTGAGCCCGTTGATGCACGGTGGCGCCCAGGCCGGTCTGCTGATGCACCTGTTCGCCGGGCACCTCACGATCCTGGAGCCCAAGTTCGACCCCCAGCGCACCTGGGAGTTGATCGACGAGAACGGCATCATGCTGATCTTCATGACCGGTGACGCGATGGCGCGACCCCTGATCGAGGAGTTCGAGCGCAAGGCCAAGACCGACTCGCCGTACAGCGGCGCGAGCCTGTTCGCGGTGTCCTCGAGCGCGGCGATCTTCAGCCCCGAGGTCAAGGAGCGCTGGATCGAGGCGCTGCCGAACCCGGTGTACACCGACTCGGTCGGTGCCTCGGAGACCGGCTTCCAGGGCATGGGCATGCAGGACAAGACCCACATCTCCAGTGACGGTCCCGTCGTCGGGCTCGGCCCGAGCAGCGTCGTCATCGACGAGAACAACCACATCCTCGACCTGGCTACCAACGTGGGCAAGATCGGCCGACTGGGCCGCGGCGGCTCGGTGCCGGTGGGTTACTACAAGGACGAGAAGAAGTCCGCCGAGACCTTCCTGGTCGTCGACGGCATGCGGATCTCGGTGCCCGGCGACTTCGCCCGGATCGAGGAGGACAACAAGGTCACGCTCCTCGGTCGTGGCTCGAACTGCGTCAACACCGGCGGCGAGAAGGTCTACCCCGAAGAGGTCGAGATGGCGATCAAGCGCCACCCGGCCGTGTACGACGTCCTCGTCGTCGGCATTCCGGACGAGAAGTTCGGCCAGGCCGTGGCCGCGGTGATCCAGCCGCGCGAGGGCGAGACCGTCGAGCTCGGGGAGCTGCGCGAGTACCTCCGCGAGTTCCTCTCCGGCTACAAGCTTCCGCGGACGATGACCCTCGTCCCGGAGATCCCGCGCAATGCCACCGGCAAGGCGCAGTACCCGAAGGCCAAGGAGCTGCTGCTCGAGGCCAAAGCCCTGAACAACACCGAAGGAGCGTCGGCCTGATGCGCACGGAGCTTTGTGAACGACTCGGCAACGAGTACCCGATCTTCGCCTTCACCCCCTCGGAGAAGGTCGCCGCGGCGGTCTCCCGGGCCGGTGGTCTGGGCGTGCTCGGGGCGGTCCGCTTCAACGACTCGAGCGAGCTCGACGAGACGCTGACGTGGATGGATGAGAACACCGACGGCAAGCCGTACGGCGTCGACATCGTGATGCCGATGAAGATCCCCACCGAGGGCACCTCGGTCGACCTGAAGTCCCTGATCCCCGGCGAGCACATCACGTTCGTGGAGGAGACCCTGCGCAAGCTCGGTGTCCCGCCGCTGCCGGAGGGTGAGGGCCGCGAGGGTGTTCTCGGCTGGCTGCACAGCACCGCGCGCAGCCACGTCGACGTCGCGCTGCAGCACCGCCCGGTCCTGATCGCGAACGCGCTCGGCACCCCGCCGGTCGACGTCATCGAACTCGCCCACGCCAAGGGTGTCCTGGTTGCCGCGCTGGCCGGAGCCGGCAAGCACGCCGCGAGCCACGTCGCCAACGGCGTGGACATCATCGTGTCCCAGGGCTACGAGGCCGGCGGCCACACCGGTGAGATCGCCAGCATGGTGCTCACCCCGGAGATCGTCGACGCGGTCGGTCCCGACGTCCCGGTGCTCGCCGCCGGTGGCATCGGCTGCGGCCGTCAGGTCGCCGCCTCGCTCGCCCTGGGCGCCCAGGGTGTCTGGACCGGGTCGCTCTGGCTCACCGTGGCGGAGTACGACCTCGGCAACAGCGACGCCGTCCAGCGCGCGCTGCTCAAGGCGGGCTCGGGCGACACCGTCCGCAGCCGTGTCTACACCGGCAAGCCGGCGCGCCTGCTGAAGAACAAGTGGACTGCTGCGTGGGAGGAGGAGGGTGCCCCGGCGCCGCTCCCGATGCCGCTGCAGAACCTGCTCGTCTCCGACGCCCACAACCGGATGAACGGCGCTGACGACGCCGATGCCGTCGCGATGCCGGCGGGCCAGATCATCGGTCGCACGAACGAGGTCAAGCCGGTCGCTCAGGTGATGGCCGAGCTCATCGCCGAGTACGAGGAGACCGTGACCCGCCTCCAGAAGATCAGCGGCTGACGAACCTGCAGCACGAGCACCCGTTCAGGCCTAGCCTGGACGGGTGCTCGTCTCTTTCCTGACCTTCACCGGCGCCGCGGCCCTGATCGTCCTGCTGCCCGGCCCCGACACGCTCGTCGTGGTCCGCGCGATCCTGCGCGGCGGCCGCCGGCAGGGCGTCCTGACGGCGCTGGGGAACCTGGTCGGCCTGTCCGTCTGGGTGACCGCGGCGACGCTCGGGATCGCAGCGCTGCTGCGCGCCAGCGAGCTCGGGTACGACGCCCTGAGGGTCGTCGGCGCGGCGTACCTGGTGTTCCTGGGCGTCCAGGCGTGGCGGACCCGCGGAGCGGTCACGGAGGCTGCGGACGTGCGCCCGAGCGTGCTCGGCACGGGATTCCGGGCGGGCGTCCTGACCAACTTGCTGAACCCGAAGGTCGGAGTCTTCTTCGTGACCTTCTTGCCCGGCTTCGTCCCGGACGGCGCCTCGGTCGGCCTGACCACGGCAGCGTTCGGCGCGGTCTTCGTCGTCCTCACGGCCCTCTACTGGCTGGTGCTCCTTGCGCTCGCCGGGCGCGTGACGGACTGGATGAACACCCCGCGGATCCGGCACCGTCTCGACGTCGCCACCGCCGGTGTCCTGGTGGCCTTCGGGATCCGCCTCGCCACGGAATGAGAAACCTCCCAAACCGGTCGTGCTGACCTAGAGTCGCGTCATGGTCGTCCAGAGATCCTCCCGCACCGCTGCCGTACGCCGTCTCCTCGCCGTGTCTGCGGCGGTGCTGTCCCTGGTTGGCGGCTTGGTGGCCACGGGCAGCTTCGGTGCCACGCCGGCACCGGTCGCGGCGTCGGTACCGAAGGCCACCTGCGGCCCGGGCTCGCTGCCCGAGACCTCGACGCAGGGCCGGGTCCCGAAGGCGGACTACACCTCGGGCCGGGTGAAGAAGGGCTACACCTGCAACACCAGCGAGGTCGGCCACCAGGGCAGCTCGGGAGGGTTCAAGACGCTGCGCTACACCGACTCCCGAGGCCACACCTGCGCGTTCTACGACTCGACGCTGACGATCCCGCGTGACGTCGTCTCGAACGTCCTGTCCGGCGACGGGCTGGGTGTGGTGGTCCTCGACATGACCAACCCGGCAAAGCCGAGGAAGACCGCGAACCTGGTCTCGGTGGGAATGATCAGCCCGCACGAGTCGCTGCTGGTCAACGCGAAGCGCGGCTTGCTGGTCGGCGTGATGGGCACAGCGGTGACCGCCCCCGGCATCCTCGACGTGTACGACGTGAAGACCGACTGCCGCAAGCCGAAGCTGCTCTCCAGCTCGCTGTCAGGGATCCTCGGCCACGAGAGCGGTTTCTCCCCGGATGGGAAGACCTACTACGTCGCCGGCGTGCTCGGCACGCTGACTGCGGTCGACCTGACGAACCCGCGGAAACCGAAGATCGTCTACAAGGAGGGTGGCGTCGTCTACCACGGCCTCCGGCTGTCGAACGACGGCAACACCATGTACGTCGCCAACATCGGTCAGCCGAGCGCGAACCTGATCGAGGGTGCCGGGCTCCGGATCCTCGACGTCAGCCAGGTCCAGGCCCGTAAGGCCAAGCCCAAGGTGCCGGTGCTCTCGACCATCACCTGGCGCGGTTCCTCCATCCCGCAGGTCGCCGAGCCGTTCACCCGCGGTGGCCGGCACTACGTCTTCGAGGTCGACGAGTTCGTCGACCTGTTCACCTTCACCGGCCTGGTCGACATCAAGCACGCGCCCGTCGGCGCCGCCCGGATCATCGACGTACAGGACCCGAAGCATCCGAAGGTCGTCTCCGACATCCGGCTCAAGGTGCACCAGCCCGACCAGCGGGGCGGACCGCAGTACAACGACCCCGGGGCAGCACTTCCGGTCCAGGGGTACGCCGCGCACTACTGCGGTCTGCCGACACGCGTGGACCCGAAGATCGCGGGTTGCTCGATGATCGCCTCGGGCCTACGGCTCTTCGACATCCGCGACGTGAAGCACCCCAAGGAGGTGGCGTACTTCAACAAGCCGGTACCGAAGGTGAACAAGCTGGCACTGATCCCGGCCATCGGTTCCTGGGCGATGTCCCAGCCCGCCTGGGACCTGAGGAACAACAGCGTCTGGTACACCGACTCCAACTCAGGCTTCTACGTCGTCAAGCTGACCAACGGCGTCCAGAAGTTGCTGCACTGAGGCGTAGCGCGCCCGACCCCTGCTCGTTGAGCAGGCATGACCAGCTCACCGCTGCAGCGACGTGCTGCCCTCCGCCGACTCGTCCTCCTCCTGGTCGTCGCCCTCGGCCTCGGCTCCTGGGCGCTCGCGGGCACCTCCAACGCAGCAGACGACGCGGTGCGGTCGGCAGTACCAGCGGCCCTCTGCGGTCCCGGTTCCCTTCCTGAGACGTCGATCCAGGGCCGGGTCCCGAAGGCGGACTTCACCTCGGGGCGCTATCTGCAGGGCTACACGTGCAACACCACCGAGGTCTCCCGGGCCGGTACGACGGGCGGCTTCAAGACGCTTCGCTACACCGACGCCCAGGGCAACACCTGTGCGTTCTACGACTCCTCCCAGCTGACCTCGCCCGACGCCCTGGTGGGCAACCTGCTCAACGGGCAGGGCAACGGGGTGGTCGTGCTCGACATGAACGACCCCGCCCACCCGCGGAAGACCGCCAACCTCACCTCGCTGCCGATGCTGGCTCCGCACGAGTCGCTGCTGGTCAACCAGGCCCGGGGCCTGCTCGTCGGAGTCCTCGGCACGGCCGCCACTGCTCCCGGCGCGCTCGCTGTGTACGACGTGAAGACCGACTGCCGCAAGCCGAAGCTTCTCAGCATCTCGCTGGCCGGGATCCTCGGCCACGAGAGCGGCTTCGCCCCGGACGGCAAGACGCTGTACGTGTCCAGCACCGTCTTCACCCTGGTCGGGGTCGACCTGACCGATCCGCGGAAGCCGAAGACACTGTTCGTCCAGCCCAACGTGCAGTACCACGGGATGCGCGTCTCCGACGACGGCCGGACCCTGTACGCCGCTCACATCGGTGAGCCGACCACCGGTCTGATCACCGGAGCCGGCTTGCGCATCCTCGACGTCAGCCAGGTTCAGGACCGGGTCAAGAACCCGAAGGTCTCGGTGCTCTCCGACCTGACCTGGCGTGGATCATCGATCCCGCAGGTCGCCGAACCGTTCAGCCGGGACGGGCACCAGTACGTCCTGGAGGTCGACGAGTTCGTCGACTTCTACTCCTTCAAGGGACTCGCCGACCTCGTGCACTCACCGGTCGGCGCGGCGCGGATCATCAACGTCGACGACCCGCGGCACCCGGTCCAGGTCAGCGACATCCGGCTGCAGGTCCACCAGCCCGCGGAGCACGCGGGTGAGCAGCGCAAGGACCCCGGTGCTGCGAGCCCGCTGGGCGGGTACGCCGGGCACTACTGCAGTATGCCGACGCGGGTCTCGCCGAACATCGCAGCGTGCTCGATGATCGCCTCAGGCCTGCGCGTCTTCGATATCCGCGACGTCAGCCACCCGAAGGAGATCGCCTACTTCAACAAGCCCGACAAGTCCGGCGGTGCCGCGTTCTCCCAGCCCGCCTGGGACCCGGTCAACGGAAGTATCTGGTACACCGACACGAAGACCGGATTCCACGACGTGCGGCTGACCAACGGCGTCGCGGACCTGCTGCCTGCGCCGTAGGGGTCAGGGGTTCCGGTCGCGCTGCCAACGCTTGGTGTTGGGTCGGCGCTTGTGCCCGGGCGGCGTCGTCCGTACCGGCAGCGCGAACTTGCGGTGCACCAGGAAGAGGTACTTGCCCATCCCGGTGGACCTGCGGATGCTGATGGTGACCGAGCGCGTGATCGAGGTCAGCGGCGTGCCCCGGACGTAGTCGACGTACAGCCGCGGCGTGAGGGCCGGAGCGAACTCGCGCTCGTCGCCGCTGAGCGAGACCGCGTCGCGCAGGTGCCCGACGCGGTTCACGTAGACCGGGTCCGCCTCGTTCTCCTTGAAGTCCTCGAATCCGTACCGGAACAGCTCCCGGCGTACCCGGGACCTGTCCAGGAAGGCCTCGCGGCCGAAGTCCCGGGCGAAGGTCGGCAGGTGCACCTCGAGCGCCGCCTTCAGCGTCTCGTCGTGCTCGCGCGGCGAGGTGACCGGTACGACGGTGTCCCCGTCGAGGCGGTAGCCCTCGACGGTGCCGTAGGGGAGGTTCGCAAAGATCGACTCGATCAGCAGCAAGGAGTAGCTGCCGGAGGTGAAGTTGTGCCGGACCGAGAGGCCCTCGCTGAGGTAGATGCTGCGGGCGTAGTAGAACGGGACTGCCAGCTCACGGCCGGCAGCCTTGGCGACCAGCCGGACCATGCAGTCCTGGGTGTACCCGCGGCCCCAGTACTCCACGACCGAGAAAGGTTCGTCGAAGTCGATCTCCTGCTGGAAGTAGCGCACTGCCAGGTCGCGATCGGCAACGGCGTTCCCGGCGAGGTACTCGCGGAACGCGGTGGACGCCTGCATCTCCGCGAGGTACGCGGTGAGCTCCTCGGCTGAGAAGCGGCCGTTGCGCGCCTTCCGCATGCTCGGGAACATCGTCAGCAGGTCCTCGACACTCATCCGGGCGGCCTCGGCGAGCGCGGTGACGCTGCGCGCACCGGCGAAAGTGCCGTAGATGGTGAAGGTGTCCTCGTCGATCCCGTCGATCTGGGACGCGAGCCGCCACGACTTCCGCGACCCGTAGATGTACTTGGTCCGCAGGTCCAAGCCGCGCTCGGCGATGAGTGCGTCGGCGATCGGCTTCATGAAGTGGCCGTCGCGGGAGATGAAGTAGAGCGTCTTGTAGTTGCGCTTGACCGCGTCGTCCAGGACCCAGTCGACGTACGGGACCAGGTAGAGCGAGGCGTACCGGTAGGCGAACTGCGCCTCGGGCTCGGGCTCCTTGAACCGTTGCATCATGCCGGCGACGAGGAAGCCGTCGTAGCTGTGCAGGGAGCTCACCAGGTTGAGTCCGTAGCGGCCCAGGGACGGCTTGCGGACCTTGCGGGCCTGGATGCCCAGCTGCCGGGCCGACCGGATGTCGGCGAGCCGGTTGTCACCGACGTGCTGCCAGCCGGCAAAGTCGTAGCCCAGGTCCTCGTAGACCGTGAGGTACAGCCGCCGGGTGGACTTCTGGGCCTTGTGCTCGTTGGACAGGTAGAGCGGCACGGTGGCCAGTGCCGGGTCAGCAGCCGCGAGCATCGTGGTCAGCGTGGACTTCGGCAGGTACATGTCGCTGAGCAGCACGACGGTCTCGCCGGCGTCGAGGAGCTCCTTGACCTCTGCGATCCGGTCGACGTTGGGCAGCACGTTGGAGATTTCGACGTCCTGCTCCCACTGCATGAGCAGGGCACGCTGCTCCGCGGTCAGGTCGTAGAGGTCGGCCAACCGGTCGTAGATGTCGGCGAGGGTGATCTCGAGATCGCCGGACGCGCGCAGCTCGGGGCGCTTGCGGCGGTTCTCCCGGACGTTCGACTCGGCCTGCTCCCGGAGCTCGGGGAAACGGTCCTCCAGGAAACCGGGAAAGTGGATCGAGGATTCCTGCATCTGCTGCATGACGGCGTAGAAGATGCCCCGGGGCTCGACGACCTTCCGGTGGATCAGGGTGTCGAACACGTCGTAGCTGTAGAGCGTCGGGAGCGGGGTCTGCTTCGGCTCGAAGGACAGTGCCTTGTCGACGATGGTGTCGAAGGTCTTGTCGTCGGAGTACGCCCAGAAGTAGTCGTTGAGCGGCGCCAGGTCCTCGGCTGCGACGGTGAGGTCCTCGCCGAGCCGCTCCAGCAGCTGGTCGAAGTCCGCTGCGACCGCGCCGCAGGACAGTCCGAGGTAGTCCACGCCAGGCTCCAGGACGGCGTTGCCGTCGTGGTAGTCGAAGATGTACCGGACGACCTTCGTGACGCCTGCGTCCAGCATGTCGTAGAGGATCGAGGAGTAGTCGACGACGGCGATGTCGATCTGGTGGAAGACCTCGTAGACGTCTTCGGTGTTGTCCCAGAACATCAGGTTCGGCTCGTGGCCGTAGGCCTCGCGGAGCTTGCTGAAGGTGGCGTCCGAGGTCAGGTGCGGGTGCATCTTGAGGATCAGCAGGATGTTCTCGCGACGCAGGGTCTCCAGCAGCCGGGGGATGTCGGGCAGCGCTTGGTTGAGGAACTCCTTGTTCGACGTACGCCGCGGGGTCGGGCTGTAGATCGCGACCCTGGTCCCGGCGGGCAGGCCCTTGCGACGGAGGAGGTCGTGGTCGAACGTGCTGACCTCACCGTGCAGGCGGGTGTAGACGTTCTGCGGGTAGCCGCCCCGGATGACGCGGTCCTCGGAGAGGCCGATGTACTTGGTGAAGTGCTTCTCCATCTCCGGGGACGTCACCAGGAAGAGCTGGGTGTCGTGGTAGGCCTGGTTGTTGCGGATGTACTTGCGCGCGATCCGCTCGCGCAGGTAGCCCTCGTTCATCCCGCGTTCGATGCTCTTGACACCGACGCCGTGCCAGAGGTTCAGCAGGACCACGCCGGTGAGGTTCGCCGGGATCTGCTCCTTGACCTGGTTGACGACCCAGACGCCTGCGCGGCGCTGCACCGCGATCCCCTTGCGGGACTTGAAGGTCTCCGCGCGGTAGCCGAGCTTGCGGATCTGCGCGACGGTGCTCTCGGTGTTCGTCAGCCAGACAGCCTCGATGTCGGGACGGAACTTGGTGATGTAGAGGAAGAGCCACTTGGGATTGCCGATGAAGGCGTCCGCGCAGTTGAACACCCAGACCAACTTGTCGCGCACAGGCGCGGGGGCCGAACTCATGGTCCTCCATCGAAGGTGGCGGCAGCAGCAGGAGCCGGCACGATCGTGCAGGCTCCGATCGGATTCTAGGCGATCCCGGTGCCCGCGTCTGAATCCTCGCGGTATGACCTACCCCGCTCTTGACGGATCCAGGTGGGCTCCAGCGGACCGGCCTGGAGCTCCCGCTTGAGGACCTTGTTGGTCGCGGTTCGCGGGAGCGTGTCGACAATCCGGACATACCGGGGCCAGGCCTTCGTGCTCAGGTCGGGCTGGTCGGCGAGGAACGCCTCCCACGCGTCGACCGACAGCGGGGCCGTGGTCACCAGCGCCACCACCAACTGGTCTCCCGACGCCGGGTCGGGCACTGCGTAGACGGCTGCCTCGGAGATGTCGGGGTGGCGAAGCAGGATGCGCTCGACCGGGGCCGCCGCGAGGTTCTCGCCGTCGACCCGCAACCAGTCCGCGGTGCGACCGGCGTAGAACACCCAGCCGTCCGCGTCGGCGTACGCGAGGTCACCGCTCCAGTACATCCCGCCGCGCATGCGCTCCGCGGTAGCGGCGTCGTCGTTGTAGTACCCGGCGAACTGGCCGGACCCCAGGGTGTTCACGAGCTCGCCGACGCAGGCGTCGAGGTTGGTGACCGCGCCGGTCGCGTCGTACTCGGCGGGCGGGCACTCGGTGGAGGTCTCGCTGTCGTAGATCGCGACGCCGGGGCCGGGGCGACCCAGCGATCCGGGAGGGGTGCCCTCGACCCGACTGACGACGACGGCGTTCTCGGTCGAGCCGAACCCGTCCACGACCCGGCAGCCGAACCGTTCCGCAAAGTTGGCGGTGTCGCGGTCCCCGGCTTCGTTGCCGAACACCAGCCGGAGCGGGTTGTCGGCGTCGGTCGGCGTCTGCGGGGTCGCCAGGATGTAGGCGAGCGGCTTGCCGACGTAGTTCGCGTACGTCGCGCCGTACCGGCGTACGTCGGGCAGGAAGCCGCTGGCCGAGAAACGTCGTGCCAGCGCGATGGTCGCGCCGTTGCACAGCGCCGGACCCCAACCGGCCATCACCCCGTTGGAGTGGAAGAGCGGCATCGAGACGTAGTGCACGTCGTCGTCGCGCAGTCCGAGCCGTTCGGTGAGGTACGCACCGGGGTAGGTGATCTTCTGGTGCGTGACCCGGACGGCCTTCGGTTCGCCGCTCGTCCCGCTGGTGAAGATGAGCATGAACAGGGAGTCGTCGGTCACCGCGGCATCGGGTACCGCGGCGTCCGCCGGCCAGGCGAACTCCCCGGCGTTGATCACGGTCACCCCGCCGAGGTCGAGTCCCGCGAGCAGCGGTGCGTGCGCTTCCTCGACCACCACGACCTGCACGTCGGCGCGTCGGATGTCGGCGAGCAGCGCGTCACCGCGGCGGGTGGTGTTCAGGCCGACCAGGACATGCCCGCCGTACCCGGCGGCCGCGAGCTGGTAGGCCATCTCCGGGGTGTTCTCGAGCAAGACGCCCACGTGCCGGGGACGGTCCTGTCTCAGGACGGACCCCAGGGCCGCTGCCCGCCCACGTGCGGCGGCCGTGTACTCGCGCCAGGTCAGCGCCAGGCCGTCGGCCAGCAGGCCGGGGGAGTCGTCCTCCGACCGGGCCTCCAGCAGGGTACGCAGCGTCACCGTAGGTGCGTCACACAGGCTCGGCGGCGAGGAGCGCGCCGATCGTGCGCGCCTGGTCGGTGGTGCCGCCGAGCAGGAACTCGCCGAGCTTCCCGACGGTGAAGTAGCGGTGCGCCTCGCCGTCCATGTCGATCCCGACGCCACCGTGCACGTGCACGGTCGTGTGCGCGACCTTGTGGCCGGTGTCGGCCGCCCACATCTTCGCGCTGGCAACCTCGATGGTGGCGTCGAGGCCCTCCTCGAGGCGCCAGGCAGCCTGCCAGAGCATCAGGTCGGAGCCGAGGACGTCGATGTAGCCGTCGGCGAGACGTTGCGAGACGGCCTGGAAGGTGCCGATCGGGCGCCCGAACTGCTCGCGGGTCTTCGCGTACGCCGCGGTCAGGTCCAGGGCCCCCCGGACAACGCCGAGCTCGTACGCCGAGGCTGCCAGGCTGAGCCGCTGGACGAGCCACTCGATGATGGCCGCGCCGTCACCGAGCCCGCCGAGCAGCGTTCCGGTCGCCCGAGCGAGGTCGACGCGGGCCACCTCGGAGCCGTCGCTGATGCGCTGGGGGGTCACCGTGACGCCGGCGTCGGTCGGGTCGAGGAGGAAGACTGCGACGCCCTCGGAGGTGCTGGCGGGCACGAGCAGCAGCGAGGCGACCGATCCCGCCGGCACGACGCTCTTCACTCCGGTCAGCAGCCAGCTCTCGCCGTCCCGCTCGGCTGTCGTGGTCGGGGTCGCGGGCACGTGCTCGCGCTCCTCGGCGATGGCCGCGGTGAGAACGGTCTCGCCGGAGATCGCGCCGGGAAGCCAGGCTGCCTGCTGCGCGTCGTCGCCGAAGGCTGCGAGGGCGAGGGTGGCGGGCAGGTGCGAGACCAGCGGAGCAGGGGCCACCAGTCGACCGGCCTCGACCAGGATGCTGCAGAGCTCGAGGAGCCCGAGGCCGGAACCGCCCGCGGACTCCGGTACCGAGAGGCCCAGCAGCCCGGCGTCGCCGAGCTTGGCCCACAGGGCGCGGTCGAACCGGCCCCGGTCGGCGGCCTTGAGCCGGTCGGGGGTGCACTCGTTCTTGAAGATCGTCGCGGCCAGCTCGGCGGCGTCGGTCTGGGTCTCGGTGAAGGAGAAGTCCATGGTGTTTTCCTCAGTTCCTGGTCAGCGCTTCGCGGCCGGAAGGCCGAGCCCGACGTAGCCGATGATGTCGCGCTGTATCTCGTTGGTGCCGCCGCCGAACGTCATGACGAGCGCGGAGCGGAAGAAACGCTCGAGCCGGCCGCGCAGGACGGCGCCCTGCGAGTCGCCGTTGACGATTGCGTCGGGTCCGACGATCTCCATCAGCGAGCGGTAGACCTCGGTGGCCAGCTCCGAGCCGTAGATTTTCGTGGCCGAGGCGTGCGCGGGGGACAGGTCGTCGGCCGAGGAGGCCAGCTTCCAGTTGAGCAGCTTGAGCATGTCGACCCGGGCGTGCGCCCGGCCGAGGAGTACCTGCACCCACTCGGAGTCGATGACTCGCGAGCCGTCGGGGTTCTTGGTGGCCTGGGCCCACTCGCGGACCTGGGCGACCGAGTGCATCAAGGGGGCGGCGGAGGTGAGTGCGACCCGCTCGTGGTTGAGCTGGTTGGTCATCAGTGCCCAACCGCCGTTGAGCCCGCCGACCAGGTTCTCCTCGGGGACGCGGACGTCCTCGTAGTACGTCGCCGAGGTGCCGACTCCCGCGACCGTGTGGACGGGGGTGTAGGAGAAGCCCTTCGCGTCAGCCGGGACCAGCAGCATCGAGAGGCCCTTGTGCCGGGGGAGGTCCGGGTCGGTCCTGGCAGCGAGCCAGATGTAGTCGGCGTACTGGATCAACGAGGTCCACATCTTCTGGCCGTTGATCACCCACTCGCCGTTCTCCAGCCGAGCCTTGGTCTGCAGGCTGGCCAGGTCGGTACCGGAGCCGGGTTCGGAGTACCCGATCGAGAAGTGCATCTCGCCCTTGAGGATCTTGGGGAGGATCTCCTCCTTCTGGGCGTCGTTTCCGAACCGCATGATCGTCGGTCCAACGGTGTTCAACGTCAGGTAGGGGATCGGTACGCCGGCGATGGCGGCCTCGTCGGTGAAGATCAGCTGCTCGATCATCGAGCGGTTCTGGCCGCCGAACTCCTCGGGCCAGCCGATGCCCAACCAACCGTCGTGGCCGATCTGCTTGATGACGTCCTTGTAGACGGTGGCGTCGCCGAACTCGCCACCATCACCCTGGATGGGGGCGCCGCCGTCCTCCTTGAACTCGCTGGTCGCCACGGACAGCCCGGCACGGACCTCGGGAGTCACCAGCTGGGCGAAGTAGTCGCGCAGCTCGGCGCGCAGCGCCTCGTGCTCCTCATTCAGTGCGATCTTCATGAAGACATCCCCATACTGGTAGGAGCGCGGACGCGCCAGGACTGGATTTGCGTAGAACTGGATTAGACGCGGCTAAAACTATAACCTGTTCTTGTTTTACACCAGAGATCCTCGACCCGCACGCGGAGGTCCACCATGAGCACTGCCACCGATTCACGCTCCCTCGACCGGGGTGTTGCACCGAGCCGTTACGCGCGGGGTTGGCACTGCCTGGGCCTGGCCGACTCGTTCCGCGACGGCAAGCCGCACGCCGTGAGTGCCTTCGAGGGCAAGATCGTCGTCTGGCAGGACACCCAGGGAAACCTCAACGCGCTGGACGGCTACTGCCGTCACATGGGCGGAGACCTGACCCAGGGCGAGGTGAAGGGCGACGAGATCGCCTGCCCGTTCCACGACTGGCGCTGGGGCGGCGACGGCAAGTGCAAGGCGATCCCGTACGCCCGCCGGATCCCGTTGCGTGCCAAGACCCAGCGCTACGAGACCGCGATCCGCAACGACACGCTGTTCATCTGGTTCGACCCGGAGGGTTCGCCGGCCGACCACTCGATCCTGCCGTACGAGCTGCCGGGCCTGGCCGAGGGTGAGTACAGCGACTGGAGCTGGAACGTCACCGAGATCGAGGGCTCGAACTGTCGTGAGCTGATCGACAACGTCGTCGACATGGCGCACTTCTACTACGTGCACTTCTCGTTCCCGACCAGCTTCCGCAACGTCTTCGAGGGCCACATCGCGACCCAGTACATGGAGTCGACCGGCCGCCCGGACAAGTCCGATGGCTACGGCACCGGCGACAACGACCTGTTCCTCAAGTCCGAGGCCACGTACTACGGGCCGTCGTACATGATCAACTGGCTCTGGGTCGACTACAAGGGTTTCAAGACCGAGGTCATCCTCATCAACACCCACATCGCGACCGGTCCGGACTCCTTCACGCTGTCCTACGGCCTGACCGTCAAGAAGCCTGAGGGCCTCGACGACGCCACCGTCGCCTTCATCGCCGAGAAGTACACGAAGATGTTTGGCGAAGGGTTCCTCCAGGACGTGCACATCTGGAAGAACAAGGTGCCGGTGCAGAACCCGCTGCTGTGCGAGGAGGACGGTCCGGTCTACCAGCTGCGCCGCTGGTACGAGCAGTTCTACACCGACGCTGCCGACATCTCGCCCGAGATGGTGGAGCGTTTCGAGTTCGAGGTCGACACCACCAAGGCCAACGAGTTCTGGCACGTCGAGGTCGCGGAGAACCTGGCGAAGAGGGCACAGCAGGCCGCCGAGACTTCTCCGGACGCTGCCGGGCACCCGGTCGCACACTGATGGTCTCGTTCGCCCCGACCTCGCCGGAGACGGTGGAGGACCAGCGGCTCTACACCCAGGCACGGCTGACGGAGGTCGCCTGCCTGGACTGCCTGGCCGTGGTCCGAGTCAAGAAGAACAGTGACCACCACACGTCGATCCAGTGGGACACCGAGTCCCTGCAGCACTGCGCGGAGTTCAACCGGGCTGCGTCCCAGCCCGAGGGACGGCCCATCCGTGAGGGCTGCTCCCGACTACGCTCCTCGATCGAGCAGGCCGTCAAGGACGGTGCTGTCGAGGTCGGAGCAGAGGATGGCTACTGAGCATGGCGATCGAGTCCCACGTACTCACCGTTACCGAGGTCATCGAGGAGACGAGCGACGCCAAGTCGGTCGCCTTCGAGGTCCCTGACGAGCTCCAGGAGACCTTCGCCTACACGCCGGGCCAGTTCCTGACGGTGGCGATCCCCAGCGACCGGACCGGCTTGGCGGCGCGCTGCTACTCGCTGTCGAGCTCCCCGCACAGCGGGCGGCACCAGATCACGGTCAAGCGCACCGCCGACGGGTACGCGTCGAACTGGATCTGCGACAACGTCAAGGTCGGTGACACGCTGCGGCTGCTGCCGCCGAGCGGGATCTTCACCCCCAAGGACATCAACGCCGACCTGCTGCTGTGGGGCGGCGGTTCCGGCGTCACGCCGGTGATCTCGATCGCGCGTACGGCGCTGGAGAAGGGCTCTGGCAAGGTCGTGCTGTTCTACGCGAACCGTGACCAGGAGTCGGTGATCTTCGCCGGTGAGCTCCGCGACCTGGTCGCCGAGCACCCGGAGCGTTTCACGGTCGTGCACTGGCTGGAATCGGTCCAGGGCCTACCGTCGCCGGAGGGAATCAAGCTCTTCGCGTCCTACTTCTCGACGTACACGTCGTTCTGCTGCGGCCCGCCGCCGTTCATGAAGGCGGTGGCCACGGCGCTGAAGGAGCTCGAGGTTCCCCGCGAGCGGCGGCACCAGGAGAAGTTCGTCTCGCTCGGCGGCAACCCGTTCGGCAACGTCGAGGAGCTGGTGGCGTTCGAGGAGAAGCTCGCCGAGGCCGACGACCCGACCGAGGCCGACGATGTCGCTCCCACCCGGACCCCGACCTTCGCCGGACCGGTCTCGCTCGAGGTGGAGCTCGACGGCAAGCACTACGCCTTCGACGACTGGGACGGCTCGCAGGTGCTGCTGGAGTACCTGGAGAGCAAGGGCGTCGACGCCCCGTTCAGCTGTCGCGAGGGCAACTGCAGTTCGTGCGCCTGCATCGTCTTGGAGGGCGAGCTGGAGATGCAGCACAACGACGTCCTCGATGCCGAGGACCTGGCGGACGGGATCCGGCTCACCTGCCAGGCGCTCCCGCTGACCGAGCTGCTGAAGATCAGCTACAACGGCTAGTCGTCGTCGCCGTCATCGTTGACCGGCAGGAACACCGACTGCTGCTTCACCCGCGGCGGGGCGACTGAGTCGGGGCCGAACAGGCGTCGGCGCAGTGGCGCGGTGATCACGCCTACCGGCGCGGTCAGCACGTAGGTGTAGGCGACGACCAGCATCGTTGCTGCCGGCTCGAAGATGAGGCCCGCCACGAAGGCCAGGACGACCATGCCGGTGCAGATCTGGGCCTGCTGGGTCTGGGGTGAGATCAGGTTCCGGAAGGACCGGAACCGCACCGTGCTGACCATCAGGACCGCGGGAACCACGCTGATGATGGCCGGGAGCAGGATCGATGGACCGACCTTGTCCTCGGGCAGGTCGAGCGCGAAGACCGTGGCGATCACCACGGCAGCAGCTCCGGGGCTCGGCATTCCGATGAAGTAGCGCTTGTCTGCGTGCGGGTCGACGGTGAAGTTGAACCGCGCCAGCCGGAACGCGGCGCACGCGAGCCAGAAGTAGGCGGCGACCCAGGCGATGACGGGCCACTCGGGAAGCACCCACGTGTAGACGAGCACGGCCGGGGCGAGCCCGAACGAGATCAGGTCGGCCAAGGAGTCCAGTTGGACGCCGAAGGGTGAGGTTGCCCCGACCAGTCGCGCGACCGCGCCGTCGGCCACGTCCATGAAGATCGCGACCGTCATCAGGATCGCGGCCCAGTGGCTGTGGTCGTTGAAGGCCAGTGGCACGGCGGAGAAACCGCAGGCCATGTTGGCCGCAGTGAACATGCTGGGAGCGGTGACCCGCAGGCGCTCCTTGGTAGGGAGTTGACGCAGCGAGACGACCTCGGCCCCGGAGTGCGAGGCGATCCTGAAGCGGCGCCGCCTCAAGATACGGCGCCTCGGTCTCTCGCTGGAGGTATCCGCAGGGCTCATGTCAGGACACCGGCC
Source organism: Marmoricola sp. (assembly GCA_025965315.1). Classification (GTDB taxonomy): domain Bacteria; phylum Actinomycetota; class Actinomycetes; order Propionibacteriales; family Nocardioidaceae; genus Marmoricola. The sequence goes on from JAOPXD010000107.1 coordinate 74,971, forward strand.
AGCGTCCGAGAACAGTCTCGCCGGCGACGGTACGGTCGCCCTTCTTGACGCTGAGCGACACCTCCGGCGGCAGGAACACGTCCATCCGCGAGCCGAACTTCATCAGCCCGATCCGGTCACCGGTCCGGATCGTGTCGCCGGACCTGACCCGGGTGACGACGCGACGTGCGACCAGGCCGACGATCTGCCGGAAGATCACGGTGCGCTTCCGGTCGCCGACGGTGTGCTCGAGCGTGATGTCGCTGCGCTCGTTCTCGAAGGCGCTCTCGAACTTGTACGCCGCGTGCCACTTACCGGGTCGGTAGGTCACGTCGGTGACGGTGCCGCTGTACGGCGTCCGGTTGATGTGCACGTCGAAGACCGAGAGGAAGATGCTGATCTGCTGCCAGTCGCCGGGAGGCGCGACACCGTCCTGGCCCGGACCAGCGTGCATGACCTTGCCGTCGGCCGGAGCGAGCACGAGGTCGTCGGCGACCGGCACCGTGTCGGCGGAGCGCTCGGGGTCGCGGAAGAACGCGACGATGCCGACGGGCAGCGCCGCCAGGACGGCTGCGGTCCTGCGGTGCCCGGTCAGCGCTGCGAGCACGGACGGAACGGCCCCGACAGCTGCTGCTGTCCAGGCCTCGCGGTCAATCGTTGTTGCCGGCATGGGACCCCACGATGTCAGCAGCGCCCGCTCGGCGCTGGATGGCTGCGTTCAAGGACGGTGCGAGGGAGCCCAGGCGGGCACCCAGACGGAGCTCTGCGGGCGCTACGACAACCTCGCCGCGGTTCTTGGTGACTGCGCGTACGACTCCCGCGGCGACCTGTTCGGGGGAGACGGTGCGGGTACCGCGGGGGAGCACCATCCCGCTGTTGACGAACATGCCCGCGTCGCGAACGAACCCGGGCTCGATGTTGGAGACGCCGATGCCGGTTCCGTGCAGGTCTTGGCGCAGGGCGTCGGTGAACCCGCGGAGCCCGAACTTGGTGGCGTTGTAGAGGCTGCTGCCGGGCGAGGCGACGATGCCGGAGACAGAGCCGATGAAGGCGAGGTGGCCTGCGCCGCGCTCGAGGAAGCGGGGGATCAGCGCCCGTGCCAGCATGATCGGTGCACGGAGATTCACGGCGAGGTTCGCGTCGATCCGTTCGACCGACATCTCGACGAGGTTGCCGGTTCCGGGGAGCGCCGCGTTGGCGATCAGGACATCGATCTCGCCGGTCTGGTCCAGCAGGGCAGCGAGTGCCTCGGGCGAACCGAGGTCAGCGACGACCGTGCGTGCGTCCAGCTCCTCGGCGAGCGGCTCCAGGACCTCGGCGCGGCGCCCGGTGAGGATCAAGGAGGCGCCCTCCGCCTTCAGCCGTCGGGCGATGGCATGACCGATGCCACCGGTCGCACCGGTCACCAGGACCGTTGCTCCGTTGAGCTTCACGCGGGTACTCCGTTTCCGTGGACTGGTACCGGGGGTGCGCCGGCGCCAGAGGAGAACGCTACCGGAGGTACGGGTCTCGGATCGGTTCCTGCGCGGCTGGGAGCGGGGAAGTCGTGCCTCTCACCAGCCGCGTTCGCGCCAGTCCGCGAGGTGGGGCCGTTCCACGCCGAGCTGCGAGTCGTTCCCGTGCCCGGGGTAGAACCAGGTCTCGTCGGGCAGTATCCCGAAGATCTTCGACTCTACGTCGTTGATCAGGCTGACGAAGGCGTCCGCGTCGCCGAAGGTGTTGCCGACGCCGCCGGGGAAGAGAGAGTCTCCGGTCCACAGGTGCGGGGTGCCGTCCGGGTCGTCGTACAGGAAGGCGACCGAGCCAGGGGTGTGCCCGACGATGTGGATGACCTGGAGCCGGATGTCTCCGAACTCCACGGTGTCGCCCTGCAGCACCCGGTCGTCGATCGTGACCTCGGTCTGCTCCGTGATCGCGTCGGCATCGGGTCCGCCGGCGACCGTGACGGCTCCGGTGGCTGCGACGACGTCCTTCAGGGCACGGTGGTGGTCCTACTTATTTCCTTATTGGTTATCACGGTTCGGTGTGACCGTGTCCTCCGAAGAAGCGTCGGCCCTGTCGCCTAGCGTCTGGAGGATGAAGGCGTTCTTCAACGGGGTCTGGGCATTAGCGGTAGTCGGCGGCACTGTTGTCGGCATCGCCTTCGGCCTGCGTGAAGGCTTGTCCTGGCTCTTTGCTGACGTCGATCCAACGATCGGCGCTGCGATCGTTGCGGCCGCTGCGACAACTGTCGTTTCAGTTCTCGGGGTGGCTCTCGGCCGCTATTTCGAGCGGCGGCAGAAGATCGAGCTAGAGATTCGAGAGCGGAAGATCCCGGTGTACCAAGGGATGGTCGAGGGCCTGCTCACTGGCCTTCTTGACAGTGAAGAAGACGACACATCCGCCCTTGAGGCGGTATTCAAGGAGATCACTCCGCAACTGATTACCTGGGCATCCGACGACGTCATTGCTGCTTGGGCAAAGTTCAAGCGAGACTCGGGCGAGAGCGAGCCGATCGCATTGATGTTCCAGTTCGAGGAAGTGTTGATGGCCGTTCGTCGGGATCTCGGCCACGCAACCAAGAACCTGTCGAAGGGCGACCTTCTCGGGCTTTTCATCAACGACATTCACGAACACTTAGGTGCACAGGCCACGTGATTGCGATGCCGGCCGCGCTCCGAGGATCGGCGTCAACCGTCAAGGCACCTGTAACGGTTCCACGGCAACCGATCAGAAGCCGCCCACGGACCTATAGGCAGCGACGTCTTCGGCGAGTACCTCAAGCGCTTTGACCACCTCGTCATGAGCGCCCTTGGGGTACTCCAAGAACTTGACGTTGTAGGTCTCTTCGATCGCCATCCTCACGGATGGATGCCGGCCTTCCTCTACCAGTGCATAGTGCGGATGATCACTCGGCGCTGAAATGTGGCCGTTCTGGAGCAGGAGTTCGATATCGGGGTCGCCGTTGAAACCAGTTCCCACGAAAAGGAGGGTGCTGGTCAGGAAGATCGCGTCGAGGGCAGCGAAGAACGGCGGGTAGTCTCGCTGAGCTGCGAAATACTGTCGACGAGTGAGTACGACCTTTTGCGGATCAGACACGCAGCCGTGCGCCTTGATGATGATCCGACGGTTCGATCGCAGGTCGTTGACGAGGTGTGAGTCGTGATAGCGGCAGGTGTTATAACCGGCGACGGCCTTCCCGGTCTGAGCCAACCCGTCGAGAATCGTGTCGTAGTTGGTAGTGATTACGACCTTTGGATCAATCTCAAGGATCAGCTCGTGCAGTCGGGACGGAACGAACGCAGGTGTCTCGAAGGTGTCGCGAATGAACTTTGCGAAATCGGCCCCGCCTAGTCCGTCGGCCATGACCTGCGCCGCGTCCAACGCGGAGCCCTTCTTAAGCAGGTCCAATGCAGCGTCTCGGTCGCCTTCGACCGCCATGCGGGCGACTCCTGACTGGATGAAGGTGTCCCAGTCGGGAGGACGAGCACCAGCCGCATTTGTTGAGGACGCGGAAGCGCCTGCGCCGAGGACGATCACGCATCGGCGCTCGGCGACCTCGGTGAGCAGCGCTTGGGGCCAGCTGATTGACATCAGAAGCCCAGGTTTCGCGCCATCGCGTCCGACACAGCCTTGATAGTCCGCATGTAGTTCTGTTGCTGCTGATACTGACCGCCTGCGAGTCCGTCCGACGACTGCAACGCGGAGATAGGCGTGTTCACCGACTGAGCCAGCGGGATCAGGCTGTACATGTTCGGAACGTCGCCGAGACGGAGGTCTTCTAGCGACAGGTCGTCCGAGGTGAAGTCTCCGAGGCTAGTCTCGACCTCTTCAGGGATGCCAGCGAGAATCTTCTCGAAAGCCTGAGTCGGCCGGCGTACTCCCTTCTTCGACTTGGTTACGTACTGCTGGACGGTGTAGCCGATGAACTTTGCATTCGATTCGTCCGTCGGGATACCGAAACTTTCTAGCGCTCCAGAGTGGCGGTCTTCGCAGAGCGACAGGCCAGTCGCGTACACCTTCATCCAACTTTGGATCCACTCGGCGATGTTCCGAATACCCACGATGGAGAAGATGTCGGCGCCCATCGGTGTCACGAAGTAGTCGGCTCCAATGAGAATCGTTCGGTTGAGCGAACCAAGACTCGGGCCGACATCGAAGATCACCAGGTCGTACCGATCCTCGTACTCGTCGAGCACGGCGGAAACCCAGTTCGTTCGTCGAATGCCACCGATGTCCCCGCCAAGGGTCTCTCCCCACGCGCGACTCAGCAGGTCTTCGATGATCGACATTCGCGGGTGTCCCGGAAGCAGGTCGACGCCGAATCGGTTCTTCGAGGATTTCAGGGGTGCGATACCTGACGCGATCTCGGCATCGCCAAGTTCGATTGGGCGCACTAGGTCAATAACAGTTTCCTGCTTTGACGGCTCCTTGTCCCAATAGATCGACGACCATGTGTCGCTATCCAGGATCAGCTGGGTCGAGTTGCATTGCGGATCGCAGTCGACGAGGAGAACCCGCAGGTCACGCTCCCGTGCGAACTGAGAAGCGACATTGCATGCGAGTGTCGTCTTGCCGACGCCACCCTTGTTGTTAAAGAAGACAATGCTTTTCACAGTTCCTCCAGCTCGATCGTCGCCTCAGGCTACTTGCCGATGCGCGAGACCTTCGAGCGCCGCGCTACCAGCCTCGTTCACGCCATTCCGGTAAATGAGGTCGTTCAGCGCCAAGCGTGGAGTCGTTGCCATGACCGGGGTAGAACCAGGTCTCGTCGGGAAGCGCCCCAAAGACCTTGGTCTCCACGTCGTTGATCAAGCTGGCGAAGGCATCAGCGTCCCCAAACGTGTTCCCGACCCCGCCCGGGAACAGACTGTCGCCCGTCCACAGGTGTGGCGTGCCATCGGGGTCGTCGTACAGGAAGCAGACCGACCCGGGGGTGTGCCCAACAATATGGATGACCTGAAGGCGGATGTCTCCGAACTCGACCGTGTCGCCGTCGAGAACGCGGTCGTCGATCGAGACCTCGGTCTGCTTGGTGATGTCATCGGCGTCGGGTTCGCCAGCAACCGTCACGGCCCCGGTCGCTGCTGTCACGACGCTGAGTGCTCTGTGGTGATCCCAATGGGAGTGCGTGGTCAAGACCTTCGCAACGCCAGAGGCGCCAATCACCTCCAGCAACTTGGTCCCCTCATCGGCAGCATCGATCAGGACCTGCTTGTCGGTAGCGCGACACCGCAGGATGTAGCAGTTGTTCGACATCTTCTCGTCGACAGCGACCTTAGTGATGATCAGGTGCTGGAGTTCGCGGACATCAGGGGTGCCGCCAGGTGCGACGTTGCCGGTGTAAACCATTGCCCCAGCCTAGGGCTGCTCAAGATCTGGGGTGCTTTCGAGGATCGGATGAATCGCGACAGTCCACGTGTCTGCTTGAACCTCGGCGAGTGGAGTGCCTTCGAGCAATGCCTGTCTTTTCGCGTAGAACACAGCCAGGGCAACAGTCGCCCGGTGGACCTGCGATTCTGTGAGTTCGATGGTTTCAGCTTGTTTCGGAGGCAGTCGCATTTAGCGGACCTAGTCCTGCCCCTTGAAGGCCACGGCATGCTCGGAACGGGCCAGTCCGCTCAAATGAAGGGGGCACATTAAGAGTCCCAGTGCTGGTGGGTGGTCAGGACCTTCGTGGTCCGGCCGGTGCCGAGGACGGAGAGCAGGGCAGGCGCGTCGTCGGCCGCGTCGATGAGCACCTGCTCGTCGGTCGCCCGGCAGCGCAGCACGTAGCAGTTGTTCGACATCTTCTCGTCGACTGCGAGCTTGGTGATGATCAGGTGGCTGAGCTCCCGGGTGTCCGGGGTGCCCCCCGGGGCAACGTTGCCGGTGTACGTCGTCATGGGCCCAGCGTAGGACCCGGCAGTTGCTCCTGCTTGGTAGCGGGCCCTACGCTTTAGTAAAGTAATCCGATAGACAAACTAAGAAAGAGTGTGGCCATGACGGTGACCGACGAGTTCCTGACCTCGAACAAGGACTACCAGGCCGGCTTCGACGGCCCGCTGCCGCTGCCCCCGGCGCGCAAGGTCGCCGTCCTCGCTTGCATGGACGCCCGCCTCGACCCGGCGAAGATCCTCGGGCTCTCCGAAGGCGACGCGCACGTGATCCGCAACGCGGGCGGCGTCGCGACCGAGGACGCGCTCCGGTCGCTCACGATCAGCCAGCGCCTCCTCGGTACCGAGGAGATCGTGCTCGTCCACCACACCGACTGCGGGATGGTGACCTTCTCCGACGACGAGTTCCGCCAGGGGATCGAGAAGGAGACCGGGATCCGGCCCACGTGGTCCTCGGAGGCCTTCCCCGACGCAGCCGATGACGTGGTTCAGTCGATCAACCGGATCAAGGCCTCGCCCTTCATTCCGAAGACTGACAACGTGCGGGGCTTCGTCTTCGACGTCGCCACCGGGGGGCTGGAGGAAGTCACGGTCTAGCGCAACGGGGACCGGCGCCACGGCCCGAGGCGGGGGAGTCCTCCCTGGTGGCTGAGCCTGTCACCGGTACCCCGGTCGACCAGCCACCAGGTGCCTCGCCGTTCAGTGCGAGGTGCGCCACGACGTGCCCCTTGGTCCAGCCAGGCAAGATCGACGGGTCGGACCACTGCTGGGCATGCAGGGAATCGAGCATCCGCGCGACGCGTTGGCCGGAGCGGTGCAGTGCTTCAGGAAGGTCCTCCACCTGGAGCAGTGTGCCGGCCGGGGTGTCGGTGCTGCGTGCCATTCTTGGTGACTTGCCTGAGCATGGGGTTAACTGTGCGAACAGACGTTCGAAAGGGAAGCAGTGATCGATCAGCTGGTCATCCGCGGAGCGCGTGAGCACAACCTCAAGGACGTGTCGCTCGACCTTCCTCGCGACGCGCTCATCGTCTTCACCGGGCTGTCCGGCTCGGGGAAGTCCTCGCTCGCCTTCGACACGATCTTCGCCGAGGGCCAGCGTCGGTACGTCGAGTCGCTGTCGGCGTACGCGCGCCAGTTCCTGGGCCAGATGGACAAGCCTGACGTCGACTTCATCGAGGGCCTGTCGCCTGCGGTCTCGATCGACCAGAAGTCCACGTCGAAGAACCCCCGGTCCACGGTCGGAACCATCACCGAGGTCTACGACTACCTGCGATTGCTGTACGCGCGTGCCGGTCGCCCGCACTGCCCCGTCTGCGGGTCGCCGATCGAGCGGCAGACCCCCCAGCAGATCGTCGACCGTGTCCTCCAGCTCCCCGAGGGCACCCGCTTCCAGGTCCTCGCGCCGGTCGTCCGTGGTCGCAAGGGCGAGTACGTCGAGCTGTTCCGCTCACTGCAGTCTCAGGGCTTCAGCCGTGCCCGGGTCAACGGCGAGACCTATCAGCTCGATGCGGTCACGTCGGGTGAGGGTCCGAAGCTCGACAAGCAGAAGAAGCACACCATCGAGGTCGTCGTCGACCGGTTGGCTGCAAAGGCGTCGTCCAAGCGCCGGCTGACCGACTCGGTCGAGACCGCGCTCAACCTGGCCTCCGGACTGGTGATCTTCGACCTGGTCGATGCCGAGAAGAAGGACCCGGTCCAGGAGCTGAAGTTCTCCGAGCGGATGGCGTGCCCCAACGAGCACGACATCGACACCGACGAGCTCGAGCCGCGTTCGTTCTCGTTCAACTCGCCGTTCGGCGCGTGCCCGACCTGCAGCGGTCTGGGCACCCGGATGGAGGTCGACCCCGAGCTGATCATCGCCGACCCGAGCGCCAGTCTTGCCGAGGGCGTGATCGGGCCCTGGTCCGGCGCCCACGTGGCCGACTACTTCGCCCGGCTCCTCGAGGCGCTCGGCGCCGAGCTCGGGTACGCGATGGACACTCCCTGGGAGAAGATTCCTAAGAAGGCACAGAAGGCGATCCTGGACGGGCACGCGACGAAGGTTCACGTCCGGCACACCAACCGCTACGGGCGCGAGCGGTCGTACTACACGAACTTCGAGGGCGTCCGCCCCTACATCGAGCGGCGCCACCGCGAGGCCGAGTCGGACACCAGCCGCGAGCGCTTCGAGGGGTTCATGCGCGAGGTGCCGTGCCCGTCGTGCGAGGGCAGCCGGCTCAAGCCTGTGTCGATGTCGGTCACCTTGGGCGACCGGGACAGCGGTGGGCGCAACATCGCCGAGGTCTGCGCGCTGCCTATCAACGAGGCTGCGGAGTTCCTCAACTCCGTGGAGCTGTCGACGCGCGAGAAGCAGATTGCCGAACGGGTGCTCAAGGAGATCCAGGAGCGGATGCGGTTCCTGCTCGACGTGGGTCTGGACTACCTCTCCCTGGACCGGCCCTCAGGATCACTCTCGGGTGGCGAGGCGCAGCGGATCCGGCTGGCGACCCAGATCGGTGCCGGACTGGTCGGTGTGCTCTACGTCCTCGACGAGCCGAGCATCGGGCTGCACCAGCGCGACAACCAACGGCTGATCGAGACCCTGGTCCGGCTCAAGGACCTCGGCAACACGCTGATCGTGGTGGAGCACGACGAAGACACGATCATGACGGCCGACTGGGTCGTGGACATCGGACCCGGCGCCGGGGAGCACGGCGGTCAGGTCGTGCACTCGGGCACGGTGAAGCAGCTGCTTAAGCACAAGGACTCCGAGACCGGGATGTATCTTTCCGGGCGCAAGTCGATCCCGCTGCCCGACGTACGCCGCCCGCGTACCAAGGGTCGCGACCTGGTCGTCCACGGCGCCAAGGAGAACAACCTCCAGAACATCGACGTCGAGTTCCCGCTGGGGTTGTTCGTCGCGGTCACCGGTGTCTCCGGCTCCGGCAAGTCGACGCTGGTCAACGACATCCTCTACACGTCGCTGGCCAAGCAGATCTACAACGCACGGACCGTCCCGGGCCGGCACACCAAGATCACCGGCCTCGAGCACGTCGACAAGGTCATCCACGTCGACCAGTCGCCGATCGGGCGGACCCCGCGGTCCAACCCGGCGACCTACACCGGTGTCTTCGACCACGTCCGCAAGCTGTTCGCCTCCACTCCCGAGGCGAAGATGCGCGGGTACCTGCAGGGTCGGTTCTCCTTCAACGTCAAGGGCGGGCGCTGCGAGGCCTGTGCCGGCGACGGCACGATCAAGATCGAGATGAATTTCCTGCCCGACGTCTACGTCCCGTGCGAGGTCTGCCACGGCGCCCGGTACAACCGGGAGACGCTCGAGGTGCACTACAAGGGCAAGACCATCTCCGACGTCCTCGACATGCCGATCGAGGAGGCCGTCGACTTCTTCGCCGCCATCCCGGCGATCAACCGGCACCTCAAGACGCTGGTAGAGGTCGGTCTCGGGTACGTCCGACTCGGTCAGCCGGCGACGACGCTGTCGGGTGGCGAAGCGCAGAGGGTCAAGCTTGCCTCGGAGCTGCAGAAGCGGTCGACCGGTCGCACGGTCTACGTGCTCGACGAGCCGACGACCGGTCTGCACTTCGAGGACATCCGCAAGCTCCTGCTGGTCCTGGGCCGCTTGGTCGACCAGGGGAACTCGGTGCTGGTGATCGAGCACAACCTGGACGTGATCAAGACGGCCGACTGGATCGTCGACATGGGGCCCTCCGGCGGCAATCGCGGCGGTACCGTCGTCGCTGCGGGCACGCCGGAGCACGTCGCCGGGGTGACGGAGAGCTTCACCGGGCAGTTCCTCAAGCCGCTGCTGGAAGGCAAGCGCCGCTAGTACTAGTACCAATTGACAGGTCCGTCTCAGCAAAGATCGTGGTTTCAACTACTACGCTCGGGGTGGACGTGGCAGACGCCGATGCCGCGCGGGAGAAGGGTTTGGCTCGTGGTCGACATCAGTCGTAGGACTCTCATCTGCGGGCTCGCCGCCTGTGCCGCCGTACCGCTGGTAGCAGCGTGCGGAGGGGGCTCCGAGCCCGCCGCCACCAGTGGTTCGGGTGGCGCCGGCGGCACGGCAACGCCGTCGGGAGGCGCAGCCACGGCTTCGTCCGGGTCCACCGCCGGGTCTGCGCCTGCCGGTTCGATTGCGACCAGTGAGATCCCGGTTGGTGGCGGCAAGATCTTCGCGGACCGCTCGCTGGTGGTCACGCAGCCCACAGCAGGGGAGTTCAAGGCGTTCAGCGCCAACTGCACCCACCAGGGAACGCTGCTCGACCAGATCGACGGGACCGCGATGATCTGCCCCAACCACGGCAGCCGGTTCTCGATCGTCGACGGCTCGGTCGAGCAGGGACCGGCGACGGTCGCCCTGCCTGCCAAGACGGTGGAGAAGAAGGGCGACTCGCTGATCGTCAGCGGCTGAGCATGATCAACGGCTGAGCATGATCAACGACTGAGGACGACCTCGCGGACGTCGCGGTTGATGTGTCCGGCGATCGCAGCGATCTCGAGCTGCTCGGCCTCGGTGGAACGGCGTGCGTGCTGGACGGCTGCCGCGAGCCGGACCTTCACGTCCACCGGTGCGCTGTGGTCGTGGCCCATCAGCGCGAGTGCGGCGTGGGCGAGCGCGAAGGTCGGGTCCAGAGCCAGCGCCCGGGCGAAGTGCTGCAGTGCTTTGGCATCGGCCCGGCTCAGTGCCTCGACGCCTGCCCGGTAGGCGTAGGCAGCCGCGGGGGACGTGGTGAGGCGATCGTCGAGGCAACCGGTGTTCATGAAAGTAGAGTAAACCACAAGACTTTAGCGACATCTAGTGTGGAGACATGAAGATTGGTCTCCACTACGCGAACTTCACCCACCCGAACTGGTCCACGACCCTGGAGGATCGGCTGACCGAGACGGTCAGGGTTGCCGATCAGGGGGGCGTCTCACTGGTCACGGTGATGGACCACTGGTTCCAGATGGAGAACCTGGGCGGCCCGGCCGAGCCGATGCTCGAGGGCTACACCACGCTCGGCTACCTCGCCGGGCTCACCGAGAACGTCCGCCTGAGCCTCCTGGTCACCGGGACGACCTATCGGTACCCGGGCCTGCTGGCCAAGACCGTGACCACGCTGGACCGGCTCTCCCGCGGCCGCGCACTGCTCGGCATCGGCGCCGCTTGGTACGACCGTGAGCACCACGGCCTCGGAGTTCCGTTCCCGTCGACGTCCGAGCGCTTCGAGCGGCTGGAGGAGACCTTGCAGATCTGCCAGCAGATGTGGAGCGAGAACGACGGTCCGTACCAGGGTGCCCACTACGAGCTCGCCGAGACCGTGTGCGTCCCGGCGCCGGTCCGGGGCAGGGTCCCGATCCTGATCGGCGGCAGCGGTGAGAAGAAGACGCTCCGCCTGGTCGCCCGGTACGCCGACGCGTGCAACCTCTTCGGCGAGTCCGCGGACGTCGTCGCCCACAAGCTCGACGTGCTCCGCGGTCACTGCGACGCGGTCGGCCGCGACTTCGACACCATCGAGAAGACCGTGATCGACGCCGGGACGGCGCAGGGCGAGGAGTCGGCAGACGACTTCCTCCGCCGGATGCAGGCCTACGCGGACCTCGGTGTGGAGCTCGTGACGCTGGTACCGACCGGTGATGACCCGGTTGCCTGGACCACCGACCTGGTCGAGAACGTGGTGCCCCGGATCGCGTCGCTGTGATCGGTGCCGTGATCCCTGTCGGCGCTCACGGGTAGCCTCGGCTCGTGGCTGATCCCTCGACGTACAGGCCGAAGCCGGGCTCGATCCCGACCCGGCCCGGGGTCTATCGGTTCCGTGACAAGGACGGGCGGGTCGTCTACGTCGGCAAGGCGAAGAACCTGCGCGCGCGGCTGTCGTCGTACTTCCAGGACATCGGCGGGCTGCACCAGCGCACCGCCACGATGGTGACCACCGCGGCGAGCGTGGAGTGGACCGTCGTGGAGACCGAGGTCGAGGCGCTTCAGCTGGAGTACTCCTGGATCAAGGAGTACGACCCGCGGTTCAACGTGAAGTACCGCGACGACAAGTCCTACCCATGGTTGGCGGTCACCCTGAACGAGGAGTTCCCGCGAGTGATGGTCGGTCGCGGAGCGAAGAAGAAGGGTGTGAAGTACTTCGGTCCGTACTCGCACGCCTGGGCCATCCGCGACACCGTCGACCTGCTGCTGCGGGTCTTTCCGATGCGCTCCTGCAGCAACGGGGTCTTCAAGCGTTCCGAGCACATCGGCCGACCCTGCCTGCTCGGGTACATCGACAAGTGTGCGGCTCCCTGCGTCGGCAAGGTGGATGTCGTCGAGCACCGGGAGATCGCCGAGGACTTCTGCGACTTCCTCGGCGGGAAGACCGACGCGTTCGTGAAGCGGGTCGAGCGTGAGATGTACGCGGCCTCCGAGGTCCAGGACTACGAAAAGGCGGCCCGGCTGCGAGACGACCTCGGCGCGCTGAACAAGGCGCTCGAGAAGCAGGCAGTGGTGTTCGGTGACGGCACCGACGCTGACGTGATCGCCCTGGTCGAGGATCCGCTGGAGGTTGCGGTGCAGATCTTCCACGTCCGCGCAGGCCGGATCCGCGGTCAGCGTGGCTGGGTGGCCGACCGGGTCGCGGACCTCGACACCGCGGGTCTGGTGGGGGAGTTCCTTCTCCAGCTGTACGCCGGTGAGGACGGTGACGGGATCCCTCGGGAGATCCTGGTCCCGGTCCTGCCGGAGGACGTCGGGATCTTCGAGCAGCTGCTGTCCGAGGCGCGGGGGAGCCGGGTCTCGGTCCGGGTGCCCCAGCGCGGGGACAAGAAGAACCTGCAGGAGACAGTCGCCCAGAACGCGGCGCAGTCCCTGGCGCTGCACAAGACGAAGCGGGCCAGCGACCTGACCGCCCGCAACCAGGCGCTGGAGGAGATCCAGAAGGCGCTCGACCTTCCCACGGCGCCGCTGCGGATCGAGTGCTACGACATCTCCAACCTCCAGGGCACCGAGGTGGTGGCCTCCATGGTGGTCTTCGAGGACGGGCTGGCCCGCAAGAGCGAGTACCGGCGGTTCCTCATCAAGGGGGTGGAGGGTCAGAACGACGTCGCCTCGATGCACGAGGTCATCACCCGGCGCTTCCGGCGGATGTTGGACGAGCGGCTCGACACCCCGGATCTCGACGGGCCGATGCTGGTCGATCCGGAGACCGGACGGGCGAAGAAATTCTCCTACGTTCCGGGTCTGGTCGTCGTCGACGGTGGACCGCCCCAGGTGGCTGCAGCGCAGCGAGCGCTCGACGAGCTGGGCATCGACGACGTCCCGGTGTGCGGGCTGGCCAAGCGGTTGGAGGAGGTCTGGCTGCCGGCCGACCCTGATCCGGTGATCATGGCGCGCAGTAGCGAGGGGCTCTACCTGCTCCAGCGCATCCGCGACGAGGCGCACCGGTTCGCGATCAACCACCACCGGTCCCGGCGGTCGAAGTCGATGGTCGAGAGCCTGCTCGACGACGTGCCGGGGTTGGGTGAGGTGCGGCGCAAGACCCTGATCAGATACTTCGGTTCGCTGAAGAAGTTGCGTGCTGCCACCGCGGAGGAGATCGCCGAGGTCCCCGGGATCGGACCAGCCACGGCCGCAGCGATCGTGGGCGCGGTCGCGCAGCAGTCCGACTCCGGCAAGACTGTCACCGTGAACACCGCGACCGGCGAAGTGACGGAAGGCTGACATGTCCGAGCTTGAGGACACCGGCGAGATCCCGCCGATCGGCGAGCTCGGTGAGCTGGTCGTCGTGACCGGCATGACCGGCGCCGGCCGCAGTACCGCGGCCAAGGAGCTGGAAGACCTCGGCTACTTCGTGGTCGACAACCTGCCGCCGGAGCTCGTCACCGAGGTGGTCCGCCTGGTCGACGAGAAGAAGGGCCGTGCCCAACCCATCGCCGTCGTCGTCGACGTCCGAGGCGGTACCGCCTTCCACACCTTGCGCGAGCAGATCGCCCAGCACCTGCCCACCCGACGTACGTCGCTGCTGTTCCTCGAGGCCGACGACGACATCCTGGTACGGCGCCAGGAGGCCGCCCGGCGCCCGCACCCGCTCCAGGACGGTGGCCGTCTGCTCGACGGCATCCACCGGGAGCGCGAGGTGATGACCCAGCTGCGCGGCGACGCCGAGGTCGTCGTCGACACGACCCGCTTGAACGTCCACCAGCTCAAGGACAAGGTCGCCGTTGCGTACGGCACGCCCGAGCGGGTGGGCCTGAAGGTCACGGTCGTCAGCTTCGGGTTCAAGTACGGCGTCCCGGTCGACGCCGACCTGCTGGCGGACATGCGCTTCCTGCCCAACCCGTTCTGGGTGCCCGAGCTCAAGGAGCTCACCGGGCAGGATCCGTCGGTCGCCTCCTACGTCAAGGACCGCGACAACGCCCAACAGTTCCTGGAGCGCTACCTGCCGGTGATCGAGACCGTCGGTGAGGGCTACTTGCGCGAGGGCAAGCGCTTCATGACGGTGGCGATCGGCTGCACCGGGGGCAAGCACCGCAGCGTCGCGATGTCGGAGGAGATCGCCGCCCGGCTGCGCGCGCTCGGCACCGAGGCGGAGGCCACCCACCGCGACCTGGGCAGGGAATGAAGGCCCGGGAGTGAGCTGGTCCGACGATCCCGCAGTGGTGGCTCTGGGCGGTGGGCATGGTCTGTCGGCCTCGTTGACTGCCTTGCGACGCCTCACCTCCGACCTGACAGCAGTGGTCACCGTCGCCGACAACGGCGGTTCCTCAGGACGGCTCCGGGCCGAGTTCGGCGTCCTGCCGCCGGGGGACCTGCGGATGGCTCTCGCGGCCTTGTGCGGTGACGACCGCTGGGGCCAGACGTGGGCCAAGGTCCTCCAACACCGTTTCGAGTCTGACGGCGACATGAACGGTCACGCCGTCGGTAACCTCCTGATCGTCGCGCTCTGGGAGCTGCTCGACGACCACGTCGCCGGCCTGGACTGGGTAGGCGGCCTGCTCGGCGCGCGCGGTCGGGTGCTGCCGATGGCGGTCAGCCCGCTGGACATCACCGCGGAGGTGCGCGGGGCCGATCCGGAGGCGCCTGACGCGGTCACCCTGGTGCGCGGACAGGTCGAGGTCGCCACCACCCCCGGCGAGGTGCTCGACGTGCGGCTTGAGCCCGCAGACCCGCAGGCCTGCCCCGAGGCTGTCCGCGCGATCGCGAACGCGGACTGGGTCGTCCTCGGGCCAGGGTCCTGGTACTCCTCGGTGATCCCACACCTCCTCGTCCCGGGTCTCCGCGAGGCCCTGGCCGGTACGACGGCCCGCATCGTGGTCACGATGAACCTCGAGGCCCAGCCAGGGGAGACCGATGGCTTTACCCCTGAAGACCACCTCGACGTCCTGCGGCGGCACGCCCCCGAGCTGCGCATCCACACCGTCGTGGCAGACCGGGCCGCCGTCGGCGTACCGGACCGGATCGCCGCCGCGGTCGAGGCTCTCGGGGCTCGACTGGTGCTCGAGGACGTCGCGCTGGCAGGGGCCCCGGGACAGCATGATCCTGAGAAACTGGCCCGCGCCTATGCGCGTGTCGTCGGAGCGAACTAAGGTGGCGCGCATGGCGATGACGGCACAGGTGAAAGCGGAGCTGGCCAGTACGGCAGTCACCAAGACGTGCTGCCGGAAGTCGGAGGTCTCCTCGATGCTCCGGTTCGCCGATGCGCTGCACCTGGTCAACGGGGGAATCGTCGTCGAGGCAGAGCTGGACACGGGCGCGGCCGCTCGTCGCCTCCGCAAGGACATCCACGAGGTGTTCGGCCACGAGTCCGAGGTAGTCCTGCTCAAGAGCAACGGACTGCGCCGTGGCACCCACTACATCGTCCGGGTGGCCAAGGACGGCGAGTCCCTGGCCCGCCAGACCGGCCTGATTGATCAGCGCAACCGGCCCGTGCGCGGGCTGCCGCCGCAGGTCGTCTCGGGTTCGGGCTGCGACGCGGTCGCAGCCTGGCGCGGGGCCTTCCTGGCGCACGGCTCGTTGACCGAGCCTGGCCGCTCGTCCTCCCTCGAGGTCACCTGCCCAGGCCCGGAGGCCGCGCTGGCCCTGGTCGGGTCCGCCCGTCGCCTGGGGATCTCCGCGAAGGCCCGCGAGGTGCGCGGCGTCGACCGCGTGGTCATCCGCGACGGCGACGCTATCGGCCAGCTCCTGACCCGTCTCGGCGCGCATGAGTCGTTGCTGGCCTGGGAGGAGCGTCGGATGCGCCGCGAGGTCCGTGCGACCGCCAACCGCCTCGCCAACTTCGACGACGCGAACCTGCGCCGCTCGGCCCGCGCGGCCGTGGCTGCCGGTGCACGGGTGGACCGGGCCCTGGAGATCCTCGGCCCCGACATCCCCGACCACCTCCAGCTCGCCGGCCGCCTGCGGCTTGAGCACAAGCAGGCCTCGCTCGAGGAGCTCGGACAGCTGCACGACCCGGTGCTGACCAAGGATGCGATCGCGGGCCGGATCCGACGGCTCCTCGCGATGGCCGACAAGAAGGCCGAGGAGCTCGGGATCCCCGACACGGAGGCGTCGCTGACTCCGGAGATGCTCGCCGACGAGGGCTGAGTTACTGAGAGATTCCTGAGCGCGATAGGGTCAGGGAGCCCGTTCTTCCGTTCGACCAGGAGTTAATCGCTGTGACTGTCCGCGTGGGAATCAACGGCTTCGGCCGTATCGGCCGTAACTTCTTCCGAGCTGTTCGTGCTTCGGGAGCCGACATCGAGATCGTCGGCGTCAACGACCTGACGAGCCCGGCCACTCTGGCCCACCTGCTGAAGTTCGACTCGATCCTGGGCCGCCTCGACGCCGAGGTCTCGGTCGACGGCTCCACCATCCTGGTCGGCGACCAGAAGATCACCGTCTCCGCCGAGCGCGACCCGGCTGCCCTGACCTGGGGCGACCAGGGTGTCGACATCGTCGTGGAGTCCACCGGCTTCTTCACCGACGCGACCAAGGCGAAGGCCCACCTCGACGCCGGCGCCAAGAAGGTCATCATCTCGGCTCCCGCCTCCAACGAGGACATCACCATCGTGATGGGGGTCAACCACGATCTCTACGACCCGGCCGCGCACCACGTCATCTCCAACGCGTCGTGCACGACGAACTGTCTCGCACCGATGGCGAAGGCCCTCAACGACGAGTTCGGCATCGTCAAGGGCCTGATGACCACGATCCACGCCTACACCGCGGACCAGAACCTGCAGGACAACGTGCACAGCGATCTGCGCCGTGCCCGTGCTGCCGCCCTGAACATCATCCCGACCGGCACCGGTGCTGCGAAGGCGATCGGCCTTGTCCTGCCCGAGCTGAAGGGCAAGCTCGACGGCTTCGCGCTGCGGGTCCCGGTCCCGACCGGCTCTGCCACCGATCTCACCTTCGAGGCCGGGCGCGAGACGAGCGTCGAGGAGGTCAACGCCGTGGTCAAGGCCGCGGCCGACGGGAAGTTCCTCAAGTACTCGACCGACCCGATCGTGTCCTCCGACATCGTCACCGACCCTGCGTCCTGCATCTTCGACGCTCCGCTGACCAAGGTCATCGGCAACCAGGTCAAGGTCATCGGCTGGTACGACAACGAATGGGGCTACTCCAACCGCCTCGCCGACCTGATCACGCACGTCGGCGCCACGCTCTGAGATGACGGGTCTCGACTCTCTGGGTGACCTGCGCGGCAAGCGGGTGCTGGTCCGCTCGGACCTGAACGTGCCTCTTGACGGCGACCGGATCACCGACGACGGCCGGATTCGGGCTTCCCTGCCCACCCTGCGGGCACTCGCCTCGGCGGGAGCACGGGTGGTCGTGGTCGCACACCTCGGGCGACCGAAGGGCGCACCGGACCCGGCGTACTCGCTGGCTCCGGTCGCAGTCCGGCTCGCAGAGCTGCTCGGGGCTCCGGTGTCTTTCGCCACTGACACGGTCGGAGCCTCGGCCCGGTCCGTGGTTGCCGGGCTCGCCGACGGCGACGTCGCTTTGCTGGAGAACGTCCGGTTCAACCCGGGCGAGACCAGCAAGGACGAGTCCGAGCGCGCTGCGTTCGCGGACGAGCTCGCTGCGCTGGCCGACGCGTTCGTGAGCGACGGTTTCGGTGTCGTACACCGCAAGCAGGCGTCCGTCTACGACGTCGCACAGCGTCTGCCGCACGCCATGGGTGCACTGGTCTCCGCCGAGATCGAGGTGCTGCGCCGTCTCACCGAGTCCCCGGAGCGGCCCTACGTGGTGGTCCTGGGTGGGTCGAAGGTGTCCGACAAGCTGGCCGTGATCGACAACTTGCTCGAGAAGGCAGACACGCTGGTCGTCGGTGGTGGGATGGTCTTCACCTTCCTTGCTGCCCAGGGCCACGGCGTCGGTTCGAGCCTGCTGGAGAAGGACCAGATCCCGGTCTGCCTCGAGTACCTGCGGCGTGCCGAGGAGTCCGGGGTGCAGATCCTGCTCCCGACCGACATCGTGGTGGCGCCGGCATTCAGCGCAGACGCTCCGGCGACCGTGGTCGCGGCCGACGCGATCCCGGACGACCAGATGGGCCTCGACATCGGGCCTGACTCGGGCGTCGCATTCGCGGCCGCGATCCGGGGAGCGAAGACCGTTTTCTGGAACGGACCGATGGGCGTCTTCGAGTTCGAGGCGTTCGCCGGCGGCACCCGCGCTGTCGCTCAGGCCCTCACCGAGGTCTCCGGGCTGTCGGTGGTCGGCGGTGGCGACTCTGCCGCCGCGGTCCGTCAGCTGGGGTTCAGCGACGATGCCTTCGGCCACATCTCCACCGGTGGCGGCGCGAGCCTGGAGTACCTCGAGGGCAAAGAGCTCCCGGGCATCGACGTCCTCGTCGGTTGAAGCCGACACCACGAACCGGAATGAGATCCTGATGGCGAAGAGTTCCCGTACGCCGTTGATGGCGGGCAACTGGAAGATGAACCTCAACCACCACGAGGCCGTGCACCTGGTCCAGAAGCTAGCCCTCGGCCTGGCGGACAAGAAGCACGACTTCGGTGCGGTCGAGGTTGTCGTCGTGCCGCCCTTCACCGACATCCGCTCGGTGCAGACCACCGTCGACGGCGGGCAGCTGCTCATCAAGTACGGCGCCCAGGACATCTCCACCCACGACGACGGGGCCTACACCGGCGAGATCTCGGCGGCGATGCTCGCCAAGCTCGGGTGCTCCTACGTCGTGGTCGGGCACTCCGAGCGGCGCGAGTACCACGGCGAGGACGACGGGCTGGTCAATGCGAAGGCCCACAAGGCGCTGGCAGCGGGGATCACTCCGATCGTCTGCGTCGGCGAGGGCCTGGAGATCCGGCAGTCCGGTGAGCACGTCGCGTACACCGTGGCGCAGCTCGATGGCTCGCTCGCCGGGTTCACCGGCGCGCAGGTCGCCGGGCTGGTCGTCGCCTACGAGCCGGTCTGGGCGATCGGCACCGGAGAGGTCGCCACTCCCGAGGACGCTCAGGAGGTCTGCGCAGCGCTGCGTGCCCGGATCGCCGAGACGCTCGGCGACGACGCCGCTGCCGGCGTACGGGTGCTGTACGGCGGTTCGGTGAAGGCCAACAACATCGCCGGCATCATGCAGAAGGCAGACGTGGACGGCGCCCTGGTCGGTGGCGCCAGTCTCCAGGCCGACGAATTCGGCGGGATCTGCCGGTTCTACGACATGCCCGTCCTCTGAGTTCCCTCCCTGAAGCACTGAACGACCTACTCGTCCGTTAGGATTTGCGCCGTGATCACCGTCTTCCAGATCCTGCTCGTCATCTCGAGCCTCCTCATGATCGTCCTCGTGCTCCTGCACAAGGGACGCGGCGGCGGCCTGTCCGACATGTTCGGCGGTGGCGTCTCCAGCGGCCTCGGTGGCTCGTCGGTCGCGGAGCGCAACCTCGACCGGATCACGATCGGCATCGGTCTGGTCTGGTTCGCCTGCGTCATCGGCCTGGGCCTGCTGCTCAAGACCAGCAACTGACATGGCAGGCGGAGGTAGTGCCATCCGTGGCAGCCGTGTGGGCGCAGGCCCCATGGGCGAGGCCGAGCGCGGCGAGGCCGCACCCCGGCAGAACGTCACGTACTTCTGCTCCCAGGAGCACCGGACGCTGATCGCGTTCGCCGTCGAGGCGCAGGTCCCCGAGTCGTGGGACTGCCCCAAGTGCGGATTGCCGGCGAGCGTCGACTCCGACAACCCGCCGCCGCCGAAGAAGGTCGAGCCCTACAAGACGCACCTGGCCTACGTGAAGGAGCGTCGCTCCGAGGCGGAGGCCAAGGACATCCTCGACGAGGCGCTGCAGACGCTGCGCACCAAGCGCAAGAGCGGCGAAGTCGTCTTCTGACCCATCCTCGGGCGCGGCTGCGTGCCCCGTAGGACGGCACTAGCTCACTGGTGCCTCGGCGGCTGCCCGGTCGACATACCAGGTGACCGACGGTCCGGCGATGCCCCGTGCCGGGGTCTCCTGCACGGTGCCGTCGAAGGCCCACGCCCGTTGTGCAGCGGCAGCCTTCTCCTCCCCGGTGACCAGGAACCAGACCGCCTTGCTGCGGTTGAGCGCGGCGAAGGTCAGGCTGACCCGCTCCGGAGGCGGCTTGGGCGAGTCGTGAACCGCCACCGCGATGCCGTCCTCGTCGAGCTGCAGGTACTGGGGGAAGAGGGAGGCGACGTGGCCGTCGGGACCCATGCCCAGCATCACCAGATCGAACTCGCCGCTGCCCTCGCCGCGGAGCAGGCTGGCGTACAGGTCGGCCGCCGCCTCGACGTCCGCGACGTCCTCGGTGGCCGGAACCTCGTGCACCCGCGTCGCGCCGACCCGGTCCAGCAGGTCTGCGCGTGCCTGGACCGCGTTCCGGTCGGGGCTGTCGCGGGGGACGAAGCGCTCGTCACCGAACCAGAACACCACCCGGTTCCAGTCCACCTCGTACCGGCCGCTCTCAGCCGCGATGGCCAGGTGCACCAGACGGGCGACGGTGCCGCCCGTCAGGACGACGTGAGGAACCTCGCCGCGGGCCTGGGCGTCCTGGATCCGCTCCAGGAACGCCTCCGCGACGGCGTCGGCCACGGCAGCCGGGTCAGCAGAGACGACCACGTCGCGCATCAGGCGTCCTTGCGCAGCTTCAGGAGCCGCTTGGCGGTCGCCTGGTAGACGGTGTCCTCGTCGAGGCGCCGGAGCTCCTCGGCCAGCAGGTCGGGCAGCGCACGGCGGCGCAGGGCCACCGGTCGGTCCGGGCGACCGGGCGAGGAGAACGATGCGAGCCGGCCGTCGGATCGGCTGATCCGGATCGTTCCGTCCTTCGTGTCCAGGACCACCTCGGTGATGCCGGGCCCAGACGAGTTCGCGCGCTCCACGGGGACGTGCAGCCGGTCGCTGAGCCAGGCCAGCAGCAGGTCGGCGCTCGGGCTGATCCGCTCCGCGGTCACCTTGGCGCCGCGCACCTTCAGCGGCTGCTGGTCCAGGGCTGCTGCGAGCAGCGCACGCCACGGCGTGATCCGGGTCCACGCCAGGTCGGTGTTCCCCTTCTCGTACGCCGAGCACTGCAGCTGCATCGCCTTGGTCTTGTTCCGCGACGCCGCCGAGGCGTCGGTGATCCGGCGCTGTGCCAGGGACCCGAGCGGGTCGGAGCCCGGGTCGGCGGGCGCGTCCGTGGGCCACCAGACAGCCACGGGGGAGTCGGGAAGCAACAAGGGGAGCACGACGGACTCGGGGTGCTTCACGACCTCGCCCTTCAGGCGGATGACGGCGCTCTCGCCGGTCCAGTCGTCGCCGATGCCGACCTGCGCGTTGACGACCGCGTGACCGCGGGCGTCGCCCAGGATGACGGCGAGGACCCGTGCCGGGTGCTCCCGGGACGCCTTGCGTGCGGCCTTCAGCGAGTCCTGGGCGACGTCCTCGTCGACGACGATCACCAAGGTCATCACCATGCCCATCGCGGGGCTACCGGCCTTCGTACGCGCTCGGACGAATTCGGCGGCGATCGCGGCGGAATTGGTGTCGAGGAGCTCTGTCATGGCCTTCTCCAGGTCCGGCCGTCGCGGGCCAGCATCGCATCGGCGGACGCCGGTCCCCACCCGCCGGACGCGTAGTCCTCGGGACGGCCCTTCTTCGCCCAGTGCGCCAGGATCGGGTCGAGGATCTGCCACGACAGCTCGACCTCCTCGTGGCGGGGGAACAGCGGCGGATCGCCGAGCAGTACATCGAGGATCAACCGTTCGTAGGCCTCCGGGGACGCCTCGGTGAACGAACCGCCGTACGCGAAGTCCATGTTCACGTCACGGATCTCCATCGCTGTTCCGGGAACCTTGGAGCCGAACCGGATGGTCATGCCCTCGTCAGGCTGAACCCGGATCACGATTGCGTTCTGGCCCAGCGACTCCGTGGAGGTCGCGCTGAACGGCTGGTGCGGGGCCTTCTTCAGCACCACCGCGACCTCGGTGACACGGCGGCCCAGCCGCTTGCCGGTCCGCAGGTAGAACGGCACCCCGGCCCAGCGTCGGTTCTCGACGTTGAGGGTGACCGCCGCGTAGGTCTCCGTGGTGGACCGTGCGCCGATCCCGTCCTCCTCGCAGAAGCCGATCACCTTCTCCCCGCCGGCCCAGCCCGCGGCGTACTGGCCGCGGGCGGTGGCGAGGTCGAGGCGACGAGGCAGGGTGACCGAGGACAGCACCTTGAGCTTCTCGATCCGCAAGCTTTCCGCGTCGAACGACCGCGGCTCCTCCATGGCGACCAGGGCCATCAGCTGGAGGAGGTGGTTCTGGATCACGTCACGGGCCGCGCCGACCCCGTCGTAGTAGCCGGCCCGGCCGCCGATACCGACGTCCTCGGCCATGGTGATCTGCACGTGATCGACGTAGTTGGCGTTCCAGATCGGCTCGAACAGGTTGTTCGCGAACCGCATCGCCAAGATGTTCTGGACCGTCTCCTTGCCCAGGTAGTGGTCGATCCGGAAGATCGAGCCGGAGTCGAAGACCTGGCCGAGGATGTCGTTGAGCTCGCGGGCGGACTCGAGGTCGTGGCCGAACGGCTTCTCCACCACCACGCGTCGCCAGGACCCCTCCTTCGGCTCTGCGAGGCCGTGTTCCTTGAGCTGCCCCGCGACAGCCCCGAAGAACGACGGCGGGATGGCCATGTAGAACGCGTGATTTCCCTGGGTGCCCCGGGTCTCGTCGAGCTCGTCGATCGTCCGGCGCAGGTTGCCGAAGGCGACGTCGTCGTCGAAGGCTCCGGGCACGAACCGGAAACCCTCGGCGAGCTGGTTCCAGACCTCTTCGCGGAACTCCGTCCTGGAGTGCTCGCGCACCGAGTCGTGGACGATCTGGGCGAAGTCCTCGTCGGCCCAGTCGCGTCGGGCGAAGCCGACCAGGCTGAACCCGGGCGGCAGCAGTCCCCGGTTGGCGAGGTCGTAGATCGCCGGCATGACCTTCTTGCGCGACAGGTCGCCGGTGACGCCGAAGAGCACCATCCCGCACGGCCCGGCGATGCGCGGGAGGCGTCGGTCGGACGGGTCGCGCAGCGGGTTGACGTACGGGGTCTCGGTCATCCGCGGTGCTCCCGGTAGTAGGCGATCAGGGCCTGGGTCGAGGTGTCCTGCTCGGCGGCGGCAGCAGAGTCACCGGAGACCGCGGGCCCGAGCTGCAGTGCGAGCTGCTTACCGAGCTCGACGCCCCACTGGTCGAAGCTGTCGATGCCCCAGACCACGCCCTGGGTGAAGGTGATGTGTTCGTAGAGGGCGATCAGCTGACCGAGCACAGCGGGGGTCAGCGCCGGGGCCATGATCGAGGCGGTCGGTCGGTTACCCCCGAAGACCCGGGCCGGGACGATTGCCTCGGCGGTGCCCTCTGCGCGCACCTCGTCCGCGGTCTTGCCCAGGGCCAGTGCCCGCGTCTGGGCGAAGAAGTTGGCGAGGAACAGCTCGTGGACGTCGGTCTCGCCGTCCTTCAGCGGGTACGCCGGGTTGGCGAACGCGATGAAGTCGGCCGGGATCAGCCGGGTGCCCTGGTGGATCAGCTGGTAGAAGGCATGCTGACCGTTGGTACCGGGCTCACCCCAGAAGATCTCGCCGGTGTCGTTGTCCACCGGGGTGCCGTCCCAGCGGACGCCCTTGCCGTTGGACTCCATCGTCAGCTGTTGCAGGTACGCCGGGAACCGGTGCAGCAGCTGCGAGTACGGGAGCACCGCGTGCGTGCCAGCGCCGAGGAAGTTGGTGTACCAGACGTTGAGCAGGCCCATCAGGACCGGGACGTTGCGGCTCAGCTCCGTCGTGTGGAAGTGGTCGTCCATCGCATGCAGCCCGGAGAGGAACTCTCCGAACCGCTCTGGCCCGATGGCGATGACCAGCGAGGTTCCGATGGCCGAGTCGACCGAGTACCGACCGCCCACCCAGTCCCAGAACCCGAAGGCGTTCGCCGGGTCGATCCCGAAGTCTGCGACCTTGTCGAGGGCAGTGGAGACGGCGACGAAGTGCTTGGCTACTGCACCGTCCCCGAGCCCCGGGGAGACGGCGTCGAGACCCGCCAGGAGCCAGCTCCGGCAGAGCCGGGCGTTGGTGAGCGTCTCCAGGGTGCCGAAGGTCTTGCTGGCCACGATGAACAGGGTGGTGGCGGGATCGAGACCGGCGAGCTTGGTGGCGCAGTCGGTCGGGTCGATGTTGCTGATGAACCGGCACTCCAGGCCGTCCTGGACGTACGGCTTGAGGGCTTCGTACGCCATCACCGGTCCGAGGTCGGAGCCGCCGATCCCGATGTTGACGACGGTGGTGATCGGTTTGCCGGTGACTCCGGTCCACTCTCCGGTACGGACCCGCTCCGCGAAGGCGTACATCCGGTCGAGCACCTCGTGCACGCCGGCGACCACGTCGTGGCCATCGACCTCCAGTACGGCGTCAGCCGGAAGGCGCAGAGCAGTGTGCAGGACCGGCCGGTTCTCGGTGCCGTTGATCCGGTCGCCCCGGAACATCGCGTCCCGCCGCTCGACCAGACCGACCTCGTCCGCCAGACCGAGCAGGACCTCGAGGAGCTCGTCGGTGACCAGCCCCTTGGACAGGTCGACGTACAGTTCGGCGGCGTCGAAGGCGTAGCGCTGAGCGCGACCTGGATCCTGCGCGAACCAGGCGCGCAGGTCCGGTTCGAACCCGTCGGCGATCCCGGCCAGCCTCGTCCAGGATCCGGTCTTCGTGGGATCGACCGGACCGGTCATACCCGAGCCTGCTCCAGGCTCGCCCCGACAGTCTCCAAGAGCTCGGACCAGGCGGTGACGAACTTCTCGACGCCCTCGGAGATCAGGACGGCGATGACGTCGTCGTAGTCGATACCTGCTGCCGCCAGGGCATCCATGGTGTCGTGGGCCTCGGCGTAGAAGGGTCGCACCCGGTCGCCTCGGACGACGCCGTGGTCGGCGACAGCCTGGAGTGTCTTCTCGGGCATCGTGTTCACGGTTTCCTCGACGACCAGGTCGATGACGTACATGGTGTCGTCGTACTCGGGGTTCTTGACGCCGGTCGATGCCCACAGCGGGCGCTGCTTGTTGGCGCCGGAGCCCTCCAGCGAGGTCCAGCGGTCGGTGCTGAAGAACGACTCGAAGGCCTCGTAGGCCAGCCGTGCGTTCGCGACACCGGCCCGGCCCTTCAGCGAGGCGTCGGCGCCAGCCGCGTCCAGGCGGGCGTCGATCTCGGAGTCGACCCGGCTGACGAAGAACGACGCCACCGAGTGGATCGTGCTCAGGTCGTGCCCGTTGCCCTGAGCCTGCTCGATGCCGGCGACGTACGCCTCCATCACCTGGGCGTACTGGTCGAGCCCGAAGATCAGGGTCACGTTCACGCTGATCCCGGCAGCGAGCGTCGCCGTGATCGCCGGGCAGCCTTCGGGGGTGCCGGGGATCTTGATGAGCAGGTTGGGCCGGTCGACGGCCTCCCAGAGCTTTGCCGCCTCCGCGACGGTGGCGTCGGTGTCGTGCGCAAGCCCGGGGGAGACCTCGATGGAGACCCGGCCGTCGATGCCGTCGGTCGCGTCGAACACCTCACGCAGGACGTCGCAGGCGTTCCGGACGTCGGTGGTGGTCAACCCGAAGACGGTCTCCTCCACGTCGGCACCGGTGGCCGCGAGCTCACGGACCTGGGCGTCGTACCGCTCGCCGTTGGCCAGGGCGCCGGCGAAGATCGAGGGGTTGGTGGTGACGCCCACGACGGACGAGGTCTTCACCAGGTCAGCGAGGTTGCCGGTCTCGAGGCGTTCGCGGGACAGGTCGTCGAGCCAGATGGACACACCGGCTTCGGAGAGCTGCTTGAGACGATCAGACATGGTGATGCCTTCCTGTTGTGGACTAGCGGTTGATGGCCTCCAGCGACCGCACGCTCTCCTCCGCAGCCAGCGTCACGGCTTCCGCCGTGATGCCGAACTCCCGGTAGAGGGTGTCGAAGTCGGCGGAACCCCCGAAGTGCTCCAGCGAGACGCTGCGGCCGTGGTCGCCGACCAGGTCGCGCCAGCCCTGGGCGATACCGGCCTCGACGCTGACCCGAGCCTTCACGGCCGGCAGCAGGACCGAGTCGCGGTAGGACTTGTCCTGGGCGTCGAACCACTCGCGGCACGGCAGCGAGACGACCCGGGCGTTGATGCCCTTGGCGGCCAGCTGCTCGCGGGCGTTGACGGCAAGCTGGACCTCGGACCCGGTGCCGATCAGGATCACGTCCGGCGTCCCTTCGGTGTCGAGGAGCACGTAGCCCCCCTTGGCCACGCCGTCCGCGGTGCTGTACCCGTTCTCGCCGCGCGGGAACGTCGGGACGTTCTGGCGGGTCAGAATCAGGGCAGAGGGGCGGTCGGTGTTGCGCATGACCGCCTTCCACGCCTCGGTGGTCTCGTTGCCGTCAGCAGGGCGGATGACGTCCAGGCCGGGGATCGCTCGTAGCGCGGCGAGGTGCTCGACCGGCTGGTGGGTCGGGCCGTCCTCGCCAAGACCGATCGAGTCGTGGGTCCAGACGTAGGTGGTCGGAAGCTTCATCAGAGCCGCGAGACGAACCGCGGGACGCATGTAGTCGGAGAACACCATGAAGGTGCCGCCGAAGACCCGGGTGCCGCCGTGCAGGGCGATCCCGTTCATGAGCGAACCCATGGCGTGCTCACGGATGCCGAAGTGCAGCACCCGGCCGAACGGGTTGCCGCTCCAGTGCGGCGTCTGCCACTCGCCCGGGGTCACACTGGGCGAGCCCTTGATCGTGGTGTTGTTCGAGCCGGCCAGGTCGGCTGAGCCGCCCCAGAACTCCGGGAGCTGGGCCGCGAGGGCGTTGATGATCTCTCCCGAGGCGACGCGGGTGGCGACGCCCTTGGCGCCAGCCTCGTACGTCGGCAGGTCCGCGTCCCAGCCGTCCGGGAGGGAACGGGTCTGCATGCGCGCGAAGAGGGCAGCCCGCTCGGGCTGGTCGGAGGCCCAGGTAGCGAACTGCTCGTCCCAAGCGGCAACCTCGCTCGTGCCGCGGGAGACCAGGCTCCGGGTGTGCTCGATGACGTCCTCGGGGACGTTGAAGGTGAGGTCGGGGTCGAAGCCCATCACTGTCTTCGTGGCGGCGATCTCCTCGGCGCCGAGGGCGGAGCCGTGCGAGGCCTCGGTGTTCTGCGCCTTCGGGGCCGGCCAGGCGATGATCGTGTTCAGCACGATCAGGCTCGGCTTGTCGGCCGTGTCCTCGGCGGCGTTCAGCGCGTCCCACAGGGCCGGAACGTCCTCGTGGTAACCGGCGCCGTCCGCGTGGTTGCCGTCCTTGGTCCAGTCGACCGTCTGGACGTGCCAGCCGTAGGCCTCGTAGCGCTTGGCGACGTCCTCGGTGAACGCGATCTGGGTGTCGCCCTCGATGCTGATCCGGTTGGCGTCGTAGATCAGGGTCAGGTTCCCGAGCTGCTGGTGGCCCGCGATCGAGGAGGCCTCGGCGCTGACGCCCTCCTCGAGGTCGCCGTCGGAACAGATGGCGTAGACGTGGTGGTCGAACGGTCCGTCGACCCCCTGGCTGCTCTCGGGGTCGAAGAGGCCCTTCTCGCGGCGGGCGGCGAGCGCCATCCCGACAGCGTTGGCGACGCCCTGGCCGAGCGGCCCGGTCGTGGTCTCGACACCGGCGGTGTGGCCGTGCTCGGGGTGACCCGGCGTACGGCTGCCCCAGGTGCGCAGTGCCTTGAGGTCGTCGAGCTCGAGACCGAAGCCGCCGAGGTAGAGCTGCGTGTACAGGGTGATCGAGGAGTGACCGCAGGACAGGACGAACCGGTCGCGATTGGGCCAGGTCGGGTTCGCCGGGGCGTGCCGCATCCGCTTCTGGAAGAGCAGGTAGGCCACTGGAGCGAGGCTCATCGCCGTACCGGGGTGCCCGTTTCCTACCTTTTGCACCGCGTCCATCGCGAGGGCGCGGGCGGTGTCCACCGCTCGCTGGTCGAGTTCGGTCCATTCCAGCGGAGTGCGCGCGTTGCTCATAGGTACGAGCCTACCCACGCCGAATGTCGCGTAGCGAACCGGCACAGATAGACTCTGGCGAGAACCGGGCAGCTGGTTCCCCGAGTTTCCCTGTTCGCACTGCTCCATGAAGGCGAGGCCTGCGTGACCGCGCTCGACTCCGAGGTGTCCCTGA
The DNA here is from genome assembly GCA_025965315.1 of Marmoricola sp. Lineage (GTDB taxonomy): Bacteria > Actinomycetota > Actinomycetes > Propionibacteriales > Nocardioidaceae > Marmoricola. The sequence continues at coordinate 103,342 of JAOPXD010000107.1, forward strand.
CGGGACAGGCCCCGGAAGGAGCGACCCTCCGGGATGTCGTCGCCGCGTACGTCGGGCTGACAAAACCGCGGGTCATCGAGCTCCTCCTGCTCACGACGGTCCCCGTGATGTTCTTCGCGCACAAGGGCGTGCCGTCACTCGGCCTGGTGATCGCGACAGTCCTGGGCGGCACGTTGTCCGCGGGCAGCGCGAACGCTCTCAACTGCGTCTACGACCGCGACATCGACGAGCAGATGCGTCGCACCCGGCGCCGGGCACTGCCGCGGCACATGGTGTCGCCGCGCTCGGCCTTCGTGTTCGGCATCGTGCTCGCAGTCATCTCGACGCTGGTGCTCGGCTTCTTCGTGAACTGGCTCTCTGCCGGGCTGGCTCTGGCCGCATCGGCCTTCTACCTGTTCGTCTACACGATGCTGCTCAAGCGTCGTACGACGCAGAACATCGTGTGGGGCGGGTTGGCCGGCTGCTTCCCGGCCCTGATCGGTTGGACCGCCGTCACCAACGAGCTCGCCTGGGCGCCGGTCGTCCTGTTCGCCGTTGTGTTCTTCTGGACCCCTCCGCACACCTGGGCCCTGGCGATGCGCTACCGCGAGGACTACGCCTCGGTCGACGTCCCGATGCTCCCGGTGCTGCGTACCGGCCGCCAGGTCGCGCTACAGATCGTCGCCTACTCGTGGGTGATGGTGGCGGTCTCGCTGTTGCTCTGGCCCGTTGCCGACACCGGGATCGTCTATCCGATCGCCGCTACGGTGCTGGGCCTGATGTTCCTCGTCGAGGCGCACCTGATGTACCACCGGGCCAGGAACAGCAACGAGCTGGCGGTGATCAAGCCGATGAGGCTCTTCCACTGGTCGAACCTGTACCTGTCGCTGCTCTTCGTCGCCGTCGCGCTCGACCCGTTGCTGACCTCGGGCGCCGGACGCTAGACCGGCCGTACCCACGGCTGCCGGCTCCGACCGGCCCGCACCTGGTGGTCGACCACCGCTCCGGTGCACACCACTCCGATCGCGAGGATCGCAGGTCCGACGTGGTGCGGGAACTCCTCGGTGGCGAGGACCGCGGCCACCACGGTCAGCGTGCTCACGACGACCGGCGGCACCAGCGTGCGCAGGTCCCCGCTACCGAAGGCGTGGATCGCCCCCAGGGACACGAGGTAGACCGTCACCGCGGCAGCGACGCAGAGCGCCGCTTCCCGGTACCCCAGCCCGTGCCCCACGTGCTGGACCAGGTCGACGCTCGCGGCGAGCGATGCACCGACCGCGGCCACGGCGCCGAGGAGGAAGTAGTGCGCGTAGCCGAAGAAGAACCCGTTGCGGCCGCGGATGCACTCGACTAGTGGGCGCTTGAAGTACACCCACCACAGGGAGAGGACCAGCAGGAGCCCACCGGCGATCACCATGGACAGGTCGGCGGAGATGCCGTGGCCGTCCAGGGTCGCCGAGATCGCCTGGGTGGTGGCCAGGATGACCTCGCCGAGCACGATGATGGTGAACAGCTCGAACCGCTCGACGATGTGCTCGACGTGCCACGGGGTCGATGCGCCGCCGGTGTTCTCCGCGACGTACGGGATCGCCAGCTCGGCAAACGCGAGCAGGACGAACGTGATCAGTGAGAGCGCGTCGCCGTGCACCCACAGCCGGCCCACCCAGAGGACCTGGACCAGGGTCACCCCGGCGGCGTAGCGCAGTGCGACGTCGCGGACCCGTGGGTCGTCGCGCGCCACCCTCAGCCACATCGGTACCAGGGCCGCCCGCATGATCAAGTACCCGATCACCACGATGGTGAAATCCGGCTCGTCACGGATCACGAACGGGATGCCGGCCGCGAGCACCAGCACGCCCGCCAGGATCACGAAGGTGGTCAGCCTGAAGACCACGTCCCCGGTGTCGTAGGCGCTCGCGAACCAGGAGTAGTTGAGCCAGGCCCACCAGATCGCGAAGAACGTCATCGCGTATCCGACCAGGCCGGAGAAGTCCCCGGAGGAGAGGTCGTGGTGCAGGGCCGCGGCCGCCGCGGCGACCGCGACGACGAAGCTCAGGTCGAAGAGCAGCTCGAGCGGCGTCGAGGCCCGGTGCTCCTCGTCAGGGTCGCGCCCGTTCAACGGGAGCTTCCAAGGCACGGCGGTGCTGGTCACGGTGTCCCCTTCGTAGGCGGCTGGATCGCGCAGGCCGCGGTGCCGCCGGGCATCCGGTGCCGGTTCGCCGCGATCCTCGGGTAGACGAGGTGGGCCAGCCCGCGCAGGCCCGGGGTGGCGAGCGCCAGCCCGACCAGGCCGGCACCACCGCGCTTGGCCCGGAGCGCTCGGATGATCGCGTCGGCACCGAGGGCGGTGACCTTGCCGTCGACCAGCCACCCGGCGTTCGCCGCTGCCTCGGTCGAGGTCACCTGGACGGCGTCCAGGTCGAGGGTGTGCCAGGCGATCGGGGCGGGGTCGAGCCAGTGCGCGGAGGTCGTGCAGAAGCCACAGTCGGCGTCGTACACGAGGTGTCCGTCGTTCGTGGTCGCCATCAGGCCTCCCGTGTCGCCAGCACCGTCCAGGTCATGGTGGCCGACACCACGGCTGCGCCGAGCATGTGCAGCCCGACCAGCACCACCGGCAGGTCGGTGAAGTACTGGATGAATCCGATCGCGCCCTGGGCGAGCTCGACCACCAGCAGCATTCTTGCTGCTTCCCGGGCCTCCTGGCTCGCGCCCGTGGCGGAGAGGACGAAGATCAGACCGATCGTGAGCCCGACGAAGAGGAACACCAGGTCGGCGTGGAGCTGGGAGAGCTGGAGGGTGTCGAGCCCGTTGCGCGGCGCCTTCTCGTCACCTGCGTGCGGTCCGGCTCCGGTGACGACCGTGCCGACGTACAGGAGCGCCCAGCCGGCGGCGAACATGCTCCAGGCCAGGGCGGTGACCGGCTTGCCGGCCGTCGCTGGGGCAAGCGGGCCGTCGCGCCCGACCAGGCGGAGGAACACGACCGCCAGCCCGATCATCGCCATCGAGCAGAGCAGGTGGAAGGAGACCACCCAGGGGTTCAGGTCGGTGAGCACCGAGATGCCGCCGATGATGGCCTGTGCCGGGATGCCGAGCGCGAGGACCAGGGCCAGGCGCTTCAGCTCGCGCCGGCCGGACTGGTACGCCGCTACGAAGGTGGCAACCGCGATCGCCACCAGCACGAAGGTGAGCATCCGGTTGCCGAACTCGATCGCTGAGTGCATCGAGAGCGAGTTGTGCGGGGTGAAGCCCTCGTCGGTGCACCGGGGCCAGGTCGGGCACCCAAGCCCTGAACCGGTCAGGCGTACGGCGCCGCCGCTGACGACGATCACGACGTTGGCCACGACGCTGGCCCACGCCAGCTGGGGGAGCCGGCGGGTCAGGTCGACCCGCTCCATCACTCCCACCGGAACGACCGCGCGGTGAGGACGGTGCCGAGCACGGCCCAGCCGAGCAGGATCACCTGCTGCTGGCCGTAGCAGTCGCCGTGGATGAGTGCACCGCGCATGGCCTCGCCGAGAGCTCCGGAGGGAAGCCAGGGCAGCACGTGCTCCGCGCCGCCGTACGCCGAGGCCGGCAGCACGACGGCTCCCCCCGCCATCAGGAGCAGGTAGATCAGGTTGGCCGCGGCCAGGGTCGCTTCGGCGCGCAGGACACCGGCGACGAGCAGGCCCAGGGAGGCGAAGGCTGCCGTGCCCAGCAGCAGGGCCTCCAGCCCGAGCAGGACGGTCTCGAAGCCGGCGTGGGGGTCCCAGCCCATCGCGAACGCCACGGCGCTCAGTACGGCGACCTGGAAGAGCTCGACCATGAAGAGCGCGCCGATCTTGCCTGCCAGCAGACCGAAGCGGGGCAGCGGGGACGCACCAAGACGCTTGATCACGCCGTACCGGCGCTCGAATCCGGTGGCGATCGCGAGCGAGGTGAAGGCGGTCGACATCACGGCCAGCGCCAGGACACCGGGGGTGAGCGCGTCGATCGGGCGCTGGTCGAGCCCGAAGTCGACGTGCTTGGCCGCTTCGACGCCGCCGACGAGCACGATGACCGGGATGACCACGGCGAGCAGGAGCTGCTCGCCGTTGCGGAGCATCAGCCTGGCCTCCATCACCGACTGGGCCGCGACCTGGCGCAGCAGCGGCGCGCTGCCCGGCATGGGGGTGAAGGTGCCGCTCATGCCTCGAGCTCCCGTCCGGTGATCTCGAGGAAGACGTCCTCGAGGTTGCGTTGGCCGAGGTTCAGGGACTCGGGCAGGACGCCCTGCTCCTCGCACCAGCGGGCGACCGTGGCCAACGTGGTGTGGTCGGCCGGCCCGGTGACCAGGAGGCTGACATCGCTGATCGGAGTGACCTCGACCTGCGGTCCGAGCGCGGCCTGCAGGCTCGCCGGGGCACCGTCGGGGAACGGCTTGGTGACCACGAGCCGGATCGTCGCAGTGCCGCCGCGGGTCAGCTCGAGCGGCGTACCGGAGGCAATCATCTGGCCGTGGTCGATGATGTGGATGTGGTCGGCGAGACGCTCTGCCTCGTCCATGTAGTGGGTCGTCAGCACCACGGTGACGCCGTCGTCGCGGAGCTCGGTGAGCAGCTCCCACGTCGTACGGCGGGCCAACGGGTCCATCCCGGCGGTGGGCTCGTCGACGAAGACGACCTCCGGGCGACCCACGACGGCCATCGCGAGTCCGAGCCGCTGCTGCTGACCGCCCGAGAGCCGTCGGTACGGCGTCTTGCCGCAGTCGTGCAGGCCGAGCCGATCGGCGAGCATGGCGGTGTCGAGCGGGTGCGCGTGGAGCTTCGCGATGTGATTAAGCATCTCCATCGCCCGGGCGCCCGACCAGGCGCCGGAGCCCTGCAGCATGACGCCGATGCGGGGGAGCAGGTCGCGGCGGTCCTTGATCGGGTCCAGCCCCAGCACCCGGACGGTGCCGGCCTGCGGGCGGCGGTAGCCCTCACAGGTCTCCAGGGTGGTCGTCTTGCCGGCTCCGTTGGGGCCGAGGACGGCGGTGATCGTGTTCCGCTCGACCCGGAGGTCCAGGGCGTCGACGGCGGTCTTGTCGCCGTACCTCATCACCAGGCCGGCGACCTCGACAGCGGGAGAGGTAGGCACCCGCGGATTCTAGGCGTCCGGGCCTGAGACCTGGCTGAGGGGGTGAAATTCGGGTCGTTCGAAGTTAGGCCACCCTTACAAACGTGCAGGTCAGGGGTTAGGTGACCCTTATTTGAAACGGGCAAATCATTAAGGGCACACTGTTGTTGTGGAAATCGACCAGGCGAGCGACGAGCCGACGCGTGAGCGCGTCGTCAGGTCGATCCTGGAGAACGGTCCCTCCACCGCGGCAGCCCTCGCGCAGCGGCTCGCCCTGACCCCGGCAGCGGTACGCCGGCACCTCGACCACCTGGTGGTCGACGGCGCCGTGGAGACCCGGGAGCCCCGCACCGCCAGCGCACGTGGACGTGGGCGACCGGCCAAGGCCTTCGCCCTCACCGAGGCCGGACGCGACCATTTCGACCAGCAGTACGACGACCTCGCTCTGCAGGCGATCCGCTTCCTCGCCGAGACCGGGGGCGACGCAGCCGTCAAGGCGTTCGCCGAGCGCCGGGTGGCGTTCATCGAGAAGGATTTCGCCGGGGTGATGGCGGCCAACCCGGGTTTCTCGCCGGCCCAGGCCCTCGCCGCGATCTTCACCGGGGAGGGGTACTCCGCCACCGCGCGGGACCTGCCGATGGGCGAGCAGCTCTGCCAGCAGCACTGCCCGGTCTCCCACGTCGCCCACGAGTTCCCGCAGCTGTGCGAGGCCGAGACCGAGGCGATCAGCCGGGTCCTCGACACGCACGTACAACGCCTCGCCACCATCGCCCACGGCGACGGTGTCTGCACCACCTGCATCCCCAGCACGTCGACCACCAGCGTCTCAACAAGAGGAGTCACGCCATGACGAGCATCGAAGAGCTGAACCCGGAGCTGAAGGGCATCGGTCGCTACGAGTTCGGCTGGTCCGACTCCGACGCTGCGGGCGCGACCGCCAAGCGTGGCCTGAGCGAAGAGGTCGTCCGCGACATCTCCTCGAAGAAGAGCGAGCCCGCCTGGATGCTCGACATGCGCATGAAGGGCCTCAAGCTCTTCCACCGCAAGCCGATGCCCACCTGGGGCGGTGAGCTGGAGACGATCGACTTCGACAACATCAAGTACTTCGTGCGGTCCAGCGAGAAGCAGGCCGCGACCTGGGACGACCTGCCCGAGGACATCAAGAACACCTACGACAAGCTCGGCATCCCGGAGGCGGAGAAGCAGCGCCTGGTCTCCGGCGTCGCAGCCCAGTACGAGTCCGAGGTCGTCTACCACTCGATCCGCGAGGACCTCGAGGAGCAGGGCGTCATCTTCGTCGACACCGATACCGCGCTGCGCGAGCACGAGGAGCTCTTCCGGGAGTACTTCGGCACGATCATCCCGGTC
>JAOPXD010000149.1 GCA_025965315.1 Marmoricola sp.
CCGAGCCCCAGGCCGAGCCCGAGGCCGAGGCCGAGCCCGAGTCCGCGGCCGAGCCCGAGGCCCCGGCCGCGGAGAAGCCGGCGAGCTCGGGCGAGGCGAACCAGCCGAAGACCGATGCGAAGATCAACGAGGCTGGTTCGCTCTTCGACCTCTGATCAACAGCCTCCCGGTTGCCTCACGCGATTTACTACAGCTGCGTAACTTTGCGGGGGCAGCGGGCGTTGACCCCGTGAATCCCCGGAAGGACCCACCAGATGCGCACGCTCACCCGGCTGACCGCCGCCACGGTTGCCACCATCACCCTGACCGCCGGCACCGTTGCCGCCTTCGCCGCGGCCACCCACACGGCATCGCCGGACCAGGCACACCACAGTGCCGTGGCGAATGCCCGGGGCAGCTCGGCGAAGAGTGCAGCGGGGACGGCTGGACGGTCGGCTGAGCGGGCTGCGGCACGCGCCACATCGGCGGCGAAGTCCGTCCAGTCACGCGCTGTCGGCAAGTCTTCCTGGGCGCCGCGCGCGGCGACCTACCCGAAGACCGTCACCCTCTCGAACCTGCCGATCACCATGGACGACGGCGTGGTGCTGCGCGGCGACGTCATCCTTCCGGCCGACGCGTCCGGCAAGGCGATCAACGCGAAGTTCCCGGTGATCGCGACGATCACGGCGTACAACAAGGGCGTCCAGCAGTACATCGGCGGCCTGGCCGGCGGGGACCCGAGGTACCTGGTCGAGCGTGGGTACGCCCAGCTGACCGTCGACGCCCGCGGAACCGGTACGTCGGACGGAGAGTGGTGCGCGTTCTGCACCCGCGAGGACAAGGACTTCAGCGAGGTGATGTCCTGGGCGCACGTCCAGAGCTGGAGCAACGGCAGCACCGCGATGGACGGCCCGTCGTACATGGGCATCGCCCAGATCTTCGCCGCAGCGGGGCGCCCCGCGGGCCTGAAGGCGATCTTCCCGCAGGTGCCAGGAGCCGATGTCTACCGTGACGTCGTCGCGTCGGGCGGCGAGATCGATGCCGGCTTCATCCCGCTCTGGCTCGGCCTGGTGACCGCCACCAGCCTGGTCCCGCCGGCCACCCCGCCGAAGGACCTCAGCGCGGTGGGTGCGCTCGCGCAGCACCTGATCGGTGCCGGCAACTTCACGGTCCCGCTGCTCCTCAAGGCGTTCGCCGGCCAGGAGCCGGCGTACGACGGCCCCTTCTACGCCCAGCGTTCGCCGATCAACGTCGTGGACAAGGTCGACGTACCGACCTTCTTCATCAGCGGTGAGTACGACCTCTTTCAGCGCGGCACCCCGCTGCTGTTCGAGAACCTGCAGAAGCGCGGCATCCCGACCAAGATGATCATCGGCCCGTGGACCCACCTGCAGGCCTCGGCCGGGACCGATATCGGCAAGGCCGGGCTCGGTTCGCTGAACGAGCTGAAGCTGCGCTGGTTCGACCACTACGTCAAGGGGATCCCGGACCCGTCGCTGAACAGCGACATCGCCCCGATCACGTACTACGAGCAGGGCACGGGCGCCTGGAAGGCCTCGCAGTCCTGGGTGGGTGACCGCAAGGCCGTCAGCTACCGGCTGTCGAGCTCGTCGAAGACCGGCTCGACCGACGGCGACCTGACCACCGGGGCCGTCACGCCCGGCACCGCGGGCGTCCTGCCGATCCCGGTCTCGGGCCTGTGCACCCGGTCCGCCGACCAGTGGACCGCGGGGCTGCTCAGCTCGCTGCCGGGCAAGAGCCCGTGCAGCACCAACAACAAGTTCAACGACAAGTCCGGCGTGGTCTTCCGGACGCATCCGGTCACCAGCCCGATCACCCTCCAGGGACCGATCAACGCGCACCTCTACGTCTCCAGCACCAGCGGCGACGGGATGCTCTCGGTGGCAGTCGAGGACGAGGCTCCTGACGGGACCGTCTCCCGACTGACCGGCGGCTGGCAGGTCATCAGCCAGCGTGCGTTGATCACCTCGAGGTCGCGCTACCTCGACGGGCAGCTGCTCCAGCCCTACCACCCGTTCACGCAGGCGTCGAAGACGCTGCTGCCGAAGGGAGCCGTTGAGCCGGTGGACGTCGAGATCTTCCCGACCGGCGCGAAGATCCTGCCGGGGCACCGGCTGCGGATCGCCGTCCAGGCCTTCGACATCCCGCACCTGGCGCCGATCCTCCCGGACCTGCTGACGAGCCTGACCCTGATCACCCTCCACGAGTCTGCCCGGTACCCCTCGGAGCTCACGATCCCCGAGGTCATCGAGTAGGTCCCGCGCGTGTGACATCACTTTGATGTTGACATGACACCACGATGATGTCATTGTGGTGCACATGGACATCACCCCGTACGTCGAACGCCTCCGTCAGGACCTGACGCAGAGCGCCGCCGCCGGCGACGAGCAGATCCGGGCCGCCGCAGAGCGGTTGGCACTGGCGCTGGACCCGAGCATGCGGCTCGCGATGATGGAAGCGCTCTCCCAGGCCGCTGCCGAGATCACCACCGAGATGCGCTCCGGTTCGGTCGACGTCCGGTTGGTCGGGCGTGAGCTCGAGTTCGTCGTCGCGCACCCGATCCCCGAGCAGACCGAGACCGTTCCGTCGGACGTCGGCCCCGACGCCGAGGACGAGTCCGACGCCGCCACCGCCCGGATCACCCTGCGGTTGCCGGAGGGCGTCAAGTCCCGCGCCGAGGAGCTCGCTGCCAAGCACGGCAGCTCGCTGAACACCTGGATCGTCAACGTGCTCCGCGCCGCCACCCGGGAGGGCGGGATCAACATCGACATCGACCTCTCCAGCGTCCCGTTCGACAGCTTCGGTGCCGGCAAGGCCCGTGGCTCGAAGCGCATGACCGGCTGGGTCTGACCGCACACCCTCGAAGGAGATCACCATGAAGCAGACGTTCAGCACCCCCGACCCCGTCCGGCTCTACGTCGAGCTGGGCTCCGGGCACCTGCGCACCACCACGACCGACACCGGCGAGGCCGAGGTCGTCATCTCGGGCCCCCGCGCGTCGGAGTTCCACGTGACCCACGAGGGCAAGAACCTCTCGATCCTGGCTCCGCACGGACGCTTCTTCGGTCGTGGCGACTCCCACGAGGTCGAGGTCACGATCCCCACCGGAAGCGACCTGGTCACCAAGACGGGCTCGGCCGACACCGCCACCACCGGCTCGCTGGGCATGGTCGCGCTGAAGACCGGCTCGGGCGACATCGAGATCGACCGCGTCAACGGTCCGACCGTGATCGAGAGCGGTTCGGGCGACATCAAGGGGCACGAGTTCGGTGGCGAGGTCCGGATCAAGAGCGGTTCGGGCGACATCGACCTGGGCGATCTTCGCGGCCGGGCGGGGATCTCGACGGGCTCCGGCGACGTCGTCCTCGGCCTGATCCACGGCCGTACCGTGATCAAGACCGGTTCCGGCGACCTCCAGGTCAAGCGTTCCGAAGCAGACGTCACCCTGACCACCGCCTCGGGCGACCTCACGATCGGCAACGCAGCCCGCGGCAAGGTCACCGCCAAGAACGTCTCCGGCGACGTCCGGGTCGGCATCGCCGCCGGTACGCCGGTGTGGACCGACGTCAACACGGTCACCGGCTCGGTCAAGAGCTCGCTGCCGAGCACCGGCAAGCCGGCCGACGGCCAGGAGTACGTCGAGCTGCGGGCCAGCACGGTCAGCGGCGACGTCCACCTGGTCCAGGCCTGAGCCCAGCTCTTCGAGCACGAACCTTCCGAGCACCGAGAGGAGTGAACCTGATGTGGCAGACCACCAACAGCACCGAGCTGGCGAACGTGATCATCACCGAACGAGTTCGCCGGGCATCCCGGCAGCGCCGGGCCCGGCAGGCGAAGCAGTCCCGCAAGGACGTGTGAGCGTCGCGTTCGGCCTCAGCCGGATCGGCCCCTACGCCTGGCTCTGAGACACCGTCCGGGTGATCGCTCAGATCTTGGTGCGGTGGAAGTTCGCATAGGACTTCGACGGCGTCGGCCCGCGCTGTCCCTGGTAGCGGGAGCCGTACTTCTCCGAGCCGTACGGGTGCTCGGCGGGCGAGGAGAGCCGGAAGAAGCAGAGCTGCCCGATCTTCATCCCCGGGTACAGCTTGATAGGCAGCGTGGCGACGTTCGCCAGCTCGAGGGTCACGTGACCGCTGAAACCCGGGTCCACGAAGCCGGCAGTGGCGTGCGTGAGCAGGCCCAGCCGACCCAGTGAGGACTTGCCCTCGACCCGGGCGGCGACGTCGTCAGGGAGGGTCACCACCTCGTACGTCGACCCGAGGACGAACTCTCCCGGGTGCAGGATGAACGGCTCGTCACCCTCCGGCTCGACCTGGCGGGTCAGGTCGGACTGGTCGGCGGCCGGGTCGATGTGCGGGTACCGGTGGTTCTCGAAGACCCGGAAGAACCGGTCCAGCCGGAAGTCGATGCTCGACGGCTGGATCATCGTCTGTTCGTACGGTTCCACCCGGATCCGCTGGGCCTGGATCTCGGCAAGGATGTCGCGGTCGGAGAGCAGCACGCGAGCACGCTATCGCGCCTCGTAACATCGGCCTATGCCGTTCCACCGTTACGTCGCCCTGGGCGACTCCTTCACCGAAGGCGTCGGCGATCCCGACGCGACCCGTCCCAACGGCCTGCGTGGCTGGGCCGACCGCGTCGCCGAGGTCCTGGCCGCCGACGCGGGTCCCGACTTCGGCTACGCCAACCTGGCCATCCGCGGCCGCAAGCTCGGTCCGATCGTCGCCGAGCAGGTCGAACCCGCGCTGGCGCTGCAGCCCGACCTGATCACCATCCACGCCGGTGCCAACGACGTGCTGCGACCGCGCGTCGACCTGGACACCCTCGCCACGACGTACGACGACGCGGTCGGCCGGCTCTCGGCCAGCGGTGCCCGGGTGGTGCTGTTCACGATCTTCGACCCGGGCGGCTCCGGGATCTATGCCGCCGTACGGGGACGGATGGCGATCTTCAACGAGTGGGTCCGGGAGATCTCCGACCGGCACGGCACCACACTGGTGGACATGTGGCGGATGCGCGACGGCAACCACGCCGAGGTCTTCGACACCGACCGGATGCACCTGAACGCCTACGGGCACCAGTACGTCGCGTTCGCGGTCCTGGACGCCCTGGGCGTCGAGCACGGCACCGTGCAGCTCCCACGGCCGGTGCTGTCCGACCTGAGCCCGCGCGAGAAGCTCGCCGCGAACGCGACCTGGACCCGGGACTTCCTGGGTCCCTGGATCCACCGTCGGGTGACGGGCCGGTCCTCGGGCGACGCGATCGATCCGAAGCGACCGACCCTGGGGTCGATCGCTCCGGACTGAGCTCAGGCGGCCGGGACCGACTTCTGGATCTCGATCACGAAGACCAGCGGCTGACCCGCGAGGGCCGATCCGGAACCGGCCGGGTACGCGAACTGCTGGGGGATCGTGACGATCAGCCGGGTGCCGACCTTCTGGCCGACCATGGCCGCCCCGAAGCCGGGAACGACCCCGGTCGTGGCGAACGACGCCGGCGCCTTGCCGTAGGACTGGTCGAAGATCTTGCGGGTCTTCCAGCTCGTGCCCTGGTACTCGACGGTCACGGTGTCGCCGGATCCGACCACGGCACCGTGGCCCTTCTTGAGCACCTTGAGCTCGAGGGCCTTCGGAGCCTTGCCCTTGGGCAGCACGACCTTCGGCGGCTTGGCGCCGTGGAACGTCACCTGCGGGACGCCGTGGGTCCAGGCGATCGGGCGCAGCGGCTTCGTGATGCCGAGCACGTCGGTGACGATCACGATCGTGTCGGTGCCCGAGATCCCGAGGCTGGAGTTGCCGCTCGGCCCGTACAGGTCGGAGGCGGGCACGGTCACGACGACGCGTGAGCCGATCGGGACGCAGGCGATGCCGGCGTTGAAGGCCGGGGGGACCGACGGGTCGTCGACGGTCAGCGGGATCGCCTGCGAGCCGAGCGCCTTGCCGGTCGAGCCGATGTACGCCGAGAGGAGGGTGTTCAGCTCCTGACCCTTGACGGTGGTCTTGCCAGTTCCGGTCGTGATGATCGACCGCTGCAGCGACGACGCCTTCAGCGGCTCGGCGAACGTGGCCGTGGAGGACTTGCCGAACTGACCGGTGACCTTGACCGAGTCGCTGATCGAACCGGCCTTGTAGGTGCACGGATCAGCGGCCGTGGTCGCCGACGGGCTGGCGGAGGGCGAGGCCTTCGTCGACTTGGTGTCGTCCTTCTTCGAGCTGCTCCCGCAGCCGGTCAGGACCAGGGCGGCGGAGACGAGGAGGGCGACCGGGATCATCCGGCGCGAGGTGAGCAAGCTCAGCATCAGGAAACTCTTTCAAAAGGAGACAAGTCAGGGTCGTACGTCACCGACTCCGTGACGGAGTCGGTGACAGTGTGCCAGCCGCACCTATGACTACTGACGTGCGTCGTCCACGCTTCGGCTACGATCACTCCTCGTCGCCGTTATCGGTGGCACGCGGATGTAGCTCAGCTGGTAGAGCGCGACCTTCCCAAGGTCGATGTCGCGAGTTCGAATCTCGTCATCCGCTCCATTTCACCCCGTTTGGCACCTGACCCGAGGGTCGCGGCGACCGGAGGCTCATCGACATGGCCCTGATGAACCGCCAGGTCGTGCTCCGCCGTCGCCCCGACGGGCTCGTCGTCCCGGACGACACCGAGCTGGTCACCGTCCCTTCGCCGGAGCCTGCCGATGGTGAGGCACTGGTACGGATCACGTACGTCGGCGTGGACGCCGCAGCGCGGACCTGGCTCGACGACCAGCCGGGCTACCTGCCGCCGGTCCAGCTGGGTGAGGTGGTCCGGGCGGCCGGTATCGGTGAGATCGTGTCGTCGCGCTGCGATGCGTACGCCGTCGGCGATGTGGTCACGATGCTGGCCGGGTTCACCGACTACACGATCGTCCGTGACGACCTGTTCTGCACGCCGGTCACCGGGATGGACGTCGTGGACCATCCCGCCGTGCTCTCGGTCTACGGGCCCACCGGCGCGACGGCGTACTTCGGCATGCACGACGTCGGCCGGCCGGAGGCCGGGCAGACCGTGGTGGTCTCGGCCGCGGCCGGTGCCACCGGATCGATCGCGGGCCAGATCGCCAGGATCGCCGGAGCGCGCGTGGTCGGCATCGCCGGCGGACCGGACAAGTGTCGCGCGGTCGTCGAGGACTTCGGCTTCGATGCCTGCATCGACTACCGCGAGGGCGACCTGGACGCCGCCCTCAAGGCACACTGCCCGCGCGGGGTCGATGTCTACTTCGACAACGTCGGCGGCGAGATCCTCGACGCCGTACTCGGGCGGTTGGCCGCGAACGCCCGGGTCGTGCTGTGCGGGGTGATCTCGAGCTACCTGACCGGGGAGCACCCGGGCCCGGCCAACTACGTGAACCTGCTGGCGAGGACGGCGTCGATGCAGGGCTTCAACGCCCTGAACGAGTGGCACCGGTTCGACGAGGCCTTCGCCGCCCTCCGCCAGTGGGACGCCGACGGCCTGCTCGTCCACCGCGAGACCGTGTACGAGGGCCTCGAGTCGTGCGTCGACGCCCTGAACGGGATCTTCACCGGAGCCAACCTCGGCAAGATGATGGTGAAGATCTCAGAACCCACCTGATCGACGAGGAGCACGGGATGCCCGACGCGTGGTCGTGGAGCATCCAGGGCGGCTCGCTGGTCTTCGCGCCGTTCGAGAGCCGCACCGACTACTGGGCAGCGGACAAGCAGTTCATGCTCAACCTGCGCGTCAGCGACCTGGACGACCTGGTCGAGGACCCGGAGGCCAACGGGGTCGAGCTGTGGGAGCCGCCGGCCGCCTAGGGCGACCTCTAGGCAGGCGGGTCCGGCAGCGTGACGAAGTGCAACCCGCGGTGCTTGAGCTCGGGGAGCACGACTGCGAGCGCGTGGTAGGTCTCGGAGCGGTCACCACCACCGTCGTGGCACAGGATGATGTCGCCCGCGTGCGCCTTGAGCATGGCCGACTCGATCGCGCCGGTGCCGGGCCTGGCCCAGTCCCGCGGGTCGATGTTCCAGTCGACCGGGATCATCTGCTGGCGCTGGAGCTCGGCGTACACCCGCGGTCCCCAGACACCTCCCGGCGCACGGAACTGCGTCGGCCGTACGCCGGTCACCTGGTGGATGACTTCGTTGGTGCGGACGATCTCGCGGCGGATGTCACGGCGCCCGCGCGAGGGCAGCCGCTCGTCGTGCGTCCAGGTGTGGTTGGACACCGTGTGGCCCTCCGACGCGAGCGCCTTGACCAGGTGCCTGTTCGGCATCACCTGCTCGCCGATCATGTTGAAGGTCGCCTTGATGTCGTGCTTGGCGAGCAGCCGCAGGTAGCGCGGGGTCCAGACCGGGTGCGGCCCGTCGTCGATGGTGAGAGCGACGGACCGGCGTGGGAAGTGCGCACTCCGGTCGAAGCGCAGGAAGTCGTCGAGGTCGTAGATGGGCGCCTTCCAACGCTTCATCGCCGCCGGCGCCCTGGTGGTGATCTTCCGGAACGCCACCGGTGACTGGATCGGCTCGGGCAGGGAGCGCGCCGGCACCGGCACCGAACCGATCCGTGCCGGAGGACTGCCCAACGCTCCGGCACCCACGACGGTCCCGGCCACGCTGAGCAGGACGGCGCGCCTGGTGAAGGCGGGTCCGGGCTTGTCCATCCGTGCTCCTCTGATTTTCCTGACGCCGACATACCCAAGACGCCCCGAGACAGGCTTCAGGTTGCATCGCAGACACCCACCGGGGTGACGCCGTGCAGTCGACAACACCACCATGCATCAGCCGAGGGACCAAATGGGTGATCAACGTGGATTACCAGGGCAGGGCGGACAAAAGCCGTGCTGACGCGACACCATGTCGCGCATGCCGTCCTTGAGCTCGCCCACGCTGCAGACCGCGCGGCTGCGGCTGCGCGCCTTCGACGACGCGGACGCTGACGAGCTGTTCGCGCTGCACGGCAACGCCCCCGTGCTGCGCTACTGGGACCCACCGCCCTGGACCCAACCTGCACGAGCCGCACGATTCCTCGCTGCGTGCCGGCAGATGGCGGACGGGGGCAGCGGCGTCAGGCTCGCCGTGGACCTCGTCTCCGACGGGACGTTCACCGGCCGGTGCAGCGTGACCCGGTGGAACCCGGACCACCGCACCGCCCGCCCTGGTGGGGTGGGCGTTCGACGCACTGGATCTGACCCGGGTCCAGGCCGAGACCGATACCCGCAACGTCGCGTCGGCCCGGGTCCTGGAGAAGCTCGGGTTCGTGCGCGAAGGGACGCTGCGGAAGACCGCGTCGTGAACGGCGAGGTGTCGGACTCGTGGGTCTACGGGCTGCTCCAACGGGAGCGGTGAGTGCCGCCGGAGCCCGAGGTTCCTGCTCGCGGTCAGCGCCAGACGGGCGCGATGTCCTTGCGGTAGTGGCGACCGGCGATGGTCGCGAAGAGGAACACCACGGGTGCCGGGATCTCGCGGCGAAGCCCGGCCTTGTCGGCTTCGGTCGCGCCGTCCTGGAGCCACTCGACGAAGTTGCCCATCTTGGTCAGGTGGGCCTTCTTCACCTGCGCCAGCGCGGCCTTCATCGGCTTGGTATCGGCGTAGCTGACTGAGATCGGTTCCAGGTCGCGCTCCTCGTGCTCGAGGTGCCCGAGCAGGACGCTGCTCAGGGTTGCGAGCGCCGTACGTGCGGCGGTAGCGCTGTCGCCCGACGGGTCGGCGTGCAGCCGGCCCATCGCATCGGTTGCCTTGTCGAGGGCGGTCCGCATGGCGTCGTGCTCCGAATCGAGCTCGGCTACCGAGGCGAGGTCGGCGTCGGTCTGGCCGAGCGCGGGCCAGAAGAATTCCTCCTCGTAGTGGTGGTGGTCGTGCACCTCGTGGGCGAAGAAGTCCCAGGCACGAGCCAGCTCGTCTGCCCGCTGCTGGGAGCCCGCGGGGAACGATGCGAGCGCGACGTCGAAGCGGTCCAGGGTCCGCCGGAAGGCCGCGTGGACGACGGTGTTCAGGGACTGGTGGTCGATCTGGGTCATGGCGCGCTCCTGGTGGGAATGGTGGGCTGGAGGGAGGAGGTGGGTGCGGTTGTCAGAGCGAACTCGTACGAGCTGCGCACCAGGGCGAGGAGGACCCGGGCTTCCTCCTCGTCGCGGGGGGCGTAGAGCATCACGATGTTGGGCGGGAGGATCCCTTGGTGGACCAAGAAGTGCGGCTCGGCCCAGCCGGCCTGCTCGGCGGCGGTGGCGAGGGGAACCGGGAGTGCGACGTGAAGGCTGCTGTCTCCCCCGGCGTGGCCGTGCGCGAATTCGCCACCGACCAGGAACGCCTCGGACGGTCCGACGACCACGTGGTCCAGGACGAGTGCGGCGGCGCCCGCGACCGAGATCCGCGACTCCGCCCGAGCGACCGACGGCCAGGTCGCTGCCTGGGCGAGCAGGGCGGTCAGGAACCGGTCGTCCTCAGGCTGCTGGTCGACCTGGGTGTGCGGGATCTGCGTCGTGGTCTGCGGTCTGGGGCCGGGGCGCAGCGGCAGCGCGGTGGTCGACGTACTCATCAGTGGCCGACCCACATCACTTCGAGCGGGACGCCGTCGGGATCGACGAAGTTCACCAGTGCGTTCGGCATCGGCTCGCTGGCTTCGAGCACCGGCCCGTGCTCGATCCCGATCGCGTCGAGGTGGGCGGCCCAGGCGTGCACCTCCTCGGGAGAGGTGACGGCGAGGGCCACGTGGTCCAGGCCGGTGCGGCGGGGGTCGAACGGCAGCTTGTCGGCTTCAGCGTGGTGGTCGAGGCCGAGGAAGAAGGCGGTTCCCGGACGGGTCATCACCACCGCGTAGCCGCCGTTGTCGGCGCCGGCGTGCGGCTCGACGAACGCGCGGACCAGGCCGAGGGTCTCGGCGTACCAGGCCTCGCTCGCCTCGACGTCGCTGACGGTGATGCCCAGGTGGTGGTAACCGGCGAGAGCGGGTGCAGTGCTCATGTCGCGTCCTTTGATCGAGAGGGAGTAGCATGTAACCACATGCTGGAATGACGTTGCATCTTACGCTAGAACGACATTCCATCATCTGTCAAGGCTCAGAGGGAGGTCGCATGACAACGGGTTCACGAACCAAGAGCCGTATCACCAAGGCAGAGCAGTCCCGTGCCACCCGGCAGCGCATCGTCGCCGCAGCCACGATGCTGTTCCTGCGCGACGGCTTCCTGACGGTCACGATGACCGCCCTGGCGAAAGAGGCCGGTGTCGCGGTGCAGACGCTGTACCTGTCCTTCGCCAACAAGACCGCGATCCTGTCCGCCGCGTTCGACGCCGCCGTGGCCGGCGACGACGAGCCTGTCCCGATCGTCGAGCGCGATGGGTACAAGTCGCTGACCACGGACCCCGGCGGGCCGGACTCGGTCGCGAATTTCTTCGAGTACTCCGCAAGCATCATCGAACGCTCCACCCCCCTGTACGCCGTGATCCGGGCAGCCTCAGCCGAGCCTGAGGTCGCGGAGCTCCTCGCCAACAACAAGCGAGAGCGGCACGCCGCGTTACTGGGAATAGCCGACCGCCTCTCCCAGAAGAAGGGCTTCCGCAAAGGCCTCACTCCCGAGGACGCGGCCGCCATCATGTACACGCTCAGCAGCGCGGAGTCCTACCTCATGCTGGTCACGGAGCGAGGGTGGTCACCCGAGCAGTGGCGCCGGTGGACCCTCACCACGCTGACCGACCAGCTCTTCGC
>JAOPXD010000164.1 GCA_025965315.1 Marmoricola sp.
GCCGTTGGCGACGCGTCCTGGTCGGAACCGCCGTCGCCCCGGGCGGCGGCAGAGTCGTCGAAGAGCTGGTACCCGATGCTGCGCACCGTGTCCGTCGCCGCCGGGCTGAAGGCGTCGGCCACCATCACCAGGCTCGGGACGAGCGTTCCGAACCGGCGGGGCTTGTGGATCAGGGCGTCGGAGACCACGTCGCCAGCCTGGGCGACGGTGAGCGCCGGAGTCTTGTCGTACGCCTTCGTCGGAGCGATCATCGCCGTGCGGACCAGGGGCATGAAGATCGTGGTGAAGTGCACGTTGTCGTGCTTGACCTCGCTCTGCACGCAGTCCGAGAACGCGTCGAGCGCGGCCTTCGAGGCGACGTACGCCGAGAACCGCGAAGCCCGCGCCTGCACTCCCCCGGACGAGATGTTCACGATGTGCCCGTACCGGCGTTCACGCATCCCCGGCAGGAGCGCCAGGATCAGCTGCAGCGCACCGAAGTAGTTGAGCTGCATGGTGCGTTCGAAGTCGTGCATCCGGTCGTAGGAGTACTCGATCGAACGACGGATCGAGCGCCCGGCGTTGTTCACCAGCACGTCGACCCGGCCGTGCTCGGCCAGGACCTCGAGCGCCATCCGCTTGATGTCCTCGGTGTCGGAAAGATCAGCCGGGTGGACGAAGGCGCTACCACCGGCGGCCTCGATCTCCTCGCGGACCAGCTCCAGCTTCGCCTCGGTACGGGCGACCAGCAGGACGATCGCGCCCGCGCGAGCAGCACGCAGCGCGACCTCCTTGCCGATACCTTCCGACGACCCGGTCACCATCACGACCCGGCCCTTGACCGCACCCTCCAGGCTCCGACCCAGGATGCTGTCGAGAACGACCCGAGGACGCCGGTACTTCGAGAGCCCGGTGCTGAACAGCACCGATCCGGTCTTGGCGAACGCGTCGTCGAAGCGGGACATCAGGCCAGTAGACCCTTGGCGACGTGGGTGATCTGGATCTCGTTGCTTCCCGCGTAGATCATCAGCGACTTGGCGTCGCGGGCGAGCTGCTCGACGCGGTACTCGGCCATGTAGCCGTTGCCGCCGAACAGCTGCACCGCCTCCATCGCCACCTCGGTCGCGGCTTCGGAGGAGTACCACTTCATCGCCGATGCCTCGGTGAGCGTCAGCGGCTTGCCGGCGCGGGCGTGCTCCAACGACGAGAACACCATGTTCTGCACGTTGATCCGGGCGACCTCCATCTTGGCCAGCTTGAGCTGGATGAGCTGGAAGTCGCTGATCGGCTTGCCCCAGAGCTCGCGCTTCTTGGCGTAGTCGATGCACAGCCGCTGGCACTCGTTGATGATCCCGAGCGACAGGATCGCGACGCCCATCCGCTCGGCGGTGAAGCTCGCCCGGGCACTGTCGCGACCGTCGCCGTTACCGGTGTCCTCGGTCTCGCCGAGCAGGTTGTCCTTGGTGAGCCGGACGCCGTCGAAGGTGAGCTCCCCGGTGGGCGAGCTCATCATCCCCATCTTCTTGAACGCCTTGGACTGGATCAGCCCGGGCATGCCCTTCTCCAGGACGAAGGTGAGCACCTTGCGGTCCCGCATCGGGGTGTCGTCGCCGTCGTCGAGCTTCGCGTAGACGACCAGCACGTCGGCGTCAGGACCGTTGGTGATGAAGGTCTTCTGTCCCTTGAGGATGTAGTCCTCACCGTCGCGCTTGACGGTCGTCCTCATCCCGCCGAACGCGTCCGAGCCGGACTCGGGCTCGGTGATCGCCCAGGCAGCGACCTCTTCGAAGGTGACCAGCTTCGGCAGCCAGCGCTCCTTCTGGGCCAGTGTTCCCTTCGAAGCGATCGTCGAGACACCCAGCCCCAGCGAGACCCCGACCGACGCGACCACACCAAGGCAGACGCCGGAGAGCTCGCTGACCACGATCGCGGCCATCGACTCCATGCCCTCGGTCCCACCCCCGGACTTCTCGCTCTTCTCGCTCCTCTCGCGCGCAGCCTCCGGGTTCTCCAGCTTCTGGCGCTCGCGCTCGAGCTGCTTCTTCAGCGCGTCTGCCGCCATCGCGTCCATCCCGAACGCTGCGAACAGCTTCCGGACGATGTCGTACGGCGGCATCGCGCCGGTCTCGAGCTCGTCGACGTGCGGGCGGATCTCCTTGTCGATGAAGTCGCGCACAGCGTCGCGGATCGCCAGATCGGCCTCGGACCACTCGATCATCAGTTCACCTGTCTCATCGGTTCAACGTCACTCGTGACTCTACGAACGTGCCGGCGTGGAACCAGTGACCGAGCGACTCACGAATCCTGACTCTGCTGCGCAAGCTGACGCTTGAGCACCTTGCCGGTCGGGTTCCGCGGCAGCTCGTCGAGGAACGTCACCGCGCGCGGCGTCTTGAAGCGAGCCAGGTTCTCTCGGACGTAGTCCTTCACCGCGTCCTCGGTCAGCTCCGACTGACCATCAAGGACGCAGCGCCGTACGGCGAACACGTGCAGCCGCATCCCGAACTTCTCGTCCGGTACGCCGATCGCGGCGACCTCGACGATCCCGGGATGACCGGCGAGCAGCTCCTCGATCTCCCCGGGGAACAGGTTCTCGCCTCCGGAGACGATCATGTCGTCGTCGCGGCCGTCGATGAAGAGCAGTCCGTGGGTGTCGAAGTGACCGACGTCCCCGGACGACATCAGGCCGTCGATGACCTCCTTGCTGCCACCGCCGGTGTAGCCGGAGAACTGGATCGCGTTCGCCACGAAGATCCGGCCGGTGGTTCCGGTGGGAACCTCGCGGCCATCGTCGTCGAGGATCTTCACGATCGTCCCGGGGACGATGCTGCCGACGCTGCCCGGTTCCACCGCCAGCTCCGCCGAAGTGGCGATCGTCGCGTAGGCGACCTCGGTCGAGCCGTACAGGTTGTAGATCACCGGTCCGAACGCCTCGGTCACCCGGACGCAGAGATCGGAGCCCAGCTGCGAGCCCGCGACGAAGATGATCCGCAGGTGGCTCAGGTCGAGACCCTCGCGGGCCTCGGGGCCCAGGTCGACCAGACGCTGCAGCATCACCGGAACCGCGATCACGGTGCTGACCCGGTTCGCCGCCAGGCTCGCCAACGTGGCCTCCGGGTCGAAGCGCCGGCGGAGCACCAGCGTGTGCCCGAGTCCGGCCGCCAGCATCGACTGTGCATAACCGAGGGCGTGGAACATCGGCGCGCAGCACTCCATCACCTCGCCGCTGCGGTACGGCACCTTGCTGAACAGTCCGCCGAACGGCGCCAGCGACTTCGGTTCGGATCGCTGGGCACCCTTCGGGGTCCCGGTGGTGCCGCTGGTCAGGATGATGATCTTGGAGATCTCAGCCGGACGCGGCGGTGCGTCCGTCCGGGTCGCACCGATCAGGCTCTCGATCGAGACCCCAGCCGGGTCGGGGTCCTCGCTCCAGGCCAGGAACTTCCCGAGCGGAGCCTGCACGCCGCCGACCATCTCGGCGTACTCGTCGTCGTGGACCAGGATGTCGACGCCTTCGCGGGCGCACACCTCGGTGATCTGCGGACCGGCGAAGTCGGTGTTCAGCAGGACCGTGCGAGCGCCGACCTTCGCTGCGGCGTAGCTCGCGTCCAGGAAGCCGCGGTGGTTCCTGGCGAGGATCGCGATCCCGCCGCCAGCGGCGAAACCACGGTCCAGCCAGGCATTGGCCAGCGCGTTGGAACGCTGGTCGAGCTCGGCGTAGGTCAACGAGCCGAGCTCGTCGACGACCGCGACCCGGTCCGGGTAGCGCGCCGCCGACATCGACAGCACCCCACCCATGGCGCCGTACTTCGACATCCCCCAGAGCCCGCGAGCCAGCACTGACGGCGGGTCGACCCGGAGCAGGCCCGTGCGGACGCACTGCCGCAGGGACATCGCTTCGAGCCCGGCGCGGTCCAGCACATCGGTGATGATCATGAGTGGCGCGCACGCTCCTCGTAGGCACTGCGCGCGGCGTGGTCGACGTCGTCGAGGAAGACGCTCTCGCCGCCGAGCTTGGTGTTCAGGAACTCCATCGCCCGGCGGGGCATGTTGTGCTGCGCGCCTGCCAGCGCCTTACCGACCTTCGGCACGTAGACCCGGGCACGTGGCTTGGCGAGCGCCTCCATGATCCCGGCGGCGACGTCCTCCGGCTCTACGTTCTTCACACCGGCGACGCCCTTGGCGCCCGCGGTCAGCTCGGTGTTGACGAACATCGGCAGCACCGCCGTGAACTCGACACCGCTGCGGGCGTACTCGATCCGCGCGGACTCGGTGAAGCCGAGCGCGGCGTGCTTGGAGGCGACGTACGTCGTCGCTCCGGCGGCGTAGATGACGCCGGCCATCGAGGCGACGTTCACGATGTGTCCGGAACGGCGCGGAAGCATCGTCGCGAGGGCGCGCTTGGTGCCGGTGATGACGCCGAAGACGTTGATCTCGAACATCCGGCGGGCGAGCTCCTCGGACTCCTCGTGCAGGTGCCCGACGGGCATGATCCCGGCGTTGTTGACCAGGATGTCGACCGGGCCGAGCTCCTTCTCGACGTCGTCGACGAAGCTGCGGTAGCCGGCTGCATCGGTGACGTCGAGGCGGGCGAAGTAGGCCGCACCGATCGTGGTGGCGGCGTCCTTGAGGACGACCTCGTCGAGATCGCCGATCGCGACCTTCGCGCCGGCCGCGATGAGCGCCTTCGAGGTCGCGAGTCCGATGCCGCGTGCGCCGCCAGTGACGACGGCGACCTTGCCGGTGAGAGAAGAAGTAGTCATGACCTGAACCTAGGAAGTAGCAGGGGCCCGGCGCCTGTGTCGGGAAACCGAGGTCGTGCAGGCTGGTTGTACGGATCGCACAAACGCAGCGTCACGGCAGGACGCCGTCGCCGAGCTGCTCGACCAGCGACAGCGCGATCTCGAGAGGAAGCCTGCCCTCGGTGAGCGGATGCCCGAGCGCCTCCTCGATGCCACGCAGCCGGTACAGCACGGTGTTCTTGTGCACCCCGAGGGCAACCGCCGCGTCCCGGGCACTGCCCCCGGCACGCAGGTAGGCCAGCATCGTCTCGCGCAACCGGACGGCGTTCTCGTCGCGGCCGTCGAGTCCGGCCAGCTCCGTGACCAGCAGGTCGTGCAGCGCGTCCGGATCGTCGAGGTACGGGCTGAGGACCGCGATCGAGCGGTAGCCGGTGACCGGCAGCGGGAGCGCCGACGCCAGCGCGACCCGGCGCGCCAGCATCGCCTGGCGGTGGCTCGCCCGGAACCCGGCCACCCCGGGGCCCGGCGCACCGAACGCCAGGTGGATCCCGCGGCCGGCGGCACCCACCAGGTCGGCCAGTGCGTCGGGGTCCGGGTCGACGGACACGTTGAGCCATCCGGACAACGTCCGGGCCCCTTCGGGAACGGTCAGCGGCGCCGGCGCGCGCAGGGCGGTCGCGACCGACCGGGCGAGCGCCTCCAGGCGTGGCAACGCGTCTGCCGCGTCGAGGGAATCGTCCTGCCAGGCGACGATCGCCAGCTGGTGCGGGTGCAGGCGGTGGGCGAGGACCTGGGTGGCCTCGTCGACGTCGTACTCCTCGCCGCGGAGCAGTCCGGCGACCACCTCGGCCTTGCGGGCCAGGGCACCACCGAGCCACTGGTCGCGCTCAGCGGTGAACACGCTGACCGAGGCGTCCACGATGCGCTCGAGCTCGACGCTGAGGCGGTCGAACAGGAAGGCCATCGCCGCCAGCCGGAGCTCGGGGTCGACGACCTCGCGGGTGAGGATCGCGGTGAACTCGCGCCAGGCCAGCCGCTGACCGACCCGGTAGGCACGCAGCAGCACGCCCACGTCGGAGGTCCGGAACGCGAGGGTGCGGGCAAGATCGAGGACCGGGGTCTCGATCTCGATCTCGGCCTCCGGGTCGTCGACCGCGGTGACGAAGAACGACGAGATCAGCGAGCGCGTGCTCGCGTCCAGGTCGGAGCGCAGCCCGGCGAGCTCGGGGATCTCCTCGACCAGGGCGTCATTGAGACGGCCGACCAGGTCGATCACGACCGTGTCGTCCTGGGCGCTCGTGAAGAACGCCTCCATCAGGCTCCACGCCTGGGCGACGTCCTCGGTGAGGCCGGGCTGGTCGGTGACCATCTGGGCGGAGCGTACAACTGGCACGCTCCGCCCGCGAGGTGCGGCAGTGGTCAGAACCCCGACCGTCAGAACCACGCTGCGAGCTGGCCCGGCAGGTCGTCCAGGTTCCACGGGCCCTTGGTCTCGACCGTCTCGACGATGCTCCAGTTCTGCAGCCGCTGGATCGCGCCGCCCTGGACGCCGAAGACCTGACCGGTGATCGGGCACTTCTCGGTGGCCAGGTAGCCCACGATCGGCGCGATGTTCTCCGGTCCGAACATGTCGAACTCGCCCTCGGGAACCTCGGCCGCGAAGATCGCGCCCATCCCGGGGGTGGCCAGGGTGAGGCGGGTCCGGGCGACCGGCGCGATCGCGTTGACGCGGACGCCGTAGCGGCCGAGCTCGTCGGCGGCGACCAGGGTCATCGCGGAGATGCCGGCCTTGGCCGCACCGTAGTTGGCCTGGCCCGGGTTCGGCATGAACGTGCCCGATGCGGACGCGGTGTTGATCACCGAGGCGGCCACCTGCTCGCCGGCCTTGGACTTGTCCTTCCAGTACGCCGCCGCGTGGTGCAGCATCGCGAAGTGCCCCTTGAGGTGCACGTTGATCACGGAGTCGTACTGCTCCTCGGTGATTCCGGCCACGAAGGCGTCCCGGAGGATGCCGGCGTTGTTGACCAGGATGTCGAGCTGACCGAACTCGGAGACGGCCTGCTCGACGAGCCCCTTGGCGCCCTCCCAGGACGCGATGTTGTCCGTGTTCGCGACCGCGCGCCCACCGAGGGCCAGGATCTCGTTCACGACCTCCTGTGCCGGACCGGCGTCGGAGCCGGCACCCTCGTTGTTGCCGCCGAGGTCGTTGACGACCACGGCTGCACCTTCGCGGGCCATGAACAGCGCGTGCTCACGACCGATGCCGCGGCCCGCGCCGGTGATGATCGCTACGCGGCCGTCCAGTGCGGCCATCATGCGAGCAGCCCTGCGAGCTTCTCCAGCGACGCGGTGACTTCCTTGTTCGCCGCACGCTCGACGGCCTGCCCGATCGCGCCGACCACCATGGCGCCGACGAAGTCGGCGTCGATCGTCGCGGTGCAGGAGCTGTCGCCGGTCGACTCGAGCGAGAGCACGAAGGTGATCTGCGCACCGGCCAGGCCCTTGCCGCCGATGGTCAGGCTCTTCGGGGCGTCGTACGCCTCGACGGTCCAGTCGATCTTGTTCGACATGCCCATGATCGTGGCCTGCTCCTGGAACGTGCTGCCGACCGCGATCT
>JAOPXD010000178.1 GCA_025965315.1 Marmoricola sp.
TACCCGTTCGAGGTGGGGTTCAGCAACTTCACTTGCCGTGACGTCGTTACCAACCCTGCGACTGGGCAAGTGGCCGGACAGACGTACGCGCCGAGGGCGGATCACACCTACACCGGCGCGCCGTACGTGGTGCAGTCCAGCGGTGGGACGTCGGGGACCGGAGTCGCCACGGTCAGCATGCAATGGTGCCCGGTTGGGTCGGTGTTCAACTCCGGCACGGTCTGGACGCTCATCTCGGGGTCGATCTGCACCTGCACGGCGGTCTCTGCGAAGACGGTCGTCAGCAATGGGGCCACGCCGGGCAACGAGTCGCAAACGTCGACCGTCACTTGCCGGAAGCCGGACGGCACGACGGGCACCGACACTGAGGTGTTGACGGCCGAAGCGTCCAAGATCGAAGTGCCGTCGTGCGTGCAGAAGTTCGGCACAGGGAGTTACCCGCTGTCAGCAACCATGACCGGTGGCTCGCCGGGGGCTGAGGCTCCGATCATTCACACACCGACGATGAACCCCGCCTCGCAGTATCCGTCTTGCTTCGACCCAACGACGGGGGTGTACCTGGGGACGTGCCGGGTGAAGATCTGGGTCGGTGGGGTGCCCTGCGTCAACGGGATGACGGGGTGCCACAACGCCTCGCAGTGGCATCAGGATCACCCCGACACGACCCTCGAATGCCGGTACGGGTCCTACGTGGTGGCGTACTCGGACTGTGCCCCGCTAGAGCACAGGTACAAGGCGAACAACGGCGTGCACTCCGTGACGAAGGTCGACCCCGGGACTGGTCTCGATCCCAACCCGGGTGCCACCGACCCTGACCCGGGCGACCCGACCCCTGGGCCGACGCCGCAGTGTTACGACGGATGCACAACGCCGAACATCCCGAACCCGCTCACGCCGCCGACGCCGACTAGCTCGTCGTGCCTGTCAGCTGCGTTCTCGTTCAACCCGGTCGACTGGGTCTACGTGCCGGTGAAGTGCGTGCTGTCCTGGGCGTTCGATCCTGACCCGAATGTGTACAACTGGTCGGGGTTCATAACGACGCTGCAATCGCGGCCACCAACCTCGATCATGTTCGGCTTGGTGGCGACGATCCAGGGGGCCTTCAGCGGGTTCAACACGGCCGGCGACTGCGGGACGCTGGCGGACTTCTCGTCGCACTCACTGAGCCACGCGCAGATCACATGCGCTCGGATCAAGTCGACGCCCGGATTCGGAGCCTTCTACGGGCTCGTGCAGGTCGGTCTCGTCACCGTGACGGCGATCGGGATTTTCCAGATGGTCAAGACATCAGTAGGGGGCAAGGCGTGATCACATCAATCATCATCTCGATAGGCCTCACGGTCGTCGGGGGACTCCTGGGGCTGTTCCCGGCCTACACATTGCCGTCCTCGATGACGAGCCTGGGTAGCGACGTGGGCTCGGCGGTCGGTGCTGCAAACGGGATCTTCCCGATTGTCACGCTGGGCGTCTGCCTGGTCGCGGTGGCCGGGGTCTGGCTGTTCATGGCCGCGTTCGACCTCGCTGTTTGGGTGTACGAACTCATCCCGATGAAGGCGACCTGATGCGCGGCGGCAAGGGGCAGTGGATCGCCATTGCCTTCCTGGCGATCGCGGTGGTTCGGCTCGCGGTGTACTCGGGGGTGCTCGGTCATGGGCGTTGAGTGCATGGTGGGGCGACCGGGCTCGGGGAAGTCGTACGAGTTGACGCGGCGGGTGCTCGCGGCAGCGGATCGCGACCGGCTGGTGTTCACCAACTACGCGGTGCGTCACCCGAACGTGTACCAGTTCACGCCGGATCAACTGCTCGACCTGCCGCCGGGGCTGATCGTGATTGACGAGGCGCACCTGTGGTTCCCGGCGCGCATGTCGTTGAAACTGCCGATGTCGTGGCTAGCCGGCATCTCCTACGTGCGCAAGAACGGTTGGGATCTCCTGCTGGCCACGCAGCACGAAACGAGGCTAGATCGCGCGGTGCGCGACGTCTGCTCGTGGATGTGGTTGTGCTCGGCTTGGGGGTCGCACAACGGACACCCGATGTGGTTCGCGGCGTCGTCCTGGGAACCGGAGTTCTTCCGCCGGCCGGACAAGCGGTTCACCCGCACCGGCCACTTCTTCTCGAGGCGGGTCGCGGATGCGTACAACACGTTCGAGTCGTTGGCGCAGGCCGATCACACGGTGCAGGCGAACGACGTCTACGCGAACGCCGCCGGCCGGCGGGGCGGGTCGGTCCTTGAGGGTGTGATCCCAAGTGCTTAAGGCGATCGCGTTCGGCCTGGGCTGCGGCGCTGGTGTCGAGGCCTGGAAGAACTTCCCGCCGGACGGTCCGGTCACCACGCGGCCGCTCGCGTTGGTGTTCATCGTGGGGCTGCTGTGCGCGTACCTCGGCGGGCGGTGGCACGGTCGAGGGCACGTCTCCGCATCGGCTACTGCCGTTGCCGTTGCGAACGCCTCCGCAACGGCCCAGCAAGCGGTCAACCTGGTCGTGATGACGGGGGGCGGCGCCGCTCCGGGACGTGGGGTCCAGGTGCCGTCTGAGGCTGTGTCCTGGTTCGAGGGGGAGCGTGTCCAGGTGACTGAGGCGGACCTCGACGGCATGGACCTGTCCGAGTTGCTGAGCGAGTCACCCGAAGAGATCGCGCCATGACAGGGGCCGCTGCAAGCGAAGCGAGCGGCCCCGCTCTCGGCGCTCCGCTACCGGATGGTCCGGCCCGGATCTAGGCGCGACGCGCCGGAAGAGGTTCGCCCTTGGTCGAGTGGGTCGCCCTAGGGTTCGAAGTAGTCCAAAGCAGAAGCGGCCCGGAGGTCTAAGTCCGAGCCGCTTCCTACGAATCAAGGAATGCCGCCTTGTCGCTTGACACGATTGTAGACAGTCCCCCCGACGTCGACGCAAGTATCTCGACGGACGGCGCGCCGGCCTGGTTCCCGACTGCCGATCTCGCCTCGGCGGCTGCCGCGCTGTATGCGCGCGAGACGGTCCCCGAGGTGGCCGGCCGGTTCGCGGACGCCTCCCTGTTCTCGGCGGCAGGGCTGAGCCCGTCCGCACGCAAGGCTGTTGACCTGGGGTTCGTGCCCGTCTACACCGAGTCGATCGCGGTCGAGGGTCCCCGGTGGCGGATCGAGGTTGGCCCGGGGATCGTGGCCGTGCGGTCTACCGATCCGACTCGTCGTGATCGCACCCTCGAACGGCAGCGGGAGGACCGGGCAAAGCGGTTAGACGAGATGGTCGACCGGATGAAGGCCGGCGAGCCTGAGCCTGAGCCGGCACCGACCGCGGGGATCAGGGCATGGTCGCGCAAGTCGCGATCGCGGATGGTCGAGCGGCTCGCGCAACTCGACTACGCGCCGATGTTCGTCCTGGGTGGCCGGCTGGCGATGGTGACCTTGACCTACCCCGGGGAGTGGCTGTCGGTGGCACCCGACTCCGCAACGTGTCACAAGCACCTGCTAGCGCTCCGCCGTAGGTTTGAACGTCGCTACGACCGGCCGATGGTGGTTGTCTGGAAGCGGGAGTTTCAGCGGCGCGGTGCACCCCACTACCACCTCATGATGTGCCCGCCGGCCGGCGACTTCCGGGCGTGGCTCTCCAAAGCGTGGGCCTCGATCGTCAACCACGCGGACCCGACCCAGCGCGCGCGTCACGCCCTAGCCGGGACGGGCGTCGACTACGCCGAGGGGGCGCGCTACCGCGATCCGAAGCGCGCGGCGGTGTACTTCTCCAAGCATGGCGCGTTCAGTGCCAAGGAGTATCAGAACGAGGCACCCGAAGAGTGGGGGGACGGGTCCGTAGGACGGTTCTGGGGCCTCTGGCACCTCGACAAGGCGGTAGCGGCCGTGGAGGTCGCCCCCGACGTCGCCAGGACCGTCCTGCGCACCCTGAGGCGCTACTCAGACGCGAACGGGTACCAAATCAGCGTCGACCGGTGGCGCAAGGTGACGACCGTCGACCGGGAGACCGGCGAGATCGGGTTCAGGTGGCGAAAGCGCCGGACCCGCGTGTGGGTGCGCCGGCTGCGGGGAACTGCCGGTTACCTCGTCGTCAATGACGGACCGGTGCTCGCGTCGTCGCTGGCCCGGTACGCGGCACAGTCGACGTCGGTCCGGGTGTGCCGGTCACGCGCGGGGCTCGGGCCTGTCGGCTATTTGCCGTAGCGCTGCTGCGCTGCCTGCTTGGACACGCCGAGGGCGTCCGCGATCGCGCGCCACGAGTCGCCGGCTGCACGGCGGTAGAGCACGATTGCCGCGATAGTGCGCTCGATCGAGTCGCGCTTCCGGGCCAGGTCGGCAAGGCTGTACTCGTCGCGCTCGCCCGTCAAGGAGTCCTGACGAGGACCTGGTGCCGGCGGGATCTCGCCGGCAGCGAACGCGGCAAGGATAGTTGACGGTAGTTGCTGGTCGCCTCGGGCTGCGTTTCGCCTTGCCTCGTTGCGTTTCCGGTATTCCGCGTTGCTTGGTGTCGTCGCCATGTGTCAAGGGTAGTTGACGGTCGGGCTGGTGTCAACATGTCTTGACGCCGTGCTGATTCCCGAAGGGCGGCCGCTGCTCGGTTGCGTCTGCGCTGTGACGAGGGGGTGCGGCCCGTTGCGCTCCTCGTTGCCCAGGTCGACCGGCATTCACCGGTAGCGCGGGACGGCCTGGCTGCTCGGCTCGGACCCTCCCCCGCCTTCGCTGCCGCTTCTCGGTTCCCGAACGACGCCGGATCGACGCCGAAACGACCAGCACCGCCCACGTCGACCGGCGCGGCTGGACGGGCTTGTTATATGTGCCATAACTTGTCGCTGAGCGTGAAACAACGGAACCAAATAGTCCGAAAGGGCTATTTTTGGCGTGTTTGCGTGACTTCCGTCATGAACCTGCGTTTAACTCGTCTCGTTCTCGCGGGGTGCCAGCCCCGCTTCCGTTGGACCAACACAACAGAGAGGGGCTGTCATGCTCCAGATTCAGGGAAAGGCGCTCGACGTTTCCGTCGAGCACGTCACGCCGGCAAACATGGCTGCGTTCGATTCGACCACGGTCAGCGTTCTTACCGGCAAGGCCGAAATCGAGAAGGTGCGGATCGCCGGCTCGTTCGATGGTGCTCTCCCTAAGGAGGGTGAAGAGGTCACGCTCAACGTGGTGATCTCGGCGTTCGCGACTCGCGGCGGGGCCGGATACCGGCTCACGGCGCTGTCCCGGGTGCAGGTCGGGGCGCGACCCGCCGTGGCCTCTGTCCACGCCTGACGCTTTCCAAGTCGGGCGGGTGTCGGTACCAGCCGATCACCCGCCCTGACCCTCGGTTCGAACCAACTCGATCTAAGGGCTGATCACATGCTTTCACGCAGGGTTTCCCGCCACGGCGGGAAAGGTGGAACCGCTCTCTGTGCGGTTGCCTCCAACGGAGCACCGGCAGGCGGGACGTCCTCTCGCCTGTCGGTGCTCGTCAAGGCCTCAGGGCCTATCCCCGCGCCTCGCGGGTCGTCAGATGGGTTGTACCCACACGTCCTCGTGTCCACACCTCAGGGCTACGCGGAGTTCGTACGCGAGATCCGCGCCGTGGTGGCGGGTCGTGCCTGATGAGCGGGCTGGACCCGCACTCGGTCGCCGCGATCGTGCGCGAAGCGCTGTTCGTCGGACTCATCGTAGGGGCCGTCAAGTTGCGGCCGTGGCGTTGGCTGGCATCGCTCTTGCGGGCTGGCCGTGGCTGAGCGCGAGCGCTTCGCCGTCGACGGGCGCGCGATCCGCGCCGGTTTCGTCCGAGGCGTGTGCTCCGGGGCAGGTATCTACGGAATCGTCACCGTGCTCTTCCACTTCTTCCGACCAATCGTGTCTGACCTCGGCCGGGGCGGTCTTGTTCCCGGACCCGGCCCCATCGGGCTATTCAGTGCCGCCGTGGGTGGACTGGTCGGGTGGGCCGCGCTGCGTGGTAGTCGACGCGTCGCTGTTGAAGGACCCACCGACCTCCGACCCGGGGCCCGCGCTCTCGACGTCGCAAGACGTGAGCGACTTAACCGACGAGATCAAGGGGCTGAGATCGCTGTACCTGTACAGCGCTGGTCTCACGATCTGCTTACTCGGGATGATCGCGTTCAGGTCGAGGAGGTGATCCCCGATGCCTGATTCTGTGTGGCCTGCCGGCACGGCTGCTGTGATCCCCTGGGGTCGCCTGCTTGTTGCCCTGGCCCAGTTCGACGCGGCTCTGATCGTGCTCGGCCTGCTCGTCCTGGTCCTCCGGGCCGTCGATGCGGCGGACCAACGGCACCGTGCCCGTAGCAGCCTGGATGCCCCCTCGGAGCAAGCGCCCGCCTCCCTTCTCCGTCGAACTCGTGGCCCGCGATGACTGCCAGCCTCGACCCGCACGCGGTGTTCGCCGGTCTCGCCACGGTGGTCTTCCTGGTGGCCGGGTTCGACATCGGGATCGCGTTCCTGATGCGCGCCGAGCGTGAGGTCACGAGCGATGACCTCTGACGAACTCGGGGTGCTGATGAGTTTCCTGTGCAGCGGCGTGCTGCTGGGGATATTGGCGGCTTGGATCGACCAAGTCGTGACTTACACAAGAAAGAGGTAGAGAAATGCTCGAAAATCTCAAGACTCGCGCCGCCGTTCTCGGCGTGATGTTCACCGGCCTGATGGTCGGCTCCTTCGCCCTGGCGGGGGGCTCGTTCGCGGACGGGACCGATCCCGTCTCGGCGGACTTCACGACGCTGCAGGGCGACGTGACCACGTACGGCGGCGCGATCCTCGCGCTGGTGCTGGTGTCGGCGGGGATCTTCCTCGGCATCAAGTACCTGCGCAAGGGCATCTCGAAGGCCTGAGCCGTGCTGACACAACGGAGGACAGTCGCGGTACCCCGCTCGCGCCGGGTGTTGCGTGGCGTCGCGCTGTCCTTCGTTGTGGGCCTGCTTACGCTGGTTATGCCGTTCACCACGACGCCGGCGCAGGCGTCGATCCTGGGTGACCTTGGGTCTGCTGCGCTCGCGTTCGGCGAGTCGCTGGCTGCGCCGGCCGCGGAAGAGGTCGGTGCGGACATCCTGGTTGGCGGCATCTGCTCGACCGGTATCGGCTGCGCGCTCATCGCGGGCGGAGCGTTGCTGCTCACGGCGTTGTACTCCCCGCGGGACTCGTGGCTCCCGACCCTCCCGGGGCTGCTCGACCAGCCACAGCACAGTGACGTCAGCGGGACGACGCCGTACAGCGGCTGCCAGGTGACGAACACGTGGACGATCGTGCCGGGGACGGCTTCGACGTTCGGAGGCGTGTCCGGCCAGATGAACTGGACGGGTTGCCCGGCCGCGATCTTCTCCGGTGGTTACCCGTTCGAGGTGGGGTT
>JAOPXD010000179.1 GCA_025965315.1 Marmoricola sp.
GCGGTGGAGGAGGCGACGTTGGTGCGCAGCGTGACCTTGTACGCCGGCTTCGTGGCACCGGCAAGGGGTGCCGTACCGATCACGAGGGCTGCTGAAGCGAGAAGGATGGTTGCGGTCTTTCGCATGGAGATCTCCTGAGGTGGTGGATGGACGAGGGGTGGGGCGCCCGTCCGGCGCGCGCCGCATGACGCGCGCCGGACGGGATCTTCAGCTGGTTGCGCTACCTGCGAGGTAGTTCGCCGTCGAGCCGACGGTGACGCGAGCGCCCCGACGCAGCGGCAACGGGCCGGAGATGCTGCAGTGCGCAGAACCGGTCGCATCGGTGGTCGCACTACAGCTCACCTGGTGGTTGAAGAACCCCAGGAAGGTCTGTGTCGCATTGACCGTCACGGGGGCCCCGCTCACGGCGGCGCCGGTGACCGAGCTGTGAACGCCGATGGTGAACGTGGTGGCGAACAGCCTGGGCTGAGCCTTCACGGTGACCACGACGGGCGCCTTTGCGATGGTGAGGTTGCGGCTTACCGAGGACGCCGGCGCGGTACCGGTGTCGCCCGCTTGGGCGGCGGTGACGGTGCACGTGCCTGCAGCGACGATGTGCACCTTGTCCGCAACGATCGAGCAGATGCTCGGGGTCGTCGACGTGTAGCTGACCGGGAGGCCCGAGGACGAGGTCGCTCCGGGGGCGAAGTCCGGGTTGCCGTAGACGTGGTCTGCGATCGACGGGAAGGTGATGGTCTGGATCTGGGCCTGCGTCACGGTGTAGCTGATGACGATCGAGCCGTTGCCGTCGGTGGCGCTGTTGTCGGCAACGCTGATGGTCGCAGCGGCCGGACCGGAGCTCGTGCCACCGTCACCACCGGCAGCCGCCCCGCCGCCGCCGACCCCGCTGTACGAGACGCAGCAGAGGTCGTTCGCGTCGTAGACGTACCCGCCGTTGCCGCCTGCGCCACCACCGCCACCGCCTCCGGCAGAGCCTCCAGCGCCACCGGCGGCGTTTTCGCCTCCACTCGCGGTGTAGGTGCCGTTGCTGCCGCCCCCGCCGCCACCTCCGGCGGAACCGCCAGTGCCCCCGCTGGTGGTGCCTGGCCCGCCGACGGCGCCCGCACCTCCATCGCCACCGGCGTTGGGGTGAGCGGACCCGAGAGAGCTCCCCCCCGCCGTACCGGCCTCGCCGGTTGACCCCCCGGTTCCGCCGGCACCGGTGTCGTCGAGCACGGGCGTTCCGCTTGCTCCAGCCCCCGGTCCCCCCGAGGCACCGGCGTCCCCACCCGAGCCGGCGTCGCCGTTGTGCTCGCCGTCGAAGGAGGTGCCTGCGCCACCGCCGCCACCGCCGCCACCGGCAGTGGCGAGGAGGACGTTGTCCAGCTGTACGCGCGAGGCGCCGCCGCCGCCGCCCGCACCATTGGTGGTGACGCCACCGTCACCGCCGCCGCCGAAGCCGCCGGTGCCAGCCGTGACATAGCTGCCGTCGCCTCCACGGCCACCGACCGCGACCCCGATGACCTCGCCAGCCGCGATCGATTGGCTGAAAGTGACCGAGCCTCCCCGCCCGCTGCCCTCGTCAGACTGAAAGCGACCCAGACCGCCGTCAGCGCCGTGGAGGCTGAACGTGGCTGGTGTCCCGGCGGGGACACCGCTCGGTACGGTCCAGTCAGCCGTGTTGGCGGTGAAGGCGAACGTGCAGGTCGTCGTGTTCCCCGAGGTCGAGCAGGGTGCTTGGTCGGCCTGTGCGGCCGGCATGGTCAGACCGACGGCAGCGAGTGTGGCAAGAGCCGTCCCGATTCCGAGTCTCGCCAGGGGCGAGTGTGAACCAGCATTCATGAGAGGTGTGTCCTTTCAGGTTGCGGCGGGGCATGGCCGAGCCAGGGAAGGTGGTGGATCGACGAGGTCTGCGTCCGTACGAGCTGCGCAACATCGGGATTAGCATGTAACTACATGCTGGAACGACGTTGCACCATAAAGTAGAACCACGTTCCATCATCTGTCAAGGGGTCACGGAGCTGAACGCACCGACCGTCCTCGGATGCGGGCAACCCAGGACTCGAAGCCTTCTCGACCGGTACGACGTCGGATGGCAGGCTGAAGGGATGAACGACTGGTTCCTCTCGGAACAGGAACGCCCGCGGACGGCCGGAAACCTCGTCGTGCCTCACGTGCATGGTGCCGACTACTTCGCGCGCATCATCCAGGTCGTCGGGGCCACGCGCCGGGGCGATCGGATCTTCTTCACCGACTGGCGCAGCGACGCGGGCGAGCGTCTCGCTGGCGACGGCCCCACGATCGGCGAGCTACTGGCCGACGCTGCCCGCCGAGGCGTCGAGGTCCGCGGCCTGCTGTGGCGCTCGCACAGCGACAAGACGAGCTTCAACGCGCAGGAGAACCGCCACCTGGGCACCGTCATCAACGAGGCAGGCGGGGAGGCGCTCTTCGACGAGCGGGTGCGTCGCGGAGGCTCGCACCACCAGAAGCTGTTCGTGGTGCGCCGGAAGGGGCGGCCCGAGGAGGACGTCGCCTTCGTCGGAGGCATCGACCTGTCCCACGGGCGGCGCGACGACATCGAGCACCTGGGAGATCCGCAGGCGCCACCCCTCGACGAGCGCTACGGAGCCACTCCGCCCTGGCACGACGCCACCCTGGAGATCCGGGGTCCCGCGGTCAGCGACGTGCTCGACGCCTTCTCCGAGCGCTGGGACGACCCGACACCGCTCGACCACCGCAACCCGTACCGCGCCCTGGTCCACCGGGAGGCACGGATGCCGCGACACCCCCAGCCGCTGCCGGAGCGGTGGGATCCTCCACCCGCGTGTGGTCCGCACGAAGTCCAGATCCTGCGCACGTATCCCGCGAAGCGGCCTGCCTTCCCGTTCGCCCCCGACGGGGAGCGGTCGATCGCACACGCCTACGAGCGCACGTTCGCGCTGGCACGGCGACTGATCTACATCGAGGACCAGTACTTCTGGTCCGAGGTCGTGGTCCGGTCACTCGCCGATGCCCTCCGTCGAGAACCCGGGCTCCAGGTGATGGCCGTGGTCCCACGGTTTCCCGAGAAGGACACCGCCCTCAGCGGGACGCCGATGCGGCTGGGTCAGCAGCGGGCTCGCGACCGGCTTCACGAGGCAGGCGGTCCGCGCTTCGCGATGTACGACCTCGAGAACGTCGCCGGCACGCCGGTGTACGTGCACGCGAAGGTCTGCGTCGTCGACGACGAGTGGATGACCTGCGGGTCCGACAACCTGAACCTGCGGTCCTGGACCCACGATTCCGAGATCGCCTGCGCCGTGGTCGATACGAAGGGCCGCCTGCCGCGTGACCTGCGCGCCACCTTGTGGGCCGAGCACCTCGGCCTCCCGCGGGACGACCCGCGGCTCGACGACCTCAGCAAGGCCGCATCGCTGTGGGCGGATCGCGCCGCCGCGCCGGGGGCCCGGATCCGCGCGCACGCTATCGCCCCGGTACGCAGAGCAGTCAGACCGTGGGCCGCCCTGGCGTACAGGGTCGTGTTCGACCCCGACGGACGTCCGCGGGGACTGCGCCGTACGGACAGGTTCTGAGCGCACTGCGCCGAAGGTCAACGCAGCCGCCCGGTCAGGGGCGGTTGCGCCCCAGGTCGTCGTGCGCCTGCACCCACTCCTCAGCGACCACCGCTGACCCGAGCGACAGCTCCCCTGCCAGCACGGTCGCCGCGATGATCTCGGCCAGCTTGTAGACCTTGCCCGCGCCGTAGCAGTCCATGATCTCCAGGCACTCGCGCTGGGTAGCCAGACCGGTGCCGCCGCCGTACGTCGCGATGATCAGGGACGGCAACGTGATCGAGGCGTAGAAATCACCGTTGGGCAGCAGCTCCGAGAACCCGTACGCCGCCGACGACTCGGCAACGTTCGCCACGTCCTGGCCGGTGGCGATGAACATCGCCGTGACGCCGTTGGCGGAGTGGTTGCCGTTGTTGTTGGTGACCGACATGATCGCGCCGAGCTGCCCGCGGATACGAGCCGCCCACAGCTTGTCGGTGGTCACGTGCATCTGCTCCTCGACCAGCGCGGCCGGCAGCGTGATCTCGGCGACGACCCGCTTGCCGCGGGTGTGCAGCATGTTCACGACCGAGGTCTTCTTGTCGGTGGCGAACTGGCCCTCGAGCAGGAAGTGCAGCTCCTCGGGGTAGTTCTGCTTGATCCAGGCACAGGCCGCGAAGGTCGCCTTACCCGTCATGTTCTGGCCGGCAGCATCCCCGGTCGTGTAGTTGAACCGGGTGTAGAGCAGCTTGGAGACCGAGAACTGCTGGATGTCGATGAGTTTGCCCGAGGTGGTCGTGGTCTGCGCGGCTGCCGCGATCTCCTCGAAGTGCTCACCCAGCCAGAGGCCGAAGGCCTTCGCCTCGCGGGCGTTGTTGAAGCTGAAGACCGGAGCCCGCTGCATCTTGTCGTCGAGGATCGTGGTGGTGATCCCACCGGCCTCGCGGCACAGCTTCATGCCCCGGCTGTACGACGCGACCAGGGTTCCTTCGGTGGTGGCCAGCGGCACGAAGAACTCCCCCTGCGCGTGC
This sequence comes from Marmoricola sp., assembly GCA_025965315.1. Taxonomy (GTDB): domain Bacteria; phylum Actinomycetota; class Actinomycetes; order Propionibacteriales; family Nocardioidaceae; genus Marmoricola. The sequence goes on from JAOPXD010000179.1 coordinate 4,541, forward strand.
TCACCGTTGACCAGCACCGGGCCGGCCAGCCCGATCGGCACCTGGGCGACCCCGAAGAAGTTCTCGATGTTGCCGGGCAGGGTCGTCGGGTCCAGTGAGTACGTCGAGGTGTGCTCGGTAGCGGCCCCGGTCTGCGCGGCGATGAAGTCCTGGCGGGCCTTGATGGCTGCCGGCCCGTAGTCGTCGTTGCGGTCGCGGGGGATCTTGCGCTCGGTCATGACAGGGAGGATGCCACGGACTCCCGGGCCAAGGAGAGCAGGTTCCGGGTTCCCAGGTCGTGGTCAGTTGGGTAAGGTGAGCCTTACCTGTACGGAATGGGAGTTGGTCATGGCTCTGCACACGACGCTGCTGCTGGGATTCATCGCCGGGGTGACGATCCTCTTCGGGATCCCGCTCGGCCGGGTCAGCCGACCGATCCCGGCGGCGAAGGTGGTCCTCAACGGCGTCGCGATCGGCATCCTGCTGTTCCTGGTCTGGGACGTCTTCTCCGCCGCGTGGGAGCCGCTCGATGCTGCGCTCACCGCGACCCACGAGCACACCGGCGGGATGGGCCCGGTCTTCGGGTACGGCGCGCTCTTCGTGGGCGGCCTCAGCGTCGGACTGCTCGGCCTGGTCGCCTACGACCGCTACCTCGAGCGGATGTCGAACCCCGCGAAGATCGGACCGGGTGCCCAGTCGGTCGCCGAGAAGCCGCTGCGCACCGGCGGCATCGCGTCCTGGTCGATGGCCAAGCGGATGTCGCTGATGATCGCGGTGGGCATCGGGCTGCACAACTTCGCCGAGGGTCTCGCGATCGGCCAGGCGGCCGCCAGCAACGAGATCGCGCTGGCCACGCTGCTGGTCGTCGGGTTCGCCCTGCACAACGCGACCGAGGGCTTCGGGATCGTCGCGCCGCTGGCCGGAGACTTCGACGACGACGGTGCCAGGGTGCTGCCGAGCTGGCGCTTCCTGCTGACGATGGCGCTGATCGGTGGTGGCCCGACGTTCATCGGTACGGCGGTCGGTCACCAGTTCACCTCCGAGCCGGTGAGCGTCATCTTCCTGACCCTGGCAGCCGGCTCGATCATCTACGTCGTCGCCCAGCTCCTCGGCGTCGCGGCCAGGGCGCGGCGTACGGACCTGCTTGCCTACGGCCTGCTCATCGGACTGATCGCGGGCTTCGCAACCGACGCCGTGGTCACCGCCGGCGGCGTCTGAGTTACGGCACCACCGGCATCGGCGTCCTTGCCCCGGCACGACCTCCCTGCGGGGACCGAACGGTCCAGGCCGTCGCGGAGGTAGACGGTCCTCCCGCAGATCACCGCTACCTGGTGGTAGCGGGCCTCGACATCGTTTCGCAGCTGCTGCAGCACCGGAGCCGGGAACGACGGCCGTCCCCAGTCGACGATCCAGGTCGGCGCCTTCGAGCCGCGCAGGAGCCCTTCGAGCCGGGACAGCTGCGGGTCGTCGACCTGGGCCGGAAGCGTCCACAGGTACGGGTACGGCGAGCTCAGCCCGGCAGCCTCGGTCGCGTCCGCACTGCCGAACAGGTTGGTCAGGGTGTCGCCGGGTCGGGCGACGGCCGCGATCGCCGTACCGATGCTGGTGCCCGAGCTCGACGTGGTGTCGTCGAGGCCCTGCACCCAGTGCGTCAGTGCCACCGTGACGATCACGGCGCCCGCCACCGCGGGCAGCAGGATCGACCAACCCCGCCGTACGCCGGCCGCCACCCCGGCCATGATCGCGACCGGTACCACCGCTTCGACCAGGTAGTGGTCCCAGAAGCCGCCGCCGGCGACGATCGAGGCCGTCGTCCAGGCAAACGTCGCGGCCAGGCCCCAGAACACCACCGGGCTCGCCCGGCGGCGCGCGAACGCCCAGACCAGCACTACCGGCGCCAGCAGGACTCCGCTGTGGATCACCGCAGCCACGAACAGCGACCTGCGGTGGTTCAGCCCGACGTCCGGGAAGGTCGCCACCAGGTGCGCGGCCCGGATCCGGAACGGGTA
>JAOPXD010000199.1 GCA_025965315.1 Marmoricola sp.
GACGTGCCGGAACAGATCCGTTCCGGTTGGTTGACCTTGGGGTTCAGCCGGGTGCGGGGCAGCCAGCTGCGCGGGATGCTCTCACCGGGCGCGTACTCCTTGGTCCGGGCGCGCTGCCTCAGCGTGACGCGAGCAACGTGGACCAACCTGGTCGGCAGAGCGGGACGAGGATCCTCGGTCGGGATCGACCGCTCGACGATCACCGGAGCAGTGCCGAAGGCATCGCTGGTCAGAGCGCGGAACAAGTTCGACGCGTTGGGTCAGGCGCAAGGCGACTCCGAGGTACGTCGGGGCGACCGCGACGATCTGGTCCAGGGTCACCGGTCGTCCGCAGGCGGTCGTGTCCAGGATCCACCCGTTGAGGTAGAGGAACGTGATGTTCGGGCTCTCGAGGTGCAGCATGAACGCATCGCCGTCCTCCATCAGCGTGGCACGCGGCTCGCTCATCCTGCTGCTTCCATCCGCGTGGGGCAGACGGCGGTGAGGACGGGGCGAGTGGTGAAGGTGGCGATGGCGAGAAGCACAGCCCGAGATAGGCGCATATCGGCAAGGTGTCGGCAGCGCAGCAGGGCGAACGATCGATTGCTTCCGGGACGCCCGGTTGGACTAGACCGACGTCGTCGACGATCCGAGCGGAGCCGCGCCGACCTCAGCTGAAGCCGAGAGCCTTGCTACCGAGCACGAACGTCCCGGCACCGAAGAACCCGAGCAGGGCGAATCCGAGCGCCTGACCGTTGCCCGCGAAAAGCAGCGCGCCACCGCCGAGCGCGAGGAGCAGGCACAGCGCCGCTGCCACCAGCATCGGCACCTTGATCTCTCTGTCCTTCACGGCACTGACGATGCCACAGCAGGCGAGGCAGGTGGTAGCCGGCGGGACTGGGCTCCGCGCGAGTCAGGCAGGAGGACGGCTCGTGCGAAAGTTGGGCCATGAAGTGGTTCGGAATGAAGACGAGCCCGGCGAACTCTGCACCGAGCGGCGACCACGCGGTGATCGTTCACTACTCGCTGTCCGACGATCAACACGGAAGCGTCGAGGAACGCGAAGCAATTCTTGCCTGGGAAGACCGGGTGGCCGCGACCATCGAGTCGCTGGAACTTGGGGGACATGACGGAACGAGTTCGGTGGTGGCGAAGCCACCACCTACTTCTACGGCCCGGATGCCGGTCGACTGTTCGCCGCGACAGAGGCGGACGTTCGAACGTTCCCAGCGCGTCCTGCCGGTGCGGCACGACCATGCTGGTCAGAGCCGGTTCGATTCGGTCCGCGTGGAGCCAGTTCGCCGCTTGGGCTTGTCGGTGGCCGTCATTCCGGAGAGTCGGCTTCGAGGAGACGGGTGAGGAGTTCGCTGAGTTGGTTCAGATCGTCGCCCGAGAGCTTGCTGATCGCCGAGGGTGGGCGTAGGAGGATTGCGTCTGCGGTCTCGACAGCCTGGTGTCCGGCTGCCGTCAGTGCGACGAGTTTGCGGCGGCGATCGTCTGGGTGGGGTCGGCGTTCGACGAGTCCGTGAGCTTCGAGCTTGTCGACGATCAGTGTCGCGTAAGGAGCGTCGGTGCGGTTGGCCTCTGCGAGCTGCTTGAGCGTGCGTGGTCCCTCGCGCAGCTGGAAGAGGACTTTCCCGCGACCCGCTCCGAGACGGAAGCCGAGGGTCTCGGCGAGCTCGCCGTGACGGTTGTGCGCCTCGACGAACTGGTGCATCAGAGCCCACGCCTGTTGGACAGTCCCGGCTGGACTGTTCACCACGCCACGGTCCGGCCGAGGTAGTCGACATAGTGCAACCCCGGATGGTCGCGCAGGGAGTCCAGGGTCTTGATGACGTTGGGGATGCTGTCGTCGACGCTCAGGCGAGCACCTGGTCCGCCGAGTGCGGTACTCACCCAGCCGGGAGCCATCAAGACCATGGTCCTGGCGCTGTCGCTGTTCCGCGCGGCGTAACTCCGCATGAAGGTGTTGAGAGCGGCTTTGCTCCCGCGGTAGACCTCGTGACCGCCACGGTTGTTGTCAGCAACGCTTCCCTGACCCGAGGACATCACACCGATAGTGCCGGTGGGCTCAACGTGACTCTCCAACGCCTCGATGACCCGCAGCGGGCTCAGTGCGTTGGTGACCATGACCCGGGTGAACTCCTCGGTCGACGTCTCAGCGACCGTTGCGTCCGTCTGCGTGGTGACTCCGGCGTTGACGAACAACAGGTCGAAAATCCTGCCCGCCAACCGATCGTGCAGAGCGGCGGTCTGTGCAGGCTCGTTCATGTCCACAGCTTCTACCTCGATGTGCCCGTGCGACGCGTCAGCGAGGTCGTGCAATGGTGTGCGATCCGTACCGCGCACGGTCGCTACGACGTGCCATCCGTCGCGCGCCCATTCCTCGGCCAGGGCGAGGCCCAGGCCGCGGGAGGCACCGATGAGGAGCACTCGCCTGCCTGACACTTGAGGCTCGCCTACATTAGTTATAGTCATAACAACCATTATGTCATATACAACTAATGTAGTCGAGGCGCCCACTCAGGTCCAGGAACTTTGAATCCCACGGGGACCGCGGCCGGATAGGAGCAGCAATCGCGACGAAGTGGCGATGGGGACGGCGGTGTGCCGGTGGGCGTGCCGGCCATGATCACCCCAATCGCCAACAATAAACAGACCGCACTCATCCCACGTCAGCAGAACGCTGTCGAATCCGCCCGCTGCTAGAACCAACAAGCCCCGACTAGCAGTGTCGAAAACGTGTTCAGGACGCCGCGACGGTGATCACTTCCCCATTAGGCCGCTGCGGCTGTCCGGTCCGGCGGTTCATCGGCATCGGTAACGGCTCCAGAGGATGACTGCGGGTGTCGAGAGCTTGGTAACCCACTAGGACCACCAACACGGCGATGAGCACCGCGGAGGCGCCGGCGTTACCCCAGTTCAGTCCGCCATGATCGCGGCTCCTGCTCAGGATGTTGCCCACCTCAGCGCCCCAGGGGCGGGTCAGGATGAAGGCGACCCAAAAAAGCAGCGTGCCGTTGATCTTGGTGAAGTAGTGCGCGGCCAACAGCACCAGCATCGCCGCCGTGAGGATCAACGCCGCGGGTAACAGTCCCACACCCAGCCCGCCGGCCAGGTAGTCCCCAGTGGACGTGCCGAGGCTGTTGGAGAAGACGACGGCGATCCAGAACAGCACCTCGCCGGTGAGGGTGGCGACGTTCTCAACGTTGAGGGTTTGGCCGCTACGCCACCAGACCAGCAACACCACGGCCAGGCCACTGCCGAGGATCAGCGCGCCGGTGGCTTGCCCGAGATGGGACGTGTAATTGATGAAGTCCGAGATATTAGTGCCGAGGATGCTGGTGAGGATCACCACAATCCAGAACAGAGCCGGGCGAAAACAGCTGGCGCGCAACTGGATTGTCACGGCGACGAGGAGGATAGCAAAGAGCAGCATTGCGGCGTGAAGGGTGCCCAGCCCCAGTGTCTGGGAGAAATAGTCGCCGGCTGTCTCACCCAGTGTGGTGGCCAGGATTTTGATCGCCCAGAACAGCGCAGTGATATGTGGCAGCTTGCGCAACACGTACTGACCGGGCGTCACGAGCATCATCATCGAACCCTCGCATAGGGCGTGGCGCTCAGCGCGCCGTCGCACCGAGGTAGCAGCCAACGCACAGGTGATGAACATCCCACAGGAACATGAGGAAGGGATCGATCGTCATCGTGGTCGACCGGCGAGGGCGTCAACAATGTGGAGACAGTTGAGCCCAGAGAAGCTGGCCCGTTCGACACTTCCATCGAGTCGACTGCGGGCAAGAGCGCGAGTAGGGCTTGAGCGCGCTCCTGAACTTTTGCGGGTGCGTGGAGGCAAACGCCCGAAGGCGTTCCTGCACTGGATCTTCACATCATCAGTCACGGTGGCAAATCTGCGGACCTAGCCGGCGCTGCCCGGCAGGCACTTTGTTCGATTGCCGGGATCGTGAGATGGACTGGTGTCCACGCGGCGGGTCGAGTACGCCCAGATCGAACGACGCGCGGCCTTGGGCGCCCAGCAGGTTGATGCCGAGCTGACGCAGCCGTTTCATGATCGATTGCGGACCAACATGTTTCCCGGCGCGGGCTCCGGGAAAAAGCCACGGGGTTTCGAGGCTGCCTCCGGTGGTGCGCAGGTTCGGCCGGCTCTTCAGATGCTGTCGGATCATGCCGGCGAACGGCTCAGGCAGCGGTGCGGGTTCCTTGCCGAGGGCGATCCGCAGTTCGTGCGGCGTCATCACGATCGCGTCGTGGGGAGTGCCGCGACACTGACCAGAGGTTGGGCGTAGAGCAGCAGCGTGCCGGCGACCCGGTAGGGAAGTGTGTCGGCGTCCCCGGTGAGCAGTTCTTTGAGCCAGGCCAACCTCTGATCCTGGGTCAGGGTGCGGGTGGTTTTAGCTTGGCGGTGACCGATCTGGACGGACTTGTTGATCTTGTTTGCCTTCGCCCAGACGAAGAACGCGCGAATCAGATGGCGAGTAATCCGGCCCTGTCACCAGATTTTCGTCGACGTCTTGTTGGTTGCAGGTGGCCGCGGTGCGGTGATGGGTCTGCTCGAGCCAGCACAAGAACTTGATGGTCTCGGTGATCTCTTGTTTCGCCGAGCGGACCGGCCCGTCGGAGGACTGCCCGGGCACGGAGTTTCGGCGCAGCCTATGAGGTGATGCCAGGTGGCGAACTGTTCGGCTGGCCTGCGGACCGATGTTTGCGGTATCGGCTCGAGCTTGGTGGCCAGCCAGGATTCGAAGCGAACGAGGTGCTCGTCGCGTCGGGGCAGCCGGCCGTTATGCTCCAACACACTGCGCAGATGCGCGACGTGTCGTCCATCGCCCAGCTCGTCGAGGCCCTTATGAGTCAGGGGGATCTGTCCAGAAGCCAGCCCGGTCAGCAGATCGTGGACTTGAGGGGACCTCTTCCAGGTGTAGATGATTTCGGGCCGGTCGACGCCGCAGAAGATATCCACGATGGTGCTCATCGTGGGCGGGCCGGCGTCGTGCACCAGCATGGCGGTGAGATCGTCAGGTCCTGCGCAGCGGGCGCATTGAGCCT
>JAOPXD010000205.1 GCA_025965315.1 Marmoricola sp.
GCAGCATCACCAACCACGGGGGCACACGCATGACCACGACCGCAGAACGAACCTCGATGAAGGACCTCCTCGCCCGGTACGAGGCCAAGCCTCCGGAGATCGTCTTCGAGTGGAACGACGCCGAGACGCCAGCCCGCGGCTGGGTGGTGATCAACTCGCTGCGCGGCGGCGCAGCGGGCGGTGGCACCCGGATGCGTCGGGGGCTGGACCGCAACGAGGTCGAGTCGCTGGCGAAGACGATGGAGGTGAAGTTCACCGTCTCGGGCCCGGCCATCGGTGGCGCGAAGTCCGGGATCGATTTCGACCCGTCCGACCCGCGCCGCGATGGCGTGCTCGCGCGCTGGTTCAAAGCGGTGACCCCGCTGCTGAAGGCGTACTACGGGACGGGCGGCGACCTGAACGTCGACGAGCTGCACGACGTCATCCCGCTCACCGAGCGCTACGGGCTCTGGCACCCCCAGCAGGGCATCGTCAACGGCCACTTCGCCGCGGACGAGCGCGAGCTCGTGCTGCGCGTCGGGATGCTGCGGCTCGGGGTCTCGAAGGTCGTCGAGGACCCGCGCTTCACCCCCGACCGCGACGCGAAGTACACCATCGCCGACCTGGTCACGGGCTGGGGCGTCGCCGAGTCGGTCATCCACTACTACGCCACCTACCAGTCGGGCCAGGACGTGCGCGGCAAGCGTGTCATCGTCCAGGGCTGGGGCAACGTCGGCGCTGCGGCCGCGTACTACCTGGCCCAGGCAGGCGCTCTGGTCGTCGGCATCATCGATCGCGACGGTGGTCTGCTGCGACCCGAGGGTCTGTCCGCGGACGAGGTGCACGCACTGTTCCTCGGCAAGTCCGGCAACGGCCTGCGCGCCACCGATCTGCGGCCGTTCGACGAGGTGAACGAGCAGATCTGGGACACCGAAGCCGAGATCTTCCTGCCGTGCGCGGCCTCGCGGCTGGTCACCTTCGACCAGGTCGAACGCCTTCGCGCCGGTGGTCTCGAGCTGATCTCCGCCGGGGCCAACGTGCCCTTCGCCGACGCGGAGATCTTCTACGGGCCGATCTACGAGTTCGCGGACCAGAGCGTCGGCGTGATCCCGGACTTCATCGCCAACTGCGGCATGGCCCGCGCCTTCACGCTGCTGATGAGCGGTGAGGGCGAGGTCACCGACGAGGTCATCCTCGGAGACGTGTCCCGCACGATCCGGACGGCGCTGGAGAAGTGCCACGACCTGTCGCCGGCACCGACCGGTCTTGCGGCGACCGCGCTCACCCTGGCCCTCGACGAGCTCGTCTAGGTCCTACCTCAGGCCCCGGGGACCCGCGCCACCACGAACACCCGGCGGAAGGGCAGCAGCACGCCGTCGCCGCGGTCCGGGTAGGCCGTGTGCAGCCGACGCTTGAACTCCGCCTCGTACGACGCCCGCAGCGCCGGCTCGACCTCGAGCGCCGCCAGCGTCGGGCGCGCGCCCGTGCCGCTGACCCAGGTGTAGACCGCGTCAGGTCCGGAGAGGTGGTGCAGGTAGGTCGTCTCCCAGGCATCCACCTGGCACCCGAGCCCGGCGAGGACGTCGAGGTAGGTCGCGGCGTCGTACGCATCGGGCGACTCGACGCCGGCGGTCAGTACGGCGTACGGCTCCTCGGCCGCGAGGTCGCGCCGGATCGTGTGCGTGGGCTGGTCGAAGTTGCCGGGTACGGCGAAGGCGAACCACCCGCCCGGACTGACCTGGCCGACCAGCCCCGGCAGCAGCGCGAGGTGGTCCGGGATCCACTGGAACGTGGCGTTCGAGATCAGTACGTCGACCGGGTCCGGCGCGGTCCAGGTGGTGACGTCGCCGATCACGAAGTCGGCGGTGCCACCGGCCGCACGCGCCTTCGCGATCATCGTCGCGCTGTGGTCGATGCCGGTCACCTGCGCCTCGGGCCAGCGTGCCGTGAGCAGGGCGGTCAGGTTGCCGGGGCCGCACCCGAGGTCGACCACGGTCGCCGGATGCACCGCCGGGACGCGGGCGAGCAGGTCGACGAAGGGGCGTCCGCGCTCGTTGGCGTACGTCAGGTAGCGGTCGGGGTCCCAGGTGAACGAGGTCATCACAGCTCCATATCTCTTGATATCAAGATACTTTGCTCGCCCTGTCTCTCGATGTCAAGAATCTTTTCGACTAAGATGCCGAGATGAGTCCGGACAGCGGTGCCGACGAGGTCGACGACCTCGTCCAGGCGTGGCGGCGTGAGCGCGACGACCTCGACCTCGCCCCGGTCGAGGTGTTCAGCCGGATCAGCCGGCTGGCCCGGCTGCTCGACCTGGCCCGACGCGAGGCCTTCACCGCAGAGGACATCGAGCCCTGGGAGTTCGACGTCCTCGCCGCGCTCCGTCGTGCCGGCAAGCCCTACCAGCTCAGTCCGGGCCAGCTCCTGAAGGAGACGATGGTGACCAGCGGGACGATGACCAACCGGATCGACCGGCTCACCGAGCGGCACCTGGTCGAGCGCTCCCCCGACCCGAACGACCGGCGCGGGGTGCTCGTCGGTCTGACCACGACCGGGAAGAGCACCGTCGACGGCGCGTTCGAGACCCTGCTCGACAGCGAGCGCGGCCTGCTCGGCGAGCTGAGCGCGGCAGAGCGGAGGAGCCTCGCCGACCTGCTCAAGCGCCTGATGCGGCCCCTTCGCTGACCGCCTGCGCTAGCTGGGTCTTCCGGTCACGGCGAGAGCGACGCCGAGCCCGATCATCGAGACGCCCCCGGTCGCACTCATCGCCTGACCCCGTCGCGGCGAGCGGTTGAACCAGGTCCGGAGCTGAGAGGCGATCAGCGCCCAGAGGCTGTCGGAGACCATGCCGATCGTGGTCGCCAGCAGCCCGAGGACCAGCATCTGGCCCTGTACGTGCCCCTGCCCGCGGTCGACGAACTGGGGCAGTACCGCGGCCAGCATGATGTACCCCTTCGGGTTCGACGCCCCGACCAGGTAGCCCTGCCGGACCGCCCGCGACCAGGTCATCGGCGGGCCCGTGGCGGTGACGTCCGGCGACATCACGAACTCCTTGCGTCGGCGTACCGCGTCGACACCCAACCAGATCAGGTACGCCGCACCCGCGAGCTTGAGGATGGTGAAGACCACCATCGACTCCTGCACGACCACCCCGAGGCCGAGGGCGACCAGCACGACGATCGAGAGCAGGCCCAGCGTGTTCCCGACGACCGATGCCAGCGCCACACCCCGCCCGTAGGCCAGTGCCCGCCCGACCACGAAGACGACGCTGGGTCCCGGGATGACGATGATGATGAAGGCAGCGAGTCCGAAGGTCAGGACCTGGTCGAGCGTGATCACCCGCTCACCCTAGGGGCACTACTCCAGCAGGGCCGAGGCCTCGAGCCACTCCTGCTCGAGCACGTCCCGCTCGGACTGGACGTCGCGGAGCTCGGTGGTGAGCCGAGCCATCGCCTCGTAGTCGTCGGCGATCCCCACGATCGAGGCGTTCAGCTCGGTCTCGCGGGCCAGCAGCCGGGCGATCTGCTTCTCCACCCGGGCGATCGTCTTGCGCGCTGCACGCTCCTCGGCGCCGCCCGCCTTGGCCTTGCCGGAAGGCGCGACCGATCCGGCCCCGGTGGTCGAGCCCGTCGAGCCCGTCTGGGCCTCGACGGCAGCAGACTGCTGCTGGCGCATCTCCAGGTACTGCTCGACGCCCTTCGGAAGCATCCCGATCGTGCCGTCACCCATCAGCGCCCAGATCGAGTCGGTGACCCGCTCCAGGAAGTACCGGTCGTGGGAGACGACGATCAGGGTCCCGGGCCAGCCGTCGAGAAAGTCCTCGAGGACCGCGAGCGTCTCGATGTCCAGGTCGTTGGTCGGCTCGTCGAGGAGCAGCACGTTCGGTTCGGACAGCAGCAGCTTGAGCAGCTGGAACCGGCGGCGCTCGCCCCCGGACAGGTCACCGAGACGGGCGGTCAGCCGGTCGCCGGTGAAGCCGAACCGCTCGAGCATCGAGGTCGCCGAGATCTCCTGGCCACCCGCCGTCCGGGCCACCCGCCGGACGTCCTCGATGGCACCGAGCACGCGCTCGGTCGGGTCCTCCGGGGTCACGTTCTGGGTGAGGTGCTGCAGCGCCACGGTCTTGCCCTGCTTCACCCGGCCCCTGGTCGGCTTGAGCGTGCCGGCGACCAGCGAGAGCAACGAGGTCTTGCCCGCACCGTTGACGCCGACGATCCCGACCCGGTCACCGGGACCGAGCCGCCAGGTCGCAGCGGAGAGCAGGGTGCGCTCGCCGCGGACCAGGTCGACGTCCTCGACGTCGACGACGTCCTTGCCGAGCCGCTGGGTGGCAAAACGTTCCAGCGCGAGCCGGTCACGCGGCGGCGGCTCGTCGGCGATCAGCTCGTTGGCGGCCTCGATCCGGAACCTCGGCTTCGTCGACCGGGCAGGGGCCCCGCGCCGCAGCCAGGCCAGCTCCTTGCGCATCAGGTTCTGCCGGCGCTGCTCGCTCGCCGAGGCCTGCCGCATCCGCTCGTTCTTGGCCAGCACGAAGGCCGCGTAGCCGCCCTCGTAGAGGTCGATGACGCCGTCGTGGACCTCCCAGGTCTGCTCGCAGACCTCGTCGAGGAACCAGCGGTCGTGGGTCACGACCACCAGCGCCGACGTACGCCGCTTGAGGTGGCCGGCCAGCCAGGCGATCGCCTCGACGTCGAGGTGGTTGGTCGGTTCGTCGAGGATCAGCAGGTCGTCCGGCTCGAGCAGCAGCTTCGCCAGCGAGCAGCGCCGGCGCTCGCCGCCGGACAGGCCGTGCACCTGCCGGTCGAGCGCGAGTCCGACCAGCAGCACCTCGACGACCTCGCGGGTGGTGGAGTCCGCCGCCCACTCGTGGTCGGCCTTGCCGCCGAGGACGACCTCTCGGATGGTGTGGGTGTCGTCGAGCAGGTCGCGCTGGTCGAGGTAGCCGAGGTGCAGGTCGCGCGAGCGGGAGACCCGACCGCCGTCCGGCTCCTCCTTGCCCGTCATCAGGTTGAGCAGCGTGGTCTTGCCGTCGCCGTTGCGTCCGACGATGCCGATCCGCTCGCCGACCCCGACCCCGAGGCTGACCTCGTCGAGCAGGATCCGGATGCCGAAGGACTTCGACACCTTCTCGAGGTTGATCAGGTTGCTCATGCTGTTCCGTGGCTCGTTTCTGGGCTTGTTCTCGGGCTCATACGTAGTTCACCAGGTGCGTCCCGGCGACCGGTCCGGTCGCGACCACGACGCCCGGGTGCCCGGCATCGATCAGCGCTTCGCGGAGGTGGTGGGCGTCGTCCTGGTCGGCGACCAGGCCGAGGAAGGTGGGGCCGGAGCCCGAGAGCAGGGTGGCCAGCACACCGGCACCGCGCAGGTCCGCCTCGGTCCCGCGCAGGTCGGCGCGCAGCTCGAGGGCTGCTGCCTGGAGGTCGTTGTGGATCGCGGCGGCGAGACCGTCGAGATCGGCCGACGCGAGGGCATCCCGGACGCCCGCGGTGCTGGTCCCGCCACCACCGAGGGCGTCGAACGCGCGGTAGACCTCGGGGGTCGACATCCCCTGGGGATGCGGCACGACGACCCACCACCAGGTGCCGTCGTCGGCCACCGGCTCGACGAGCTCGCCGCGGCCGGTGCCGTGGGCAGTGCCGCCGAGCAGTGCGAACGGGACGTCGCTGCCCAGCTCGGCAGCGATCGCCAGCAGGTCGTCGTCGCTGGTCTGCAGGTCCCAGAGCCGGTCCAGCGCGACCAGGGTCGCGGCCGCGTCGGCACTGCCCCCGGCCATCCCGCCGGCGACCGGGATCCCCTTGCTGATCCCGATCGAGGCGAACCGGGTGATGCCGTGGTGGGCCGTGAGCAGCTGGCCGGCCCGGACCGCGATGTTGGTGTCGTCCAGCGGTACGCCGGAGCAGTCGACCTCACCGATCGGCTCGACGCTGACCGACCAGGTCGCTGAGGTGCTCACCGTGACGTCGTCGTACAGGCTGATCGCCTGGTAGACCGTGTCGAGCGGGTGGTAGCCGTCCTCGCGGACCGGACCGACCCCGAGCAGCAGGTTGATCTTCGCGGGGGCGCGGACGGTGATGCTCATCCGACCTCCCCCAACGCCTCGGTGATCGCGACGAAGCCGTCGATCTTGAGCTCCTCGCCCCGCGTCATCGGGTCGATCCCGGCCCGGGCCAGCGCCGCCTCGGCCGCTTCGGCGGACCCGGCCAGGTCCCGCAGCGAGGGGCGCAGGGCCTTGCGGCGGTGCGCGAAGGCCGCATCGATCACGGCGAACACCTGCTCGCGGGTCGCCGTGGTCCTCGGCGGCTCGCGGCGGGTCCAGGCGACCAGCCCGGAGTCCACGTTCGGAGCCGGCCAGAAGACGTTGCGTCCGATCGAACCGGCCCGGCGGACGTCGGCGTACCAGGCTGCCTTGACCGAGGGAACGCCGTACGTCTTGGAACCGGGGACGGCGGCCAGGCGATCGGCGACCTCGGCCTGGACCATCACCAGTCCGCGTTCCAGCGACGGCAGCAGCGCCAGCAGGTGCAGCAGCACCGGGACCGAGACGTTGTAGGGCAGGTTGGCGACCAGTGCGGTCGGCGCCGGGCCGGGGATCTCGGTCACCCGGAGCGCATCGGCGAGCACCACCTCGAACGCACCGACCTGGTCCGGGGCGTGCGCCGCGATCGTGGCCGGAAGCGCGCCGGCCAGCAGCGGATCGATCTCCAGCGCGACCACCCGGCGCGCGACGGCGAGCAGCGCGAGCGTCAGCGAGCCGAGACCTGGGCCGACCTCGAGCACGACGTCCTCACCGGTGATCTTCGAGTCCGCGACGATCCGACGGACCGTGTTCCCGTCGATCACGAAGTTCTGGCCGCGCTGCTTGGTCGGGCGCAGCTCGAGCCCCGCGGCGAGCGACCGGATCTCCACCGCCCCCAGCATCGTCGGCTGGGAGGCGGGGCGATCGGTCACGTCGAGAAGGGTACGGCTCCGCTGAGGCGCGCCCTAACTGCATCTTCAAGGTGCCGACATGACGGTCTCGGCCGTAGGAAGGTGCGAGCAAGGCGCGCCTCGGCGGAGGGGGTCAGGCGAGTTTCCCGCAGACGGGCCAGGCGCCGTACCCGCCGCTCGCCGCGCGCACCCGCTCGGCGACGGCGATCTGCTGCTCCCGGCTGGCCTGGTCAGGACGACCGGTTCCGCCGTTCGCGCGCCAGGTCCCCATGCTGAACTGGAGCCCGCCGTAGTAGCCGTTGCCGGTGTTGTCGTGCCAGTTGCCGCCGGACTCGCACTGGGCGATCCGGTCCCAGGCACTGCCGTTGGCATTGCTCGCCGGCAGCGGCTTGGTCCCGACCCGTACGACGGCAGGGACGGCCCTGCGGAGCACGCGCTGCTTCAGGACGACCTTCTTGAAGAGGGCGCCGTTGCGGAGCACGACCCGGTAGGTCACGTCACGCACGCCCGCCTTGCCCGCGGACACGGTCTGGCGCACGCCGGCGGACAGCGAGGCGTCCGTGCGCTCGGTCACCGGTGCGGCGACCCGCTCGCGGGCGACGTGCTTGCGGAACGTGCGGACCTTGATCAGGGTGATGTGGTCGCCGGCCCTGATCGCCTTGCCCAGCGCGGGCCGGACGATGTCGTTGGAGTCGTACTTGACCTTCATCCGGGCGAGCAGGCTGCGCACGGTCGGAGCCGCGATCTTCACCGTGCGCGCGGCGTGCTTGCCGATCGTGACCACGAAGTGCTTGGGCGTGGTGATCAGCAGGGCCATGCCCTGGCGGTCGATCGAGGCGTCACGGCTGGTCGAGAGCGCGGCGTTGCCGAACCGCAGACCGAGCTGGTCGAGAGCGGTGCTGACCCGCGTCGCCGTGGTCCAGTAGGTGTGCTTGCGGCCGTCGACGCTGACCGTGAGCGGTCGGCTGTAGCGGACGGTGATCTGGGAGCCGTCGGCGACCGAGGAGTCCAGCGACGGGACGACGACGTCGCGCTGGTTGACCTTGATGCCCTGGCCGGCGAGCACGTCGCCGACGTCGCTGCCGAAGGTGCGCACGGTCCGGCTGTGCCCGTCGACGGACAGGGTGACCGTGTGGGTCAGCGAGAAGTAGCCGATGGTGGTCGCCGCGAAGGCGACGACGACGGTGCTGATCAGGCCGAAGAGCCAGGCCCGGCTGTGCAAGAACTTGCTGCTGCTGATGTGCGTGAGGGTGGCGCGCACGGTTCTCCGATGTTCGGACTCTCCGGTTCACGAGGGGCCATTGCCTACGGCGCTCTCCGCGTCGCTTCGTGCAGCAATGTCCGGGATGTACTGATTCCCCGTTTCCGGCCAACAGTGGTCGACCCTGACAGCGCAGCTGCCAGTTAGCAAACCGCTAGCACCCCGCTGAGCGGGGGTGCGTGCCCCAAGTCACGCCCGAACGACCCTAGGGGTGACCGCGGTCACGGGTCACCACGACCCGCCGAAGGCGGCCTCGGTGTTCGCATCGATGGCCTGGCAGAGCTCGGTCAGGTCCATCTCCCGGGTCGCTGCCATCGAGCGCACCGTGGTCGGGATCAGGTACGACGCGTTGGGGCGCCCGCGCCAGGGCTCGGGGGTCAGGAACGGCGCATCGGTCTCGACCAGGATCCTGTCCAGCGGGGTGATCCGCAGGGCCTCGCGCAGCGGTGCGGCGTTCTTGAAGGTGACCGTGCCCGCGAACGACAGGTGCGCTCCGCGGGCCAGGCACTCCTCGGCGAACGCCGCGTCCCCGGAGAAGCAGTGCATCACCCAGCGCTCGGGCGGACCGACCTCGTCGATGACCCGCAGCACCTCCGCGTGCGCCTCGCGGTCGTGGATCATCAGGGTCCGGTCGTGCTCGTGGGCGATCTCGATGTGTCTCCGGAACGACCGCACCTGGGCGTCGAAGCCGTCCGGGCCGGTGCGGAACGTGTCCAACCCGGTCTCCCCGACCACCCGGACGCGGTCGTGCTGGGCCAGGTCCTCGATCTCGGCGAGCGCGCTGTCGAGCAGGCCCTGCTCGGCCAGCCGGGGCGCCTCGTTCGGGTGCAGCGCGACACCGGCGACGATCGCGTCGAACTGGGCGGCCGACTCCACCGACCAGCGCGAGCTCGGCACGTCGACGCCGATCTGGATGATCCGGGGAACCCCGACCGCGGCGGACCGGGCCAGCGCCTCGGCCACGGCGACCGGCTCCCCCGGGCCCTCGTGCGCGGCGATGTCGAGGTGGCAGTGGTTGTCCACGACCGGGTGCGGCAACGGCTCCGGGTCGGGTGGCCGCTCGCCGGACCGCTGGGCGCTCCTGCTCATTGCTTGTGCACCAGGTCGTACACGTCGCGCTTCGGTACGCCGGCCCGGCGGGCCACCTCGGCGATCGCGTCCTTGCGGGTCATCCCCTGCGCCTCCTCGGCGGCCACCCAAGCAGTCAGCGTCACCGGGTCGGTCACCGGCCCGGTGTCCTCGGCTCCGGCGACCACGATCGTCACCTCGCCCCGGACTCCCTCGGCGGCCCAGAGGACGAGGTCGGCCAACGGGCCACGGCGTACCTCTTCATGGGTCTTGGTCAGCTCGCGGCAGACGGCCCCGGCCCGGTCGGCACCGAACGCATCCGCCATCGCGGCGAGCGCGGCTTCGGTCCGGTGCGGCGCCTCGAAGAACACCAGCGTCCGCTGCTCGGCGGCCAGACCGGCCAACCGACGCGACCGCTCGCCGGCCTTGCGCGGCAGGAAGCCCTCGAAGCAGAACCGGTCGACCGGAAGCCCGCTGACGGCCAGCGCGGTCAGGACGGCGGACGGTCCGGGGACCGACGTCACCGAGATCCCGGCCTCGACGGCAGCGGCCACCAGCCGGTACCCGGGGTCGGAGACGCTCGGCATCCCGGCATCGGTGACCAGCACGACCCGCAGCCCGCTCACCAGCAGCTCGAGCAGGTACGGCGTCCGGGCCTCCTCGTTGCCCTCGAAGTAGGACAGCACCCGGCCCGAGACCTCGATCCCGAGGTCGGAGGTGAGCCGCTTGAGGCGGCGGGTGTCCTCGGCAGCGACGACGTCCGCCCCGGCGAGCTCCCGGGCCAGCCGCGGCGGCGCGTCCTCGACGCGCCCGATCGGCGTACCGGCGAGGACCAGCACCCCGGCGGTCGTCTCGTCGGCCGCCTTGTCGGCCGCCTTGTCGGCCTGCGTCGTCCCCATGGCACGATCATGTCAGGGCCGCGCGGGTCCCTCCTTTAGGGTGGGCGCCGTGGCTCGACCCGACCGGAGTGACGTAGCGACGCTGTCGCGGACCGCGACCGGCGACCACGTCCCGACCGCGGCCGAGCGGACCCGCCCGCGCGCGGTCGACGTCGACCCGGTGATCTCCTGGGCCGCCAGCGCCGCGGTCGCGTTCTTCGCGGCGTTCATCCGGCTGTGGAAGCTCGACTCCCCCAAGTCGTTCCTGTTCGACGAGACCTACTACGCCAAGGACGGTTGGTCGATCGTCCACAAGGGCTACGCGGCCAACTACGTCGACAACGCCAACACCAAGATCCTCGCCGGGCACCTGCACGGCCTGTACTCCGGCGGCCCGGAGATGGTGGTGCACCCCGAGGTCGGCAAGTGGATCATCGGGGCCTCCGAGCTCGTCTTCGGGTTCACGCCGTTCGGCTGGCGGCTGGCGCCCGCGCTGTTCGGCTCGATGATGGTGCTGGTGATGATCCGGCTCGCCCGCCGGGTCACCGGCTCGACGATGCTCGGTCTGGTCGCCGGCCTCCTGATGACCTTCGACGGACTCCAGTTCGTGCTCTCCCGGCTGGCCCTGCTCGACATCTTCGAGGCGTTCTTCGTGCTCTGCGCGGTGAGCTGCCTGGTTGCCGACCGGGACTGGTTCCGGGCCAGGCTCGCGGCTGCCGAGGACGTCGGCGACTGGACGCCCAAGATCTGGTGGCGGCCCTGGCTGCTGATGACCGGCATCTGGTGGGGGCTCGCGCTCGGGACCAAGTGGTCCGCCCTGTACCCGATGGCCGCGTTCGGCATCCTGTACTGGCTCTGGTGCGCGGGCGCCCGGCGCTCGTTCGGCGTACGGCGCTCGCTGCGGAACTCGGTGATCATCGATGCGCTGCCCGCGCTCGGCTACCTCGTGCTGCTCCCCGTCGTGATCTACGTCTTCACCTGGACCGGGTGGTTGCTGCACTCGGGCGTCTACGAGCAGCACCTCTCCCGCACCCAGTACGGGCCGTACTGGGGTTCGTACGTGCAACACCCGCCGCACGGCTTCTTCCAGCACGTGTTCCGACCTTTCCGGTCGCTGTGGCACTACCACCAGGACGTCTGGAGCTTCCAGACCCACGGGCTCAACACCGCGCACCACGTCTACCAGTCCAACCCCGAGGGCTGGCTGATCCTGAACCGACCGGTCGGCGTCGACGCGCAGCTGAACATCGCCGCCGGCGCCCAGGGTTGCACGGCCACCGGCGGTGCCACCTGCCTGCGCCAGGTCCTGCTGCTCGGCACCCCGGTGCTGTGGTGGTTCGGAGCGGTCGCGTTCGTCTGGTCCGCGGTCTGCTGGGTCGGCAAGCGCGACTGGCGCTACGGCATCGTCGTGATCGGCGTCGCCGTGAACTGGTTGCCCTGGCTGCGCTTCGACACCCGGCCGATCTTCAGCTACTACGCGATCGTGATGGAGCCGTTCCTGATCCTCGGCGCGGTGATGCTGCTCGGCGAGATCCTGGGCAAGGCCGACGCGACCGTACGACGGCGCCAGATCGGGGCGGTCGTCGCCGGCACCGTCGTGGTCGCGGTGATCGCCAACTTCGCCTACTTCTGGCCGATCTACACCGACGGCCTGCTCACCCAGACCCAGTGGTTGCACCGGATCTGGTTCGAGCGCTGGATCTGAGTCGAGGAGAGCCGATGCCCTGGAGCCCGTCGTTCGAAGGCGCCGTCCCCGATCCTCGTCTGGATCCGGTCCGCTCGCGCGCGGCGCGACTCGAGCTCGAGGGTCAGCCGGTCGGACACCTCCTGGTCGAGACCGACTTCATGGCCGCGAAGAGCGGCGGCTTCGCCTGGTGGCGACGCTGGTCCGCGCCGCTGGAGTACGCCGTGGTCCTCACCCGGTTGGCGGACGGCGAGACCCGGGAGACCTGGGTCGCGAACCACGATCTCGGCATCGTCGCGGCGTGGGCGGCCGACGGCTACCAGGACGCCGGGACGACGTACGCGATGGTCTGGCTCGACGAGGCCGACTCACTCCGGGTGCACGACGAGGTCTTCGCCCACCAGCACTGACCGACAGCCCGGATCCGCGCTAGACGCCGGCGATCGGAGGCGCGGTCGGGTCGGCGCCGGCGGCACCCTGCTCGCGACGCAGGTACTCCTCGATCGCGTTGACGTCGTCCCGGGCCCGGGTCACCACGGCGAGCAGGTCGTTCATGGTGGCGACCTCCTCGACCTGCTCCTTGATGAACCACTGCATGAACTGCTCGGCGGCGAAGTCGTTCTCCTCGCGGGCCGTCCGGGTCAGCGAGAAGATCTGCTCCGAGACGCGCTTCTCCTGGGCCAGGGCGAGCGTGATCGGACCGGTCAGGTTCTCGAACGCCGTGACCGGAGCCTCGACGCCCGGGATCTGCACGGGACAGTCGGTGTCGAGCAGGAACTGCACCATCATCATCGCGTGGTCGCGCTCCTCGAGCGCCTGGCCGTAGAAGAACGCCGCCATCTGCGGCATCGTCAGACCGTCGTAGTGGATCGCGCACGCGACGTACTGCTGGTGGGCGGCGAACTCGTTGCCGATCTGCTCGTTGAGCTGGGCGGCGAAACGGGGTGCGGTCAAGGCAGGTCCTCCGGTTGGGTCAGGCGGCCAGAGACTTCTTCTTGCCCGACTTCGTGTTCTTGCGTACGGCGGCAGCGATCTCGGCCTTCTTGACGGCCTTGGTGCTCGCCGGCCTGCCTTTGCCGTCGACCCTGACGACAACACGCTTGTGCACACCGTATCCGGCGGGGAGGGTGCCTTCCTTCAGCATCCGGATCGGACAGCGGCCGCACCGCGACTTCGACACGCAGCACTCCGTCTTCGGAAGCTTCATCTCCTTGCCCATGCGAACGACGATAGCACCGCCCAAGGCATGCCTTACCTAAGACGAGATCGGCATCACGTTCTCGCCGTACGCATGCTTGTCACCGGGCTCGGCCACGGGTTAGCGTCACGCCAGGCTGATCCGAAACGCCGTACTTTTACCTCAGGAGCCACCATGCGCAGGTCCGTCACCGCCCTGGTCCTGCTGCTCACCGCAGCGTTCACGGTGACCGCCGTTCCCGGTCCGGCCGGCGCCGACGCGGGGCTGCGCTACGTCAACCTCGGCGACAGCTACAGCGCCGGTTCCGGCGTGACCCCGATCAACCCGGCGATGCCGCCCGAGTGCTGGCAGTCGACCAACAACTTCGCGCACGTGGTGGCGCGCAAGGTCGCCGCGACCCTGACCGACGTGAGCTGCGGGGGTGCCCAGACCTCGCACTTCACCAAGGCGCAGTACCCCGGCCTGGCACCACAGCTGGACGCCGTGAAGCCGGACACCCAGCTGGTGACGATGACCATCGGCGGCAACGACGGTGGACTGTTCATCGGCGCCGTCGCCTCCTGCGCGGCAGCCGGCTTCGCTGCCCTGGGCCGCGGCACCCCGTGCGCGGACAAGTACGGCGCGAAGTACGACACCCTGATCGACACCCAGACCTACCCCAACGTCAAGCACGCCCTCGAGCTGGTGATCGCCAAGGCTCCCGGCGCCAGGGTCGCGATCCTCGGCTACCCGTGGATCATGCCGGCGACGAAGGGCTGCTACACCAAGATGCCGGTGGCCCCCGGCGACGTCCCGTACCTGCGCAGCCTGCAGGCGCACCTCAACGCCGTGATCGCGCGCGCTGCGGCCGAGACCGGCGCGACGTACGTCGACCTGAGCACGGTCTCGAACGGCCACGACGCCTGCGCCCTGGCTGCGACCCGGTGGGTGGAGCCGGTCCTGGGGGCCAAGCAGGTCGTCCCGGTCCACCCGAACAAGCTCGGCGAGGCCGGGATGGCCGCGCAGACCGAAGCAGTGCTGGGGCTCAGCTGACCGGGGTGAGCCGGAAGACCCGGATGTCCCGGTCGGTGCGGGTCTTGTACGTCGAGTAGACCGACGTCACCTCGACCATCTGCCGGTACGCCGTCTCCGCCTCGTCACCGGCGAGCAGGGTGGCAGTGACTGCGATCCGCTGCCCACGCACGACCGCGACGGCAGCCGGGTTCGCCAGCAGGTTGCCGGTCCAGGCAGGGTGGTGCTGCTGCCCGAAGTTCGATCCGACCACGATGACCGAACCGCGATCCCGGGCGAACAGCAGCGGGCTGACCCGGGTCTGACCGCTCTTGCGGCCGGTCGTCTCGAGCAGCATCGTCGGCGCACCGATCGGGCCCAGGACCGTGCGTCGACCCTGGGTACGGAGCAGGATCCGCCGATCGAGCGGCATCAGCTTGCGTACCGACCAGGACCCCGGCTTCGTCGAGGCGTAGGCGCTCAGGATCCGCGACAGCACGCCGTCCCTGCTACCCCAGAGCTCGTCGGGAATCTCGGTCACCAGGTGAGTCAACCACCCGCTGCTCCGGCAAGTCGAGCATGATGTGCCCGTTGACCTCACCGTGGCCGACGAGACCCGTACGCCGAGGAGACCCATGCCGAATCCCGTCGAGATGATCAACCGGGCCGGGATCGAGGCCCGCGCCCTGACCGCCCTGCTCAGGGCCGGCGCGATCGGCGGATCCTCGCCGGCCAAGACCGTGGAGATCCTGCGCACGCTGCGCGCCTTCGGTCCGTTCGGCGCGGCCGTGCACCTCGCCGCGATCCGGCACGGTGATGCCCCGGCGATCACCGACGAGCGCGGCGACCTGACCTATGCGGAGTTCGACGAGCTGATCAACCGGCTGGCGAACGCCCTGCTCGACCTGGGCCTGAAGCCGGGTGACGGGATCGCGATGCTCGTGAAGAACCACCGGGCGCCGCTCGTGGTCGGCTTCGCGGCCTCGCGCGCCGGGCTGCGCAGCCTGTGGCTGAACACCTCGTTCTCGGCACGGCAGGCGACCGAGGTCTGCGAGCGCGAGGGCGTCGACCTGCTGATCCACGACGACGAGTTCTCCGCAGTCCTGTCCGGGGTCGAGCCGCGCTACGGGAAGTTCGCGATCGACGTCTCCGGGAGGACCACCGACGCTCTCGACGACCTGATCGCCTCCGGATCACCCGAGCTGCCAGCAGCCCCCGCGAAGCCGGGCCGGATCGTGCTGCTGACCAGCGGTACCACCGGTACCCCGAAGGGCGCCCCGCGGGCGGACCCGAAGGGCTTCGCCATCCCGGGCGGTGTCCTGGAGCGGATGCCGATGCGCTCGGGCGAGGTGACGGTGATGGGCCCGCCGCTGTTCCACGGCACCGGGCTGCTGCTCGGCCTGCTGGCGATCTCGGTCGGCAACCGGCTGGTGCTGCGCACGAAGTTCGACCCGAAGCAGATGCTGGCCGACATCGACCAGTACAAGGCCAGCACCATCTGCGTGGTGCCGGTGATGCTGCAGCGGATCGTCGAGCTCGGCCCGGACGTGGTCGGCCAGTACGACACCAGCTCGCTGAAGTGCGCCTTCACCGCTGGTTCGCAGCTGCCCGCCGCTGTGTCGGCGCAGGTCTCCGAGCTGATCGGCGACGTCATCTACAACCTGTACGGCTCGACCGAGGTCTCGGTCGCCACCATCGCCACCCCGACCGACGTCCGGGAGCAGCCGACCTCGGTCGGTCGCCCGACCCTCGGCGTGCGGGTCAAGATCTTCAACGACAGCGGCCAGGAGCTGCCGCAGGGCCAGACCGGGCGGATCTTCGTCGGCACCACGTCCCCGTTCGAGGGTTACACCGGTGGCGGCGGCAAGGACATCATCAACGGCCTGATGGCGACCGGCGACGTCGGCCACTTCGACCCGCAGGGACGCCTCTACATCGACGGCCGCGACGACGAGATGATCGTCTCCGGCGGCGAGAACGTGTTCCCCCGCGAGGTCGAGGAGCTGCTGGTCACGCACCCCGCCATCGCCGATGCGGCCGTCCTCGGCGCCGAGGACGACTCGTTCGGTCAGCGGCTGCGGGCGTTCGTCGTCCTCAAGCCGGGCGAGACCCTGGATGCGGCAGCGGTCCAGGAGTTCGTCAAGGACAACCTGGCCCGCTACAAGTCACCGCGGGACGTGCTGTTCCTCGACGAGCTGCCCCGGAACCCCACCGGCAAGGTGCTCAAGCGCGAGCTCGCCCAGCTCTGAAAGCGGTACGCCGAGGCTTCGTGGCCCCGGCGTACCGCGTCACCGGGAGGGGCAGTTGTCCGCGAACGGCTTGCCCGCGAAACGGGCGAGCAACCACGGGAGTGCTGTCGGGACCATCTCGACGACACCGCTGATGTGCTCGCTGGTGTTGTTGGTGACGAACCGGACCTTCGCCCCGTTCGCGCACCAGTCCTTGTCGAGCTGGTTCACGCTCGACCACGGGATCAGCTCGTCGTGCTTCGACTGCCACAGGTAGTACGGCGCAGTCGGAGCGCCGTGCCCGAGCTTGTTGTCCGCGAGGACGGCCTGGGCGACCGGAGTGCGGAGCGGGTCCGGCGAGTCGCTGAACTGCTTGATCGAGACGAACGGATGGCTGGCCAGCCCGGTGACGCAGTCGTCCTTGATCGTGTCCGCGAACGCGACGCCCTTCGCGTTCAGGATGCTGCGCAGCTCGGGGTACTCGCGGCTCATCCCGATCGCAGCCCCCATGAAGAGGCCGCCGAAGGCACTCCCGTCGATGGCTCCGCCGGCGGCCTCGAGGTCAGCAGGCGTCCCACCGGACGCGATGCCTACGACGTCGAGCTCCGGCGCGTACGTCGGCTGCAGCTGCGCGGCCCAGCCGGTGGCGATCGCACCACCGGAGTAACCCATCATGCCGACCTCCGTGCCCGCCCCGGTCAGCTTCGACGTCGGCAGCGCGAGCGCACCGCGGATCGAGTCCAGGACGGCGTGCCCTGCCATCCGTCCCGCGGCGTAGGCGTTGCGCGGACCCTCGTGGTCCGGAACGACCACGGTGAGACCGCTGGCGACCGCGAGCGCCACCACCGCGGCCTCCTTCTCGGTACCGCTGCGCAGCGTGTACGACGGCTCGCACTTCGCGCCGAGCGAGTCGGTGGCCATCTGGTAGGCCAGCAGCTCGTGCCGCACGCCGACCAGTGGCGTCACCACGGTCGCGGAGACCGCGGCCGGCTGCCCGTGCGAGTCGTTGGACCGGACCAGGATCTCCTGCGACGTCGCCGGCATCGGCACGGCGCTGCTGAGCAGGTTGACCTTGACGGTCCGGTGCCGGATGACGGTGCCGGGTGCGAGCGACGCCAGGTTGGCGGGCGCGACGTAGAACGGGTCGGTTGCCGGGTCCTGGACGGACGCGGCCCCTACCGGCGACGTGGTCAGGACGGTGATCAGCGCTCCCAGCACTGCCACCCCCGCGATGAGTCGGGTCTTCACGTGATGTTCTCCCTCGGTTGAGCATGGACGTCGATGGCAGCCAGGTCGCGGCGGGCGACCTTGCCGGTCGGGGTGTACGGGATGGCCTCGAGGAACACGACCTCGCGCGGCACCTTGAAGCGGGCCAGGTTCGCCCGGATGTGGTCCTTCACGTCGTCCTCGGTGACGGGCTGCGACCCGTCGACCACGACGAACATCCGCAGCCGGGTCCCGAAGTCATCGTCGTCGACCGGGAGGGTCGCCACGTCCGCGACGCCGGGCATCGTGGCGACCAGGTCCTCGATCTCGCCCGGGAAGACGTTCTCGCCACCGGAGACGATCATGTCGTCGTCGCGGCCGTCGACGAACAGGCGTCCGTCGGAGTCCCAGTGCCCCGTGTCGCCGGTCCCCATCAGGTTGCCGACGACCGGCTTGCTGCCTCCTCCGGAGTAGCCGGTGAACTTGAGCCCGTTGTCGACGAAGATCCGACCCGTCGTACCGGGGGTGCTCACCGGCCGGTCCTCGGCGTCGAGCAGCTCGACCCGGATCCCACGGGGCGGTCGGCCGACCGTCCCGGGCGCCGCCGCCCAGTCCTCCGGCATCGCCACGGTCGCGAGCGCCACCTCGGTACAGCCGTACAGGTTGTGGATCACCGGACCGAAGCGCTCGGTGGCCCGGTTGCCCAGGTCGGTCGGCAGCGCCGCGCCGGCGCTCATGACGATCCGCAGCGACGCGGTGTCGTGGGCGTCCAGGACCTCGTCGCCGAGTGCGAGGATCCGGCTGAGCATCGTCGGGACGAGCACGAGCACGGTGACCCTGTTGTCCGCGATCGCTTGCACCGTGGCCAGGGCGTCGAACCGGCGGCGCAGCACGATCGTCGACCCCAGGGCCAGCGCCATGATGAATTGCGACAGACCGGTCCCGTGGAACGTCGGCGCAGCGATGAACACCACGTCGCCACGCCGCTGCGGCACCCGCTCCAGGAACTGGGCGGCGACGAGCGGCGACCCGATCGTGCGCGGCGCTCCCTTCGGGGTCCCGGTGGTTCCGCCGGTCAGCAGCACCATCCCGCCCTGCTGCGTCGGCCTCGGCAGTGGGTCGCCGGAGTTCGCCGCGATCAGCTGTGCGGTCGTCACCCGCTCCGGGTCCGGCTCGTCGGTCCAGGCGAGCACGCAGTGGACCGACGCCGGTACGGCGTCGAGGAGGTCCGCGAACTCGGCGTCCACGACGAGGACCTGCACGCCCTCGCGGGCGACCACGTCGGCGAGCTGGGGCTTCGCGAAGCCGGTGTTGAGCAGCACCAGCCGGGCGCCGAGCTTGCCGGCCGCGATCATCACCTCGACGACACCCCGGTGGTCCCGGCACAGCACGCCGATCACCGCGCTGCCGGAACCGCTGAGCTCCGCCAGACCGCGGGCCAGGGCGTTCGCCTGCCGGTCGAGCTCGCCGTGGGTGAGGCTGCCGGTCTCGTCGATCAGCGCGATGTCGTCAGGTTTGCGCTGCGCCGAGATGTACGCCGTCCCGGCGATCGCGCCGAGCCTCCGGGTCGCCAGCACCGAGCGTGCCGTGAGCAACGGGCGTGCCAGGTCGACCATGCCGGCGCGCACGAGCACCGAGGCGCTGTGCAGCGCGTCGAACGGCGTACTCAAGGACCGGGGCACGGCATGACCTCCAAGTGAAAGGTGACCTTTTCAGATCACGACAGGAGGACGTTAACCCGAGCGAGCAGCGACCGCAAGGGTCAGCAGGTCATGGCGGACCGTGAGGTGGTCGGCGTCCCGACGTACAAGAACTCCCGCCTCCACACCAACGTTTAGGTGTGGAGGCGGGAGTTTCCCAACTTAAGTTGGGAAACCGGGCCACATCAGCCGGCGAGCGGGCGGGACTTCAGGTCCGCGATGAGCTCCTCGCGGGCGAACCGACGCACGAGCACCGGGAGGTACTCGGTGATCTTCGCCGGCGGCTCGAGCTCGGCGCGGACCCGGTCGACGACACCGACGACGTCGGTGGGCGGGATCCGGCTCGCGAACTCGGCGGAGAGGTCCGCGACGACGCGGGCGAACTGCTGCTCGTTGCTCGGTGATGTCACCACTGGCTCCTCCGGGGATCAGCTCGAGTTCGTGTCGTGCAGTGCCGCTCTGTGCATGGAGGGAGCGTGCACGGAGACATCGTGCAGGGAACAGGTGAACGGACGGTGAACCCGTTTGTTCACCTGGACCCACAAGACTGCGCCCGTGACCCCGCCCGTGCCCGTCCCGCTGCTGCGAAGCGCCCTCGCTGCGCCCGCACGCACGTTGGTCGACATCTTCCGTGAGGTCGTGTCGGAGTTCCCGGGCGCGCTCGCGCTCGACAGCGGGGTCGGGGTGCTCACCTACGCCGAGCTCGCCGAGGCGGCCGAGGACCTGGCCGAGCGCCTGGCCGAGGCCGGGGTGCGCCGGGGGGACAAGGTCGGGATCCGGATCCGGTCCGGCACCACCGACCTGTACGTCGCGATCCTCGGGGTCCTGCACGCCGGCGCCGCCTACGTGCCGGTCGACGCCGAGGACCCCGATGAACGCGCCCGGGTCGTCTTCGGGGAATCCGGCGTCCGGGCGATCGTCGGCAACGACCTGGCCGTCGCCACCGCTCACGGTGTCGGTGCGCTGGTCCGGCCGAACGTCACCGCGGGCGACCCCGGCCCCGAGCACGATGCCTGGGTGATCTTCACCTCCGGCTCGACCGGGGCGCCCAAGGGCGTTGCCGTGACCCACCGAAGTGCGGCGGCGTTCGTGGACGCCGAGTCCCGGATGTTCCTGCAGGCAGATCCGATCGGCCCGCTGGACCGGGTGATGGCGGGTCTGTCGGTCGCCTTCGACGCTAGCTGCGAGGAGATGTGGCTGGCCTGGGCGTACGGCGCCTGCCTCGTTCCTGCTCCCCGGTCGCTGGTCCGCTCCGGCGTCGACGTCGGTCCGTGGCTGGTGGCGAACCGGATCACCGTGGTCTCGACGGTGCCGACCCTGGTCGCGCTGTGGCCCGCCGAGGCGCTGGAGACCGTGCGGTTGCTGATCATGGGCGGCGAGGCCTGCTCAGCGGAGCTCTCCAGCCGGCTGCAGGCGCCCGGGCGCGAGGTCTGGAACACCTACGGGCCCACCGAGGCCACCGTCGTCGCCTGCGGCGCCCTGCTCGACGGGAGTGAGCCGGTCCGGATCGGGTTGCCCCTGGACGGCTGGGACCTGGCCGTCGTGGACGCCGAGGGCAATCCGGTGGCCGAGGGCGAGATCGGCGAGCTGATCATCGGCGGGGTCGGGCTCGCCCGCTACCTCGACCCGGACAAGGACGCCGAGAAGTACGCGCCGCTGGCGAGTCTCGGCTGGGCGCGCGCCTACCGGTCCGGGGACATCGTCCGCAACGACCCGGCCGGACTGGTGTTCGCCGGACGCGCGGACGACCAGATCAAGCTCGGCGGTCGCCGGATCGAGCTGGGCGAGATCGACGAGCAGTTGCTCCGCCTCCCCGGCGTCGCCGGCGCAGCGGCCGCCGTACGGTCCACGAGGTCGGGCAACCGACTGCTCGTCGGCTACGTCGTCGTGGACGACTCCTTCGACGCGCAGGCCGGGATCGAGGTGCTGCGACAGCGGCTGCCGGCCGCCCTGGTCCCCCGGCTCGCCGTGGTCGACGAGCTGCCGACGCGCACGTCGGGCAAGGTCGACCGGGACGCGCTCCCGTGGCCGCTGCCCAAGCCGCCGGCGATCGACCGGCCGCTGGAGGGCGTGCACGCCTGGATCGCCGAGATCTGGCACGACGTGCTCGGCGCGGACGTGGCCTCGCTCAAGGACGACTTCTTCGACTTCGGTGGCGGCTCGTTGACCGCGGCGCAGGTGGTGAGCCGGCTGCGCGAGCGTTACCCGGAGATCGCCGTCGGCGACCTGTACGAGAACCCGACGGTTGCCCGGCTCGCGATTGCTCTGGCCGAGCACGGCGGCGTCGTCGTCGCCTCGGACCGGCAGGTGCCACCGATCCCGCGCAAGACCCAGGCCGGGCAGCTGGCCGCGCTGCTCCCGCTGCGCACCCTGGCAGCGGCCCGCTGGATCTCCTGGCTGCTGCTGACCGGTTCGCTCGCCAGCACCGTGGTGGACCTGCCCTGGTGGCCCGACGTCCCGCTCGGCTGGACGATCCTGACCACAGTGGTGTTCGTGCTCGCGCCGGGGCGGATGCTGCTCGCGGCCCTCCTCGCCCGGGTGGTCCTGCGCGGCGTGACCCCGGGCTCGCACCCCCGCGGCGGCAAGGTGCACCTGCGGCTGTGGCTCGCCGAACGCATCCAGGACGAGCTCGCCGCGCCCGGGCTGGCCGGCGCTCCGTGGATCCCCCTCTACGCACGCCTGCTCGGAGCCACGATCGGGCGTGCGACCGACGTGCACACGCTGCCTCCGGTGACCGGCTTCCTGACCCTGGGCGACGGCGCCGCGATCGAGCCCGAGGTCGATCTGCGCGGCCACTGGATCGACGGGGACGTCGTGCACATCGGCAGCATCGCCGTCGGCGCCGGCGCCCGGATCGGCGCGCGCAGCACCTTGGCCCCGGGAGCGGACGTCCGCGACAACGCCGAGGTCGCCCCGGGCTCGCTGGTCGTCGGCGAGGTACCCGCCGACCAGTTCTGGTCGGGCTCACCGGCCGAGCGCGTCACCCGGCACGCACGCGGCCCGTGGTCGACCGAGGCGCCACCGCGCAACTCCGGCTGGGCAGTCACCTACGGGTTCGTCGCGGTGCTGATCGCCGCGCTGCCGGGCACGGGACTGGTCGCCGGAGCAGCCGTGCTGCTTCCTGCCATCCACCACCAGCACACCCTCGGCGCCGCGATCAGGGCCGGACTGCCCTGGCTACCGCTGGCAGCGCTGACCGGGTACGTCGTCCTGGCCGGGCTGGTCCTGGTCGGCGTACGGCTGCTCGGGGTGCGGATGAGTGCCGGCCACTTCCCGGTGCGCTCGGCGGCCGGCGTCCGCATCTGGGCGACGCTGCGGGTGCTCGACGAGGCCCGCACCTGGTTGTTCCCGCTGTACTCCAGCGGGCTCACGCCGCTCTGGTTGCGGTCGCTCGGCGCCGAGATCGGTCACGGCGTGGAGGCCTCGACGGTGCTGCTGCTGCCCCGGTTCACGCACGTGAACGACGACGCCTTCCTGGCCGACGACACCCTGATCGGCTGCTACGAGCTCGGGGGTGGCTGGATCCGGGTCGAGCACGTGAAGATCGGCAAGCGCGCCTTCGTCGGCAACTCCGGGATGGCGGCCGCGGGCCGGAAGGTTCCGAAGGCCTCCCTGGTCGCCGTGCTGTCCGCGGCGCCGGCACGGACCGCGGCCAGGGCCGGGTCCTCGTGGGTCGGCAGCCCCCCGACCCGGCTTCGTCGTACGGCGGGGAGCACCGACACCAGCCGCACCTACGAGCCACCCCGCCGGCTGCGCGTCCTGCGCGGGGTCGTCGAGCTCGGCCGGGCCGTGCCCGCCCTGATCGGCGTCCTGCTCAACGTCGCCGTGGCCGCCACCCTGCTCCGGCTGATCGCGGTGCAACCGGTCGTCGCGTTCGTCGTCGGTGGCGTCGTGATGATCGCGGCAGGGCTGGTCGCGGCCGGGCTCACCGTGATCGCGAAATGGGTCCTGATCGGCCGGCACACCCGCTCGGAGCACCCGTTGTGGTCCGGGTTCGTGTGGCGCAACGAGCTCGCCGACACCTTCACCGAGATGCTGGCCGCCCCCTGGTTCGCCTCGGTCACCCAGGGCACCTACGCCCTCAACGTCTGGTTCCGCCTCCTCGGCGCGAAGATCGGCCGCGGCGTCTGGTGCGACACCTACTGGCTCCCGGAGACGGATCTGGTCGAGCTCGGCGACGGCGCGGTCGTGAACACCGGCTGCGTGGTGCAGACTCATCTCTTCCACGACCGGGTCCTGAGCATGGACCGGGTGACGCTGAAGGAGGGGGCGACCCTGGGACCCAACAGCGTCATCCTTCCTGCCGCGACGATCGGACGGCATGCGACCGTCGGCCCGGTGTCGCTGGTGATGCGCGGCGAAGCGGTCCCCAACCGGACCCGCTGGATCGGCAACCCGATCGGCCCGTGGGACGTCGAGAACAGGAGCGTCGAGGAGTGACCGGCACCGACCCGTACGTGCCCGGCCACGGGGACCCGTCGTACGACGTCACTCACTACGACCTGGTGCTGCGCTACCGCCCCGAGTCCAACCGTCTCGACGCCGAGGCCAGGCTGACCTGTACGGCGCTCGCACCGCTGACCTCGATCCGGCTGGACCTGCACCAGCTCGCCGTCGCGAAGGTGAGCGGGACCGGGGTGACGATCACCCGCTGGACCCAGCGCGGCAGCACCGTGCTGGTCACGCTCAAGTCCGCCGCGAAGGCCGGCACCGTCTTCAAGCTCAGGATCAAGTACTCCGGCCATCCCGGCACCGTTCCCTCGGCGGTCCTCGGCGACGCCGGCTGGGAGGAGCTCACCGACGGGGTGATCGTCGCGGCGCAGCCGCACGGAGCCCCGGCCTGGTACCCGTGCAACGACCGTCCCGACGACAAGGCGACGTACACGTTCGAGGTCTCGGTCCCGCCGGACTACCACGTGGCCGCGAGCGGCGACCTGCTCTCGACCCAGCGCAGCGGCTCGTCGGTGACCTGGCGCTACGAGCAGACCGCACCGATGGCGAGCTACCTCGCGGCGATCCAGATCGGCCGGTACGTCGTCCACGAGCAGGACTCGACCGTCCCGATGCGGGTGGTCGCACCGCGCGACGTCGGCGGTGCCGGGTTCGACGGCTCCTTCGGGCGTCAGCCGGAGATGATGGCGTTCTTCGTCGACCGGTTCGGCCCGTACCCGTTCCGCAGCTACACCTCGGTGATCACCGACGACGTCCTGGAGATCCCGCTGGAGTCGCAGTCGCTGGCGACCTTCGGTCGCAACTTCGCGACCGGCGACTGGCACTCGGTCCGCCTGGTCGCCCACGAGCTCGCGCACCAGTGGTTCGGCAACGCGGTGACGCTGGCGCACTGGCGCGACATCTGGCTGCACGAGGGATTCGCGTGCTACTCCGAGTGGCTCTGGTCCGAGGAGTGCGGGGTCAGACCCGCGCACGGCTGGGCCGAGCACTACCACCGCAAGCTGGCCGAGCAGCCCCAGGACCTGCTGCTCTCCGACCCGACCCCGGAGCTGATGTTCGACGACCGGGTCTACAAGCGCGGGGCGCTGACCCTGCACGCGCTGCGCCGGACCGTCGGCGACATGGCGTTCTTCCACCTGCTGCGGTCCTGGGTCGCGGAGAACTCCGGTGGTTCGGTGACGACCGAGGAGTTCGTCGCGCACTGCAACGAGCAGGTCGGCAACGACCTGACCCCGCTGTTCGACGCGTGGCTGCACAGCACCGCGCTGCCGGCGCTACCCCAGTAGCGCCACAGCGACGGCGTACCCGTCGGGTGCGTCGAGGTACTCCAGGACGCCCGGGAACCACCGCACGGTGACCTCGGTCATCGGTCGGGCGAGACCGGTTCCGTAGACCTTGAGGATCGCTTCCTTCGCCGCCCAGAGCCGGGCCATCTCGGCACCTGTTCCGGCGGACTCGGTCGGTGCCAGCATCTCCGCGAGCGGCCAGTCCCGGTCGATCGCCTCGATGTCGATCCCGACCGCCACCGCCTCGGGCGCCACTGCCGTGAGCAGGTGCTCGCCGGCACGCGTGATCGAGACCGGGACGTCGCGCCCGTCGAGCCGCATCCAGGGTCGACCATGCACGTCGCTGCCGCAGGAGGCGCACAACCGCCCGACCGTGACGTCGCCGGCGCCGAGCAGGGCGGTGACCTGCTCGGTCAGCACCTCGGCCGCGTCCGCGGACGAGGGCGATCGGACCACGGAGCACGGCGGCGACTGCACGGTCCAAGGCTATCCGAGTGCACCGTGACGGGAGCCTCGCTAGATTCGGTGCGTGGACCCCGCTGCCTTCCCGAACCTGGATCCCGAGCTCGTCGAGTTCGTGGCGAGCCTGCCCGACATGGGCAACGCCCTCGACGACATCCCCGGCGCCCGTCGCATGCTCGCCTCGATGATGCCCGCCGGGCCGGTGCCCGGCGAGGAGGACCTCGACATCACCGACGAGACCGCCCCGGGCGATCCGGACGTCGCGGTCCGGGTCTACCGGCCACGCGGCAGCACCGGCGAGCTGCCCGGTCTGCTGTACATCCACGGTGGCGGCTTCTGCATCGGCGACGCCGCGAGCGAGCAACGCGGCGCGGTGTCCCTGGCGCGACGGCTCGGCGTCGTCGTGGTCAACGTCGACTACCGGCTGGCGCCCGAGGACCCGCACCCGGCCGCGATCGAGGACTGCTACGCGGCCCTGCAGTACCTCGCCGGACTGGACGGAGTCGACACCAGCCGGCTGGTCGTGCACGGCAACAGCGCCGGTGGCGGCCTCGCTGCCGCGACCGCCCTGATGGCGCGCGACCGCGGCGGGCCGGCGCTGTGCTTCCAGTCGCTGGGGATCCCGGTGCTCGACGACCGGTTGGGGACGCCGTCGATGACGACGTTCGTCGACACCCCGTTGTGGAGCCGGAAGCAGGCCGCGAAGTCCTGGGAGCTGTACCTCGCCGGCGTTCCGGCGGACCAGTACGCCGCCCCGGCCCGGGCCACCGACCTGACCGGGCTGCCGCCGGCGTACGTGCTGACCTGCGAGCTCGACCCGCTGCGCGACGAGGGCCTGACCTACGCGATGCGCCTGCTGGCGGCGGGTGTCTCCACGGAGGTCCACAACCTGCCGGGCGCTTTTCACGGCACCTCGATCGTGCCGTCCTCGGCGGTCGCGAAGCGGATGGATGCCGAGCTGCTCGTCGTCCTGGCCAGGGCCCTCGGCGTCACGATCGCGCGATGAGGGTCCTGGTACCGCTGCCCGTCGGGCGGGGCGGATCCCTGGAGCCGCCCCGCCCGACGGGCAACCGATCTGACGTTCGCCGCGTCTGGATGGGTGAGGGCACACCAACGTCGCCCGAGGATCGCCCAGGAGGAACTGATGAAGACACGTCTCGGAACCACGGCCAGCGTCGTCGTGCTCGCGTTCACCGCGCTGGTGGCGGTCGCGGTGCCCGCCCAGGGCACAGCCCAGCGCACGCCGTGGTGCGGCAACGCGGACCTGAAGGCCGGCTACCGGCACAGCGATGACGGCGCAGGTCATTCCTTCGGCTGGATCGTGCTCCGCAACCGCTCCGACCACACCTGCCGTACCGGCGGGTTCGGCGGCATCTCCTACGTCGGCGACGGCAACGGCACCCGGATCGGCGCACCGGCCGACCACACCGGTACGCCGTCGACGTACGTGCTCCGACCGGGCCAGCGCCTGCGCAGCGCGCTCCAGGAGACACGCGCAGCCGACTACGAGCGGGCGCACTGCCGGCCGCACCACGTCGACGGGTTCCGGGTCTACGTCCCGGACTCCCGGGCCTCGCAGTTCGTCGCGCACGCGACCACCGGCTGCCTGAACCCGGGCGTGCACCTGCTCACCCACCAGGCCTACCGCCGCCCCTGACCTGGTCGCGAGGTGACCGGGTCACACGAGCGCGACGAGCTGACCGACGAGTACGACCGCTCCGAGAACCCGCCGGAACGGGCTGGCGCCGCGAACCAGCTCGTCGAGAGCCCACACGACCAGTGCGCCGTGACGTACGCCGACCAGGGTCGATGAGTGGGCTGGCGACAGGTCGAAGCGCCCGAGCACCAGCGCGACGATCCAGACCCACAGCGCCGGATTCGGAAGCTGGAACAGCGTGAGCCGTCCGTCCGCGGAGCGGAACCACCAGGTCGTCATGGCGAGAAGGTACCCGGATCGCAGCTGTAGCACACTGCTACACTCGTGAGCACAGGTCCAAGCCGAACGGGAAGAGCGTGACGACCGTGGCAACAACGTCGACGACCCCTACTCGCTTCGACTCCGCCCTGTTCGCATCGGCGAAGGCTGCAGGCGGACGTGCGCATCGAAGTGCCGCTCAGCAGCTCGCTCACTGGGCCCGGCTCGGGCAGGAGCTCGAGGCGTCGTCAGGGCTCTCACACCGGGAGATCGAGCGGGTGCTGGCAGGGCAGATCTCGTACGACGAGGTCGGCGTGCGTGAACAGGCCGCCGTTCGCACGACGTGGCGGGAGCAGATCGAGGAGGACATTGCGTCCCTCGATCTGCGTGCTCGGTTCGAGGCCGAGGGCCGGCCGCGCTGGTCCGAGGCTGACGAGGCCGGGGATGTGACTGTGACCGGACTGCCTGCCGAGACTGGATCGAAGCGCTCCACGACACCGAAGCGATCGCGCGCCCGTTCGGCGTGAGCACGCCGGTACTGCACCTACTGGCAGGTTCCAACGGATCAGGGAAG
Organism: Marmoricola sp.; assembly: GCA_025965315.1. Classification (GTDB taxonomy): domain Bacteria; phylum Actinomycetota; class Actinomycetes; order Propionibacteriales; family Nocardioidaceae; genus Marmoricola. The sequence continues at coordinate 27,812 of JAOPXD010000205.1, forward strand.
TCCACGTTCGCCGAGGTCCTGATCAAGCGGACGCACCTCCCGTTCGTCAACGCGGACCTGATCGCGGCCGACCTGTGGCCCGGGGACCGGGACGAGCAGTCCAGACGAGCCGGCGAGGTCTCGGTGCTCGCCGCCGGGGAGCGCGAACGCCTGCTCGACGAGCGGAGGTCGTTCATCACCGAGACGGTCTTCAGCCACGAGAGCAAGGTGGCGCTGGTTCGTCAGGCGCTCGCCCGCGGCTACGTGGTCCAGCTGTACGCGATGCTGCTGCCCGAGGACCTGGCAGTCGAGCGGGTCGCCGACAGGGCGATGGCCGGTGGGCACCTGGTCCCGGAGGAGAAGATCCGCAGCAGGTACCAGCGACTGTGGGGACTGATCGCGCAGGCGCGTGCTCTGGCGGATCGCGCGGAGTTCTACGACAACTCCAGCCTCGACCGACCGTTCCGGCGAGTGGCGGTCTTCGAGTCCGGCCACGAGATCGGCAGCCCGGACTGGCCGTCGTGGACCCCGGCCGCGCTTCTCTAGCGGCGCCCGGGGCTCGTGCACCTCACACCGCGACGGCGAGTGTCTCCCCGCTCCGGGCTGCCGCCGAGTGCGCCTGGCTGTCACGGCTCGAGATCAGGAAGGCCGCGAGGACGGCGCCGGCCACCGCGAACCAGGCACCCACCGTGAACGCGTCCGCGTATCCCTGGGTGAAGGCGGCGGGCGCGTGCGCGCCGGTCCTGAAGGCGTCGGTCGTGGACGAGTTCGCGATGGACGCGAGGATCGCCAGGCCGAGCGCACCGCCGACCTGCTGGGTCGTGTTGATCAGGCCGGAGGCCAGCCCGGCCTCGTGCGCCTCGGTTCCGGTCACGGCGGCGATGGTGACCGAGACGAAAGCCATGCCCAACCCGATGCCGGCCAGGATCGAGGGGCCGAGCACGTCGGCGGCGTACGAGCCGTCCGGCTGGATCCGGGTGAACCAGGCGAGCCCGACCGCGACGAAGAGCATGCCGATGATCAGGACGTTCTTGAACCCGATCCGGGTCACCAGCACGCTGGCGATGCCTGCGGCGAAGATGATCGCTATCGCCAGCGGTAGGTAGGACAGGCCGGCCTGCAACGCGTCGTCACCGAGGACCTGCTGCAGGTACAGCGTGATCAGGTAGAACATCGAGAACAGCGACATCCCGATCAGGACCCCGACGAGGTTGGCACCGCGCAGCGTCCGCAGCCTGAAGATCGAGAACGGGATCAGCGGCTTCCTGGTACGCAGCTCGATGACGACGAACGCCGCGAGCAGCGCGACGGCGCCGACCAGCCGCCAGACCGTCTGCGACGAGGACCACCCGACGTTGGCTGCATCGACCAGCGCGTAGACGCCCAGGGCGAGCCCCGCAGACACGGTGACCGCTCCGGGTACGTCGAGCGTGCGGTCGGTCTCCTCGGACGCGGTCGACTCGGCCAGCCGCTTCGGTGCCTGCCAGACGATGAACGCACCGATCGGGACGTTCACGAAGAGCACCCACTCCCAGCCGGCCCACTGGGTCAGGACACCGCCCAGGAGGACACCGGCTGCTCCGCCGGCACCCGCGACCGCACCCCAGATGCCGAGCGCCTTGTTGCGCTCCTGGCCCTCGGGGAACGTGGTGGTGATGATGGAGAGCGCTGCCGGAGAGGCGATCGCCGCGCCGAGGCCTTGGACGGCGCGAGCCGCGATCAGCCAGGTCTCGTTCTGCGCGAACCCGCCCGCGAGGGAGGCCACGGCGAACAGCGCCATCCCGATCATGAAGACCCGACGACGTCCGAGGTAGTCGGCCAGGCGCCCGCCGAGGAGCAGGAACCCGCCGAAGGTCAGCGTGTACGAGTTGACGACCCAGGAGAGGTCCTCACGGGAGAAGTGCAGCGCCTTGCCGATCGACGGCAGGGCGACATTGACGATGGAGGCGTCGATCACGACGACGAACTGGGTCATGGCGAGCAGCGCCAGCGCGAGGTTCCGCGCGCGAGCGGTGCTGAGGTCGGGCTGGGGCATCTCTGTTCTCCTGCGAGACTATGTGGAACCGGGATTCCTCTTCCGCTTAGACCTTACGGAACCTCGGTTCCGGTTGTCAATGCAGATCCGGAGGTAAGATTCCGGATGTCCCTAGCACCGGGTACCGACAGAAAAGGCCGCCGTGACCATCGACCATCGCCCGCTGAGAGCTGACGCACAGCGCAACCTCGAGCGCATCACCGCGTCGGCTCGAGCGCTGTTCGCGGAGCGCGGGACCAAGGCGCAGATGGAGGACATCGCTGCGCACGCAGGAGTCGGTATCGGCACCCTGTACCGCCGGTTCCCCACCAAGGAGGCGCTCCTGACAGCGCTCGTCCGGCAGCGCTTCCAGGAGTTCGCGGCGATCGCGGTCGAGGCCGAGACCATCGCCGACCCGTACGACGCCCTGGCGACCAGCATGCGACGTCAGGCCGAGTCCGTCGAGGGCGACGTCGCCTTCCAGCTGGCCACGATGAACATCGACAGCTTCAGCTGGGACGGGATCGAGGAGGACAAGAGCGCGCTGAACGCGGTCATCGGCCGCATCATCGACCGTGCCCGGTCCGCCGGTGTGGTGCGCTCCGATCTCGAGCTCGACGACTTCGCGATGATGATGTGCGGCCTGACGGCGACGATGTACTTCCTGCACGACAAGATCAGCTGGCAGCGTCACCTGGAGCTCCTGCTCGCTGGTCTCAGGCCCGACTAGAGCCCGTGCACGGCGTCGACCCGGGGCGCCAGCGCCTCCACCAGCGTGACCGGGTCCGGACCGAGCCGCATCACGTGCACCTCGGAGACACCCAGGTCGGCGTACGGCCGCATCGCTTCGACGAAACGATGAGGATCGCAGTCGCCGGTCCACAGGATCGTCTTGGCGATGTCGTCGTAGCTGCGACCCACCTCGGTGCAGTGCCGGGAGAGGACGGCCAGCTTGTGCTCGATTCCTGCGGGTCCGAGCTCGGCGTTCGCGAACAGGTTGCAGGCGTCGGCGTACCGGGCGACCAGCCGGAGCGTCTTCTGCTCCCCGGACCCACCGAGCATCACCGGGACCGGGCGCAACGGTTGCGGTGAGCAGATGGTCTCGGCGAGCTGGTAGTGCTCGCCGGCGTACGGGCCGTCGTCGGCCGACCACATCTGCCGCACGACCTGCAGCGTCTCCTCGAGCCGCTCGAAGCGCTCGGCCAGCGGCGGGTACTCGACGCCCAGGGCTCGGTGCTCCCGCTCGTACCAGGCTGCGCCGAGGCCGAGCACCGCCCGACCACCGGAGAGCACGTCGAGGGTGGCGACGACCTTGGCGAGCAGGCCCGGGTGCCGGTAGGTGATCCCGGTGACCAGCAGCTGCAGGTCCACCGTCGACGTGTGGGCCGCGAGGAAGCCGAGCGTCGTGTAGCCCTCGAGCATCGAGATGGTCGGCGGTCCCATGAATTCGAGCTGGAGGTAGTGGTCCATCACCGAGAGGTTGTCGAAGCCCGCGTCCTCGACGGCGGCACCGACCGAGGCGAGCAGCGGTGCCAGTGCAGCCGGCCCACCGTCAGCGTCGAAATTGACCAGGTGGAGTCCGAGGCGCATGCGAGAACGCTACGCCCGGACCCCACCTGGGTCGTTCACAGATTGATCAGGACAGCGCCGGATCAGAGGATGTAGAGCATCTCCTGGTACGTCGGGAGCGGCCACAGGTCGTCGGCCACGATGCCCTCGAGCGCATCGGCGGCCGTACGGACCGCAGCCATCGCGGGCAGCACGTTGTCGCGCAGCGACTTGGCCGCGAGCAGCGGGTCCTCGTCGTGCTCGTGGGCGACCGCACCGGCGAGCGCGGCCAGGCCGGCGCGCAGGTCGGCGATCGGGCCCGACACCGCGGTCAGGGTGGACAGGTCCGCCTCGACACCGGCTGCCTTCAGGGCAGCGACGTTCGCGGCCAGCTCGGTCTGGTAGCGGATCGCTGCCGGAAGCACCGTGGTGGTGCCGATCTCCAGCGTCAGGTTCGCCTCGACCGTGACCGTGAGGATGTACTGCTCGCAACCGACCTCGTAGCGGCTGTGCATCTCGCGGTCGTTGAACACGGCGTACTTGCTGAACAGCTCGATGGCCTCCGGGGAGATCAGCTCGGGCAGCGCGTCGATGGTGGTGCGCAGGTTCTTGAGCCCACGCTGCTCCGCCTCGATCGGCCACTCGTCGGAGTAGCCGTTGCCGTTGAAGATGACCGCACCGTGCTCGGCGACGATCTCGGAGAGCAGCGACTGCACGGCCTCGTTGAAGTCGGTACCGGCAGCGACGGCCGCCTCCAGGTTGGTCGCACAGAAGTCGAGCGCCTCGGCCATGATCGTGTTCAGCATGACCATCGGGCCGGCGACCGTCTGCAGCGAGCCCGGGGCACGGAACTCGAAGCGGTTGCCGGTGAACGCGAACGGCGACGTCCGGTTCCGGTCGCCCGGGTCCTTGGTCAGGTCCGGCAGGGTGTCGACGCCGATGGTGAGCGTGCCCTTCTCCTTCGAGCGGGTCGCACCACCCTTGGCGATCTGGTCGAACACGTCGGCGAGCTGGTCACCGAGGAAGATCGAGATGATCGCCGGCGGGGCCTCGTTGGCGCCCAGACGGTGGTCGTTGCTCGCCGAGGCGACCGAGACGCGCAGCAGGCCGCCGTACTTGTGCACCGCGCGGATGACTGCGCCGCAGAACACCAGGAACTGGGCGTTGTCGTGCGGGGTGTCGCCGGGGAGCAGCAGGTTGCCCTGGGTGCCGTTGCCGAGGGAGAAGTTGACGTGCTTGCCGGAGCCGTTGACGCCGTCGAAGGGCTTCTCGTGGAAGAGGCACTCCATGCCGTGCTTCTTGGCGACCGACTTGAAGGTCGTCATCAGCAGCTGCTGGTGGTCGGCGGCCTCGTTGGCCCGCTCGAACATCGGCGCGATCTCGAACTGGCCCGGCGCGACCTCGTTGTGCCGGGTCTTGGCCGGGCTCCCGAGCTTGAAGAGCTCCCGCTCGGTGTCCATCATGAAGCCGAGGACGCGCGACGGGATCGCACCGAAGTAGTGGTCGTCGAACTCCTGGCCCTTGGGCGGCTTGGCGCCGAAGAGCGTGCGACCTGCGTTGAGCAGGTCGGGACGTGCCAGGAAGAAGTGGCTGTCGATCAGGAAGTACTCCTGCTCGGCACCGCAGTACGCGACCACGTTCTCCGGGTTCTCGTGACCGAACAGGCTCAGCACGCGCTTCGCCTGCGTCGACATCGCCTGCTGGGAACGCAGCACCGGGGTCTTGTGGTCGAGGGCCTCACCGGTCATCGAGATGAAGATGGTCGGGATGCAGAGCGTGTTGCCGTTCGGGTTCTCCAGCACGTACGCCGGGCTCATCACGTCCCAGCCGGTGTAGCCGCGGGCCTCGAACGTCTGACGCAGGCCACCGTTGGGGAAGCTGGACGCATCGGGCTCGCCCTGGACCAGGGTCTTGCCGGAGAACGAGGCGAACGCGGAACCGTCGCCGACCGGGTCGAGGAAGCTGTCGTGCTTCTCGGCGGTCAGACCGGTGAGCGGGTAGAAGACGTGCGCGTAGTGGGTCGCGCCCTTCTCCAGGGCCCAGTCCTTCATCGCGGAGGCGACGGCGTCGGCGACCAGCGGGTCGAGCGGCTCCGAGTGCTCGATCGTGGCCAGCACGGACTTGAACACCGACTTGGGCAGGCGGCGCTGCATGACCTGGATGCTGAAGACGTTCTCGCCGAAGATCTCTCCCGGCTGTTCTTCCATCAGGATCGGCGCAGGAGGCACGTAGGCCTCGACGTCTTTGATGGCCTGCAGACGGACGTTGTTACCAGACAAAGGAGTACCCCTAGGTGAATGAGAGGCTGAACTGCGCCGATGCGACGCCTGGATGAACCTAGTCGGCCCGGATTCCCGGCCTATCTCAGGAATGTTTCCGGCCCGTGAAGTTGTGCTGTGTGCGGTTCCCGTAACAACCTGTTCAACGACCCGAAACCGCAGCGTCGCCGGGGGCGTGGCAGGCTGTTTCCCATGTCCGGACTGACCGACGAACAACGAGCGATCCTCGACTTCGAACGACAGTGGTGGCGGTACTCAGGCGGCAAGGCGACCGAGATCGAGAAGCACCTCGGCCTGACCGTGGTGGCGTACTACCGCGAGCTCAACGCCGTCATCGACCTCCCGGGCGCGGTCGAGCACGACCCGACCTTGGTCCGGCGCCTCCAGCGGGCCCGGACCCTGAGGCGGAGCCGGCGTACGGCGCGGGCGATGCGGCTCGCCGGCGCGCACGGATAGTCAGTCCAATTCTTCGGACTCCACCTCGAAGTAGTCCTGGTAGGCCTTCGCACGCGCCCGGTACTCCCCCTCGTCGAGACCCGTCTCGGCGAACGAGTACCGCTTCAGGCTGCCCCCCTGGTCACCCGGGTGCCGTGCCAGGAAGTCCCGCATCCGGGTCTCCGCCTCGGCGGTGAGCTCCCAGCCCAGCTGGTCGTAGATCGCACCGATCGCGCCGATCAGGTCGTGCCGGATGTCCTGGTAGCGCACGTCCAGGACGCGACCGGTCGCGAAGATCCCGTCGCGGCGCGCCTGCAACGCACGGTCCAGCCCATCCATGATGTCCTCGCTGTACTGGGCAGCGAGCCGGGTGACCTCGAAGTGGTCGCTGGTCATCTCGCGCAGGGACGCCCCGAGAGCGCTCAGCGAGGCGATCACCTTGAGCGGGTCGCGGTGGTTCTGGATCACGATCGCGTCCGGGTACTCGGCCATCAGCTCCGGCAGCGCCCACAGGTGCGCCGGCGACTTCAGCAACCAGCGCTCCGCGTGGTGCTCGGACTGCAGGTGCTGGAGGAACCGTCGGTGCCAGGCGTAGGCCTCGCTCATGTCGGCCTCGTGCAGCAGCCAGCGGTTGTACGCCGTCACCTCGAACTGCAGCGAGTGCTGCATGGACTTGAAGTCGCTGGTGAAGATCCGGACGTCCTCCTGTGCGAGCTCGGCGCCCAGCTCGTGGAACGAGGCGAACCCGGGGATGAACAGGTCGACCAGGTCGAACCCGGCCTGCGCCTCGGCGATCCGCGGATCGGTCCGGTACGTCGCTGTCCGCGGAGCCGGCACCGGACGCTCGATCTCCCAGCTCAGCGGGGCCCTGTTGGCCGGGTCCTGGGCCATCAGGTCCAGCAGGATCGTGGTGCCCGTGCGCGGCTGACCGACGATGATGATCGGCTGCCTGACCTCCTGCTCGGCAACGGCCGGGTGGGCCTTGCGCCAGGCCTCGACCTTCAGCCGGTTGCTCAGGTCACCGACGATGCCGTCATCGGCAACACCCACCCCGATCTCGTTCAGGCGTGCGCTCTCGGCGAGCGACTCCAGGTAGATGTCCAGGCCCTCGCGCCAGGTGTCGGCGCCGAAGTCGTCAGAGCCTGCCGCCTCGATGGCAGCGGCTACCAGCCGGTCACGGTGCTGGACATGGGTTTCTGCTGCGGCGCTGGTCATGACGCTCCTGGGGTGAGGTGGACTGAGCTCAGGTACTTCTGGGTGAGTGCAGGGAGGTCGCCCCGGCCGCCATCGGCGACCCAGACGTCGCAGGCCAGCCGGGCCGCGGCCATCGTGAGGGCGCCGGCCATCCGCGGCCGCGGGTCGTCGGCAGCCAGGTCGGCGAACCGGGGAGCGATCGCCTCGGCAACGGCTGTCTCCCAGTCGACGTAGAGGTGCAAGGTCCACGCGAACAGCACCGACGACGACCGGGAGAGCTGCGCCTGCTCCAGGAACATCGGACGGAGCTGGTCGAAGCTCTCGCCCAGGTGCGCGTACGCCGCCCGGATCGCCTCCAGCGGTCCGAGCCCGTCCGGCATCGCGCGGATCACGTCGGCCAGCACGTGCGCTCCGACGTCGGACAGCCCGGTCGCGATCGCGAGCTCCTTGGAGTCGAAGTAGCGGAAGAAGGTCGCCCGACCGATCCCGGCCGCGGCAGCGATGTCGTCGATGGTGGTCTCAGCGATCCCCCGCTCACCGGCGAGGCGCGCGGCCGAATCCGCGATCCGCGCCCGGGTCTCGACCCGTTTGCGCTCGCGCACGCCTCGCTGATCCTTGACCACCATGATGGACAAGATGATACTGAGTCTCATATTTCTGTCTACGGCTCCGGAGGCCAGGATGCGCGCGCTGCAGGTGAACCAGCACGGCGAGCCCCTCGACGTCCTCTCGGTGAACGAGGTCGACCGGCCCGAGGCCGGACCGGGCGAGGTGCTCATCAAGGTCTCCGCCGCCGCCCTCAACTTCAACGACATCCTGCGCTGCCGCGGCGGGCTGGTCTCGGTCCCGAAGGAGCCGCCGTTCACCCTCGGGATGGATGTCTGCGGCGTCGTGGAAGCAGCCGGCGAAGGGGCCGAGAACTGGATCGGCCACCGCGTGGTCGGCGTCTCCAAGGACGCCTTCGGCGGCATTGCCGAGTACACCACCGCCCCGGCCTCCGGGGTCTTCGCCGCTCCCGAGCAGCTCGACGACAGCCAGGCGGCGGCATTCCTGCTGCCCTTCCACACCATCTACCTCGCGCTGCACGTGCGCGCCGGACTGCAGGCCGGCGAGACGCTGCTGGTGCACTCGGGCGCCAGCGGTCTGGGGACTGCTGCGATCCAGCTCGGCGTCGCCGCCGGCGCCCGGGTCCTCGCCACCGTGAGCTCGCCGGAGAAGGCTGGGCTCTGCCGGTCGCTCGGTGCCGAGCTCGTCATCGACCACACCAGCGAGGACTTCGCCGAAGCCGTCCTCGGTGCCACCGACGACGTCGGTGCGGACGTGATCTGCGACCTCGCCGGCGGTGAGTTCGTCGCCAGGTCCTGGACCTGCGTGGCCCGCGGCGGCCGCTACCTCCCGGTCGGCTTCACCGACGACGACCAGAACGGGATGACCGGCCGCCCGCTGCGGATGGCCAGCATCGGCAACTTCTCGATCGTCGGGATCCTCGGCGCCTGGGTCGACCAGGTCGATCCCGGGATGCGCCGCTTCGGCTTCAACCCGTACACGCGCGTCGAGGGCGACCGGGTGCACCAGGCCCTGCTCGACCTGATCGCCGCCGGCACCATCACGCCGTACGTCGGCCGGGTGGTCGGGATCGACGAGGCAGCGGCCGCGCTCGACGACCACGAGAAGCGCCGGTCGCTGGGCCGCACCGTGGTCCGGATCGACTGACACCGGCTCGCACGCGGCTCGACACGCCGACACAACATCTAGTCCCACGGTTTTTCGCGACCCCCACATATGGTGGCTCACGCAACTGGTTCGGCGCTGCATCCAGCAGCGCTGAGGCAAGAGGGAATCCGGTGCGAAACCGGAACTGCCCCGCAGCGGTGAGTGGGAACGAACGCCGTCAACTGCACTGGGTCCGCACGTCCGGGACCTGGGAAGCGACGGCCACTAGGAGGCCTCCGGGCCGTGCCCACGAGTCCGAAGACCTGCCAGTGCACCGCGCCCGACGGGCGCGGTGGTCCGATGCCGCGTGGGACGGCTGACGGCTCGGCGGGTACTCCGACCCGCCCGTGACGTCACCCCTCGCTCGGTCCGGACCTCCGGGACCGAACTCGCGAGGAGAGACATGACGGTCACCACAGAACCCACCACCACCCCGATCCGCCGTACGACGATGCAGGTACGCAAGCGCAACGGCGATTCCGAGGACGTCGACGTCAACAAGATCGTCCGCGCCGTCGAGCGCGTCGCCGGCGACCTGACCGACGTCGACCCGATGCGGGTCGCCACCAAGACCATCAGCGGCCTGTACGACGGCGCCACCACGGCCGAGCTGGACCGGCTCTCGATCCAGACCTCCGCCGAGATGATCAGCGAGGAACCGCAGTACTCACGGCTCGCCGGTCGGCTGCTGGCCAGCTACATCGACAAGGAGGTCCGCAACCAGGGAGTGGCCTCGTTCAGCCAGGCGATCGGACTCGGCCACGCCGAGGGCCTGATCGGTGACGAGACCGCGAAGTTCGTGAAGGACAACGCCCGCAAGCTCGACGTCGCGATCGATACCCAGGCCGATCACCGGTTCGAGTACTTCGGGTTGCGCACGGTCTACGACCGCTACCTGCTGCGGCACCCCACCCAGCGGCTGGTGATCGAGACCCCGCAGTACTTCCTGCTCCGGGTCGCCTGCGGCCTCTCCGAGTCGCCGGCCGAGGCGATCGAGTTCTACCGGCTGATGTCGAGCCTGGCCTACCTGCCGAGCAGCCCGACGCTGTTCAACTCCGGGACGACGCACACGCAGATGTCGTCGTGCTACCTGGTCGACTCGCCGCGCGACGACCTGGACTCGATCTACTCGCGCTACCAGCAGGTAGCGAACCTCTCGAAGTTCGCCGGCGGCATCGGGATCGGGTTCTCCCGGGTCCGCGGGCGCGGCGCCCTGATCCGCGGCACCAACGGCCAGTCCAACGGGATCGTGCCGTTCCTGCGCACCCTCGACTCCTCGGTGGCCGCGGTCAACCAGGGCGGTCGTCGCAAGGGCGCTGCCTGCGTCTACCTGGAGCCGTGGCACCCGGACGTCGAGGAGTTCCTCGAGCTCCGCGACAACACCGGCGAGGACGCCCGGCGTACGCACAACCTCAACCTGGCCAACTGGATCCCCGACGAGTTCATGCGCCGGGTCGAGGCGGATGCCGACTGGTCGCTGATCGACCCGGACCGGGTTCCCGAGCTCGTGGACCTGTGGGGCGACGCGTTCGACGCGGCGTACCGGCGGGCCGAGGCCGAGGGCGAGGTCGTGCGCACGATCAAGGCACGCGACCTCTACGCCAAGATGATGCGGACGCTGGCGCAGACCGGCAACGGCTGGATGACGTTCAAGGATGCCGCGAACCGGACCTGCAACCAGACCAGTGATGCCCAGGCGGTCGGCAACCCGGTGGTGCACCTGTCGAACCTGTGCACCGAGATCATCGAGGTGTCCTCGGACTCCGAGACCGCTGTCTGCAACCTCGGTTCGATCAACCTCGGCCAGCACCTGGTCCCGACAAGCTCGACCGCCGGCGTTGGCGTCGACTGGGACAAGCTCCGCGCGACCGTCCGGACGGCGGTGCCGCTGCTCGACCGCGTCATCGACGTGAACTTCTACCCGAGCGCTGAGGCCGCCGCGTCCAACCCACGGTGGCGGCCGATCGGGCTCGGCCTGATGGGGCTCCAGGACGTGTTCTTCGCGCTCCGGCTGCCGTTCGACTCGGCCGAGGCGCTGGAGCTCTCGACGCGTATCCAGGAGGAGGTCTACCTGACCGCGCTGGAGGTCTCCGCCGAGCTCGCCGCCCGCCACGGGGCGCACCCGGCGTTCGACCAGACCCGGGCTGCGCAGGGCAAGCTCCAGCCCGACTTCTGGGAGAACGCAACACCGGCCCACGGTGAGCGCTGGGCGGCGGTGCGGGCG
>JAOPXD010000213.1 GCA_025965315.1 Marmoricola sp.
AGCGCGTTGAGGTTGGCGCCGTCGACGTAGACCTGGCCGCCGTGGGAGTGCACGACCTCGCAGAGCTCGGTGATCGTGTCCTCGTAGGCCCCGTGGGTGGAGGGATAGGTGACCATGATCGCCGAGAGCGTGTCGGCGTGCTTCTCGCACTGCGCGCGCAGGTCGGCCAGGTCGATCGTGCCGTCGGCGGTGCCCTTGACCACCACCACCTTCATGCCGGCCATCACCGCGGAGGCGGCGTTGGTGCCGTGGGCGGAGCTGGGGATCAGGCAGACGTCGCGCTGGGTGTCGCCGTTGGCCCGGTGGTAGCCGCGGATCGCGAGCAGCCCGGCCAGCTCGCCCTGGGACCCGGCGTTGGGCTGGATCGAGACCCGGTCGTAGCCGGTGACCTCGGCGAGCCAGCCCTCCAGGTCGGCGACCAGGTCGGCGTACCCGCCGGCGTCGGCAGCCGGCGCGAACGGGTGCAGGTTCGCGAATCCCGGCAGGCTGATCGGTTCCATCTCGGAGGTCGCGTTCAGCTTCATCGTGCAGGAGCCGAGCGGGATCATGCCGCGGTCCAACGCGTAGTCACGGGCCGAGAGCCGGCGCAGGTAGCGCAGCATCGAGGTCTCGGACCGGTGCGTGTTGAACACCTCGTGGGTCAGGTACGGCGTCGTGCGCGGCATCGTCGGCGCGATCGGGCCGTAGTTGAACCACCCGGCATGGACGCCGAAGGCTCCGAGAACGGTGGCGATCGTCGAGGTTCCGGCGTCTTCGCCGACGCTGACGCCGACGTGATCGGCATCCACCAGCCGTACGTGCACGCCGGCCTCGTTCGCGAGCGCGACCACCTCGGCGGCACGCCCGGGCACGCGCGCGAGCACCGTGTCGAAGAAGGCGTCGTGGAGGACCTCGACGCCGCCTTCACGCAGGCCTGCTGCCAGGCCGGAAGCCAGGTCGTGGGCACGTTGGGCGATCGCCCGGAGCCCGTCGGGACCGTGGTAGACCGCGTACATCGCGGCCGTCACGGCCAGCAGCACCTGTGCGGTGCAGATGTTCGACGTCGCGCGGTCGCGGCGGATGTGCTGCTCGCGGGTCTGCAGCGAGAGCCGGTACGCCGGCCGGCCGGCAGCGTCGAGGGAGACGCCCACCAGGCGCCCCGGCAGGTGACGTTCCAGCCCGGCGCGCACCGACATGAAGCCGGCGTGCGGCCCGCCGTAGAACAACGGGACACCGAAGCGCTGCGAGGAACCGACGACGACGTCGGCGCCGAGGGTGCCCGGGGCCTCGATCAACGTGAGCGCGAGCAGGTCGGCAGCGACAACGGCAAGAGCGCCGCGCTCGTGGGTCGCATCGATCACCGCACGCGGATCGGCGATCCTGCCGGAGGCGCCCGGGTACTGGATCAGCACTCCGCAGACGTCCCCGTCAGGAAGGCCGTCCGAGAGATCGGCGACCACGACCTCGATCCCCATCCCGGCGGCGCGGGTGCGGACGACCTCGATCGTCTGCGGGAGCGTGTCCGCGTCGACGACGAACGGCCCGTTCGCCTTCGGGGCGGCCCGGCGCGCCAGGGTCATCCCCTCGGCAGCCGCGGTGCCCTCGTCGAGCAGCGACGCGTTCGAGGTCGGCAGCCCGGTGAGGTCCGCGATCATCGTCTGGAAGTTCAGCAGCGCCTCGAGCCGGCCCTGGCTGATCTCGGGCTGGTACGGCGTGTAGGCGGTGTACCAGGACGGGTCCTCGAGCACGTTGCGCCGGATCACCGGCGGGGTGATGGTGCCGTGGTAGCCGAGCCCGATCATCGAGGTACCCGGGTTGTTCCTGCCTGCCAGCGCGACCAGCTCGGCCGCGGCCTCGGCTTCGGAGGCAGCCTCGGGGAGCGAGAGCACGTCCGTCGCGCGGATCCGCCCGGGGACGGCAGCCTCCATCAGGCTCTCCAGCGAGTCGAACCCGACCGCCTTCAGCATGGTCGCGATCGCGGCGTCGTCGGGACCGATGTGCCGGTCCACGAAGGCGCGAGCACCGAGGGCGACGGGACGGGACGATGCAGACATGAGGCTCCCAGAAAACGAGTTGGTGGGTCGCCTCCCCCTCTGTCGGGCGGTGTGCCCTTCAGAGTTGCCTGATCCGCATGGTCCGTGCGCCTGAGAGGTTCCGGGGAGGAATTGCCCCTTCGGCGCTCCGGCTCGGAGACCCGGGGGCCGCCGCCGAAGGCTCTCCCATGCGGGATTGTCAGCACCCAAAAAGTACCAGCCCCGTCCCGGTCATGGACCGGAACGGGGCTGGTGTGAGACGGAGGAGGTCGGTCAGGAGTTGGCCTGTCAGCCGGAGAGACGTGCCTGGCGGCGTGCTGCGAGCTCGTCGCTGGCGTCGGAGGAGACGACGAACTCCTCGGCGGTGCGTTCGGACGGCAGCTCGGCCAGCGAGCCTTCGATCTCGCGCCAGACACCGCCGATCGCGATACCGAAGACGCCCTGACCGCCCTGGAGCAGGTCGATGACCTCGTCGTTGGTGGTGCACTCGTACACCGAGGCGCCATCGCTCATCAGGGTGACGCGGGTGAGGTCGTCGGTGCCGCGGGCACGCAGGTGCGCCACCGCGGTACGGATCTGCTGCAGCGATACCCCGGCGTCGAGAAGGCGCTTGATGACCTTGAGGAGCAAAATGTCGCGGAAGCCGTAGAGGCGCTGGGTGCCGGACCCGGTCGCCGTACGGACGGTCGGCTCGACCAGTCCGGTGCGGGCCCAGTAGTCCAGCTGGCGGTAGGTGATGCCTGCGGCGCTGCACGCGGTCGGACCGCGGTAGCCGAGGTCGGCGGGGAGCGTCGAGACGTCCTCGCTGAACAGCAGGCCCTGGTCCTCGGCGACCTCGGCAGCCTGCTCGGCGGCAAGCAGTGCCTGCGCGTCGATCTCAGCCACGGACGTGCCGTCTCCGTTGTTGGTACCCATTGCGACCTCCAAGTCTCGCTTCACTGAGCGTAACCCCTGGGGAAGGGTGGATGGACGCCTGCGGAGCAGAAGTTTCATCCGTGGAGTTACAGCGAAGACATCTGAAAGGTAAACCTCAGGTTGAGGGTTGGTCAAAGACCGCCCTCGGCGTGTCGCGAAACCTTCAAGTCAACCTTGAAGCTTGAGCGAGACTCAGCCTTCGGGAGCCTCGAAGTCCTCCGGCGACACGTGGTCGAGGAACTCCCGGAACTTCTCGACCTCGTCCTCGCGCTCGTCCGGTACGGCGATCCCGACCTCGTCGAGCAGCTCCTCGGCGCACACGATCCGGGCACCCGTCCGCAGCGCGAGCGCGATCGAGTCCGACGGGCGGGCGCTGATCTCGACCCCCGACTCCAGCACCAGGGTCGCGTAGAACACACCGTCGGTCATCTCGGTGATCCGGACCTCGTCCAGGCCGTTGCCGGTGGCGGCGAGCAGGTCCTTGAGCAGGTCGTGGGTCAGCGGCCGGGGCGGGACCACACCTTGCTGGGCGAACGCGATCGCGGTGGCTTCCACCGCGCCGATCCAGATCGGCAGGTACCGCTCACCGTCGGCCTCCCGGAGCAGCACGATCGGCTGGTTGGACGGCATCTCCACCCGGACTCCGATGACCTCGACCTCGCGCACGTTGTCAGCCTACCGAGTGCCCGAGCTTGCTCGAGGCCGAGTGAGCGCAACAAGGGTGAGGAGCGCAGCGACGATCACGTTGTCAGCCTAGGGCACGGGTCCGCATCCTCGGCTGCCCGTTGCAGGGCAGGCCGCGATCAGCGCATCGAGCGCAGGCCGGCGCGCACCAGGGTGGCGTGCAGCCGCAGCGACAGGGTTGCGATCTCGTCCATCGCCTGCGCGGCGCGGCCCTCGGCACCGTCCTCGCGACTGCGTCGGATCGGTGAGACCACCTGCTCGACGAGCCCCACCTCGCGGTCGGCGGCAGTCTTGAACGCGCGCAGGTGACGCGGCTCGATCCCGAAGGCCGCCAGCTCACCCGCGGCCTTGGCGATGACGACGGCGTCGGAGTCGTAGTGCTTGGAACCCGGACGGGTCCGTACCAGGCCGAAGCCCTCGAGCTGGTCGAGCAGCTCGTCGGTGATCTCGGCCGTCTTGACCAGCTCGCGCCGGGAGACCCGGACGTCGCCCCGGTCCCCGCGCAGCAGGTCGCTGGTGGCGGCTGCCCCCAGGGACAGACCGGGAACCGTCGGTCCGCCGTTCAGCGCCGGTGGCTCGAGCCCGCGCTCGATCGCCTCGAGGTGTTCCTTGATCACCTTCAGCGGCAGGTAGTGCTCACGCTGCGCGCGGATGATGTACCGCAGCCGCTCCATGTCCTCGACCGAGTACTTGCGGTAGCCCGACGGTGTGCGTTCGGGCTGGACCAGACCCTCGGACTCGAGGAACCGGAGCTTCGACTCCTTGATGTCCTCGTCGGGGAATTCCGCGGACAGGTCGGCGAGCGCCTGCCCGATGCTCTTGCGGGCCGACTGCCGCACCTCAGTGCTCCGCCGCGGCGCTCGCGAAGAACACCAACCGGAACTTGCCGATGCGGACTTCGTCGCCGTTCTGGAGCAGGGCGTCGTCGATCCGGTCGCGGTTCACGTAGGTGCCGTTGAGGCTGCCGACGTCGTGCACCCGGAAGGTTCCGCCCTCGCGGTGGAACTCGACGTGCCGGCGCGAGACGGTGATGTCGTCGAGGAAGATGTCGCTCTCCGGATGACGACCGGCGCTGGCCGAGTCCGTGTCCAGCAGGTAGCGGCTGCCAGCACCGGGACCGCGCTGCACGATCAGCAGGGCGCTGCCCGCAGGCAGGGCGTCCGCGGCAGCGGCGTCGGCCTCGTTGAGCGCTGCACGCTCGTCGGCGTCGGACTTGGGCGCGTTGCCGAGCATGATCGTCGCGGTGGCGTCCGTCTCCGGTACGGCTACCGGCTCGAGCCCGTGGCCGCACTGGGAGCAGAACCTCGCCGAATCCGTGTTCGGACTCCCGCACTGCGAGCACGTCTGCATGTCCTGCGCCTCCCGTGTCCGGGTCCCGTGATGACCTGGCCTGATCCTGCAAACCCT
Organism: Marmoricola sp.; assembly: GCA_025965315.1. Lineage (GTDB taxonomy): Bacteria > Actinomycetota > Actinomycetes > Propionibacteriales > Nocardioidaceae > Marmoricola. Next base: position 5,019 of record JAOPXD010000213.1, read on the forward strand.
CAACGCTCAGTAGAGGTTCACCGTTGTTGCGGCCAACCTACCAGTGCGCGGCAACGCTCCCACGGAGGTTCGGGTCAGGACGCGACGGTCTCTTCGTAGGCGGAGCTGCCCATGAGCTCGGAGGTCTCGGCGCCGTCGGTGACGGCAACCTCGAAGAGCCATCCGGCGCCGTACGGGTCGGTGTTGACGAGCTCGGGAGTGGCATCGAGGGTCTCGTTACGAGCGACGACCTCGCCGGTGACGGGCGAGTACACGTCGCTGACGGACTTGGTCGACTCGAGCTCCCCCACCGCGGCGCCGGCGGTCACGCTGTCACCGATCTCGGGCAGCTGGACGTAGACGATGTCGCCGAGGGCGTCCTGGGCGAAGTCGGTGATCCCGATCCGGACCGATCCTGCGGTCTCGCCCGGGGTCCGGACCCATTCGTGCTCGGCGGTGTACTTCAGGTCGTCGGGAAACACGCTGCTCCTCGGTGGCTGGATCGGACGCTCTTGCTGGCTGGGAGGAATCTATCCTCCGCGATCACTTGCTCTTCGTCGACTGTGCGTACTGGGGTTTGACCGGGGTCCGCAACGAGGTGACCTCGATGGACTGACTCTGCTTGATCGTGACCTTGCCACCGTCCAGAGCGACGTCGTCGACGAAGCCGCCGGGAAACCTCAGGGCCGTCTCCAGGCTCTCCGGATCGCCGATGGCGTCGATGATGAACGGCGAGGACACGATCTGCCCGTCGACGTCGATACCGTTGTCGGCCGCGTCGAACGACGTCTGCGCGACGACCCTGACCTCGTCGTTGATCTCCATCGCTTCGGCGCCGGCGTCACGGAGCTCCTCGATCCCGTCGAGCAGGTTGTTCAGGCTGAGCCGGGCCTGGGGCGCCGTGATGGTGATCCGGATCCCGGGGCCGGACGCGGGCAGCGTGCCGGCGAGGACGCCGAGCGAGGACAGCTCGGACCTGGCCTGCTCGAGCGCCGCTGCCGTCCGGTCGCTGCTGCTGCGCAGCGCGTCCCGGGTGGACTGCAGGTCCCGGATCTCCTGCTCGTTGCGCAGCGACGCGGCCTGGAGCCCGTTCAGGGCCTGGACCAGGTCGGCCTGCCGCATGCCGGCGTACTCGTCGTCGGTGCCGGCGATCCGTACCTGGGTCACGCCGGCGATCCCGAGGACGGCGAGCAGGACAGCAGCGACGACCTGGCCGCGCCCCGGGTGCAGCAACGCTCGCTCGAGGCGCTCGCGGGAGGACGGCGTGGCCTCGACCGGAGGGTCGTGGTCGGCCGACAGGTCGTCGTGCGTGCTCATGCGTGGAAGATGTGCCGCCGGATGGCAGCGACGTTGGCGAAGATCCGGATCCCGAGCACGACGATCACCCCGGTGGACAGCTGGGCTCCGACTCCGAGCTTGTCGCCGAGGAACACGATCAGCGCGGCGATGAACACGTTGCTGATGAAGGAGACGACGAAGACCTTGTCGTCGAAGAGGCCGTCCAGGAACGCGCGCAGCGCACCGAAGACCGCGTCGAGCGCCGCGACGACCGCGATCGGCAGGTAGGGCTCCAACCCGATCGGGACGTCGGGCTTCAGGATCAGGCCCACGGCCACCCCGATGACCAGCCCGATGATGGCGATCAACCGACACTCCTCTCAGACGGGCGCGTCCCGCTCGGTTCGGCGTACCGGAGCTGGGGCACGTCCGCGCCGGGCAGGCGAAGCGATGACTCGGTGCGCATCGTGAAGCTCAGACCGAACTCTCGCTGCAGATCCAACCATGCCGCGCCGCTGGTGCTGTCCGCGAACCGGGACGGCAGCGTCTTCGTGCTGCCGATCGCCAGGATCCGGTACGGCCTTCTCAACGAGGTGAAGTTGACCGTGATCGCAGAACCGGCGTGCCGGATGGCCGACAGCGCGGTCAACCGCTCCCCGTTGATCGAGATCGCCTCGGCGCCCGCCTGCCACAGGCCGTTGACCAGCTTCTGCAGGTCGGTGTCGAGCACGGTGTCGCGGTCCGACCGGGCGTTCGGGGCGTCGTCGGCGACAGCGACGACACCCGGGCCGTGGGCCGCGGTCGTCCCGCTGCGCAGCCCGAGGAGGTCCAGCCTGGCGAAGACGCCGGTGGAGGCTGCCGTGCTCGCCACGAGCGCCGACTGGAGCCTGTTGTCCGTGGACGTCAGCGTCGCGATGGTGCGGCGCTCGTCGTCCACGGTCGCCTTGCGGTCCTGGACCTGGCCGATCAGGTCCCGGCGCTCACGCTCGTCGGTGACGCTGTCCCTCGAGGTCTGCACCGCGGCCGTGACCGCCAGGATCGCGAACACCGCGATCACGAACGCACCGCCGCGCCCGACCCTGCGGCGCGGTGGCACGCCCGCTGCGGCTCGTCGTACCGCCGCCTGCTCGTAGTCCTCGTCCAGGGCATGAGCGTTCAGATAGGGCAACAGCCCCATCGTCACCCTCTCGGGAAGCTCCCGTTGCTCGGTGTCGCCGACCACGGACTACCTGTTCCCCGCCTCGGGCCGTGGACGCACCGGAAGGTTCGGAGCCCGCCGGTCCGGGTCCGCGAGCAGCTTGCGCACCTGCCAGGCGTAGAGCAGACCCGCCCACCAGTACAGGCCCATCCCCCAGATCGCGAAGGCCCAGCCGAACATCTTTCCGAGGGTCGCCAGCGAGCCGGAGCCGTCGCCCACGAAGAGCAGCGGGAATGCGTACAGCAGGTTGAACGTGGCCGCTTTCCCGAGGAAGTGCACCGGGAGCGCGCTGTAGCCACGGGTCCGCAGGAACGGCACCAGCGTCCACAGGAACGCGTCCCGGAGCGGCAGGATGATCGCGACCCACCACGGGATGATGTCCCGGAACGCGAGCCCGATCACCACGGCCAGGATGTAGAGCCTGTCGACGACCGGATCGAGGATCTCGCCGACCTTCGAGATCTGGTTGAGCCGACGGGCCAGGTAGCCGTCGAGCCAGTCCGTCACCCCGGAAGCCATCAGCACGACCAGGGCAGCGACGTCCGCCTTCGGACCGAGGACCAACCAGAGGAACAGCGGCACCCCGAGCAGACGCAGGAAGCTCACTGCGTTGGGCAGGGTCCAGACCGCGCTGGCACTCGAGCCGCCGCGCCGGACCGTTCCCGAACCCTGGTAGTTGCTCATCGGTGGCAACCCTAGCCGTGCTGCCGCCCACGAGACGGGCCGCCACCGCTGACGGTGTCGCGGTAACTTCAGCCGGTGAGTCCTCCTACCGATCCCGCCAAGCTCTGGGACGTCGCCTTCGGCGCGGTCCGCCAGATCACCGGCGCTTTCGTCGACGGACTGACCGGCGCACCGCCGTCGCCGTCCAAGCACGACGGGGTGCCGGCTGCACCGACACGGACCACCGGGCTCGACACCAAGATGAGAGCGCTGCTGACCCGCGCCCTGGAACAGAGCACGGTCTCGGGCCAGACCGAGCTCTTCCACCGGATCCTCGACCAGCTCGTGCCGGACGAAGCCCGGATCCTCGGTGCGCTCTCCGACGGCTCCGCCTCACCGATGGTCAGCGTGCACGCGCTGAACCGTGCCGGGCTCCTCGGCGAGGCCCTGATCGAGAACGCGTCGCTCGTGGGTCGGACGGCGAACGTCGCCCTCCCCCAGCTCACCCCGACGTATGTCGGCCACCTGATCTCGCTGGGCCTGCTGGAGCCTGGCGCCGAGGACGAGCACCTCAAGGACGACTACCAGATCCTGATGGCCGATACCGACGTGCTGGCCGCGATCCGGCGCGGCTCGTTGGGTCCCGTCCCGGCCCGCGTCGAGAAGCGGACCGTTCGACTCTCGACGCTCGGTCACTCGCTGTGGACGGCATCCATGGGCGACGACTCAGGTGCGGGGACCGAGGCGTGAACCCGGACGTCGTACCGCTCGTCCAGTCGTGGAGCGAGCTGCGCCACGACTTCAGCCTGAACTGGGCCATCTACCTCTCGATGCCCTTCGTCGCCGCGTTCGTCGGGTACACCACGAAGCTGCTGTTCCTGCAGATGCTGTACCGACCGCTGGAGTTCCGCGGCATCGGTTGGTTCGGCTGGCAGGGCATCGTTCCCCGTCGCGCGGGCAAGGTGGCCTCGACCACCATCGACATCCTCACCGCCGAGCTGCTCAAGCCCGAGGAGCTGCTGGACAAGTTCGACGCGCAGCAGGCGCTCGAGGAGCTGCGCGGACCTCTTGAGGGCACGGTGGACGAGATCGCCCGCGAGGTCGCCGAGCAGATCCGGCCGGGGCTCTGGGACGCGCTGCCCGAGGCCGGTCGGCGGGCGCTCCTGAACCGCATCCACGCCCAGGCCCCGTTGATCGTCGACCGGTTGCTGGTCGAGCTGCGCACCGACCTGAGCCGCTACGTCGACCTGAAGTACCTCACCGTGACCACCTTGGTGAAGAACAAGGAGCAGCTCAACGACCTGATGAAGGCCATCGGCGGCCGCGCGATGGCGTTCGTACGCCGCAGCGGGATCTGGTTCGGGTTCGTGATCGGGCTGGTGCAGATGCTCGCCTGGGGATTCATCCACAACGTCTGGATCATGCCGATCTTCGGGTTCGGTGTCGGGTTCCTGTCCGACTGGCTGGCGCTGACGATGCTCTTCCGGCCGCACCTGCCGAAGAAGTACCTCGGATTCCTGACCTTCCAGGGACTGCTGCACCAGCAGCGCGAGCAGATCACCAGGGACTACGCCCGGATCCTCGCGCAGGACCTGTTCGCCCCGGACGTCCTGTTCGAGGGGATCCTCAACGGCCCGACGGCCGACAAGCTGTTCGACACCCTCCAGCGCGAGGTCTCCCGCGCGATCGACGAGCAGACCGGACTGGCGCGCCCGTTGGTCGTCCTCGCGGTCGGGACCAGGCGGTACCGCGAGATGAAGGAGTCGATGGTCGCGGTGATGATCCGGCGGTTGCCCGACACGTTGGCGATGGCCGGCGACTACGCGACCCGCACCCTCGACATCGAGAACACGATCATCGCCAAGATGGGCGAGCTCGACACCGAGCAGTTCGAGGCGATCCTGCGTCCGGTGTTCAAGGACGACGAGGTGATGATGATCGCCACCGGTGCGATCCTCGGCGGCCTGGTGGGCGAGCTCCAGGTCCAGGTGATCGAGCACTTCTCACGGTGAGGCGTCGGGTTGGTCGGCGTCGGCCGACTTGCCCGAGATCAGCGGCAGCACCCAGCGCGCGTCCGGGTCCGCCTCGACCAGCAGCGATTTCAGCAACAGGCTCAGCGGTACGGCGAGCAGCGCGCCCAGCGGCCCGATCGCCCACGCCCAGAAGACCAGGGACAGGAACGTGAGCGTGGCCGAGAGCCCGACCGCGTCCCCGACGATGCGCGGCTGGATCACCGACTGGATGACGAAGTTGATCACCGCGTAGACCACGACCACCGCGATCATCAGCCCAGGGCCGCCGTCGAGCAGCGCGATCAAGGCCGGGGGGACGACCCCGATCACGAAGCCGACGTTCGGGATGAAGTTGGTGACGAACGCCAGCACGCCCCACACGAACGCCCCGGGCACGCCCATGGCCAGCAGCGCGCCGGCGTCGATCACGGCGACGACCAGTCCGAAGCCGGCGGAGACCGCGATGTAGCTGCGGGTGCCGCGGGCGAAGTTCGCCAGCGCGTCGACCAGGTCCGGTTTGCGGTCCTTCAGACCACCGATCAGGTGCATCGTCGGCGCCGCGTCGAAGGCCAGGAAGAGCAGCAACGTGAAGATGAAGAACAGGTCCGAGAGCACGCCGAGGATGTTGCGCAGCACGCTGGTGGCGACCTTGACCAGGCTGCCCACGTCGAAGGACTTGGTGATCGCGTGCACCTGGTCCCTGCCGACACCCTGTCTGGCCAACCAGTCCGCGACGTCGTTGACGTAGCCGTTGATCTGACCGTTGTAGTGCGGCACGATCACGGCGAGCCGGCCCAGCGAGATCACCAGCGAGAGCGTGACCAGGACCAGCACGAGGTACACGGCGAGCAGCAGCATCAGGGACGCCAGCGCGCCCGGGACCTTGTGCGCGACCAGCCAGACCCTGAGCGGATAGACCGTGATGATCAGGACCAGGGCCAGGAAGGCCGGGCCGATGATGCCCGAGACGCCCCGGACCCCGGCCAGCGCGATCGTCAGGGCAGCGAGACCGACCAGCACGCTCAGCGCTCGGGGTTGCAACCGTTCCATCGCGCAGGCTCCTTCGTGCCGGATCGCGTGAGCTCGTGCGCCGAAGGTACTGCATCCGCTTCCAGAGACGCTCGCGACAGAAACCTGTCGGCGGCGCGTGGGATTCTTCTGCCATGTCGCTGAACACCACGCCGTCCGCAGCCGACCCGCGACGCTGGAAGGCCCTGGCAGTCCTCGGTCTGATCCAGTTCATGCTCGTTCTGGACGTGACCGTGGTCAACGTCGCGCTTCCCGACATCCAGATGGATCTCGGGTTCACCCGGGCCGGACTGTCCTGGGTGGTCAACGGCTACGTGCTGATGGCGGGTGGGTTCCTGCTCCTCGGCGGGCGCCTGGCCGACGTGTTCGGCAGGCGGCGGCTGTTCCTGCTCGGAGTCGGCCTGTTCGCGATCGCTTCTGCGACGTGTGGCGCGGCGATGAACCCGTCGATGCTGGTGGTGTCGCGGTTCGTCCAAGGCGCGGGCGAGGCTCTGGCCGCACCTGCCTCGCTCGGCCTGATCGCGCTGCTCTTCCCCGATCCGCTGGAGCGGATGAAGGCACTGGGGATCTGGGGCGGCATCGCCGGCCTGGGAGGTACGTCGGGCACCGTGATCTCCGGCGTGCTCACCGATCTCGCCTCCTGGCGCTGGATCTTCCTGATCAACATCCCGGTAGCGCTGGCTGCCCTGCTGATCGTGCCGCGCCTGGTCTCCGAGAGCCGGATGGAGCAGGGGGCCAAGCGCCCCGACTACTGGGGCGCCCTCACCGGCACAGCGGGGCTGATCGGGGTCGTCGATGCGCTGATCTCCGCCGCCAACCACTCGTGGGGGTCGGCGCACGTGCTGGTCCCGCTCCTCGGTGGTCTCGCGCTGCTCGGCGTGATGATCGCGATCGAGGGGTCGTCGGATGCGCCGCTGATCCCGCTCTCGTTCTTCCAGAACCGCACCCGGGTGGTCTCGAACGTGACGACGTTGTTCTTCTCGTCGTCGTTCTTCACCTACTTCTACCTGCTGACCCTGTTCGAGCAGCAGGTCCTCGGCTGGTCGCCGCTCAAGGGCGGGCTCTCCTACCTCCCGTTCGGCTTCAGCATCGGGGCCGGCATCGGACTGGGGACCGCGCTGATGCCCAAGCTCGGGGTGAAGCCGGTGATGACCGCCGGTTTCTTCGGGTGTGCGATCGGTCTGTACCTGACCAGCACCATCAGCACCCAGACCTCCTACTTCGGCCACATCATGCCCGGCATGATCGTGCTCGGTCTGGCCTCGGGGGTGAGCTTCCCCGCCTTCGGCAACGCATCGCTGCACGAGGTCACGGGTCAGGACTCCTCGCTCGCCTCGGGCGTGCAGAGTGCCTTCCAGCAGATCGGTGGCGCGCTCGGGCTCGCGACCCTGGCCACGTTGGCGCTGCGGCACGCCCACCACAGCATCGCCGCAGGTGTGTTGCCGTCGATCGCCACCACGGACGGATTCGTGCTGGCCTTCCGGGTAGGAGCCGTGATGTGCGTGGTCGGCGGCATCCTGGTGCTCATCTTCCTGGAGCACGTGATCGCCGAACCCCGCAACCCGTTGGCCGAGGAGCTGGCCGGGGCCGCCTGATCAGACCAGGGCGTCGGCGCGCAGGAGCCGTAGCAGCTCGTCGTACGGTCCGATCAGGTACGCCGAGTCCCCGGCAACCAGGCGGGTGGCGCGCCGCGGCGGGTGCTCGACGAGTCCGTCGGCGCGCACCAGCGAGACCACCCGGACCTGGGCCGGAAGGTCGGCCATCGACAGCCCTTCGAGATGTCCCCCGAGGGTGACACCGAGCCGGGCGACCAGCAGCGGCTGGTCGCCGACGTAAAAGGTGCTCAGCACATCGAGCCCCAGCGCGGCCCCGACGAACCACGGGGCAGCCAGCGCTGCGGGTGAGCGGACGTGCCGGAAGTCGAACCCGGTGCCGACGGTGCGCGCGAGCCTGCGGTCGAAGATCCTCAGCACGACCGGGACCTCGGACCACCGGTCGCCGAGCAGGTCGCGGACCGCGAGGCCGGTCTCGATGTTCACCAGGTCGCTGCTGGTCATCACCGCGACCGCCTTGGCCCGTCCGATCTTCGCCGCGTTCAAGGTCTCCGGCAGCGTCGCGTCGGCCACGACCACGGGGACGTCGTGGGCACGCAGCTGGGCCAGGAACCTGCTGTTCTCGTCGGCCTCGATCACGACCACGCTGGTGTCCTGCGCGCGCAGCTCGTCCAGGACGGCGATGCCGACAGCTCCAGCGCCGATCACGATCACGTGCTCGCTCATCCCGGTGATCCGGCGCAACCCGAGCGACTCCGCGATCTGACGTCCGATCAGCATGTTCGTCAGCAGCGCGAAGAACAGGGTGGCGAGGGTGGCTCCGACCAGCATCAGGCAGATCGCGAAGATCCGGAGCCACTCGGGCTGGTTGCGGAAGTAGAAGTCCCCGTAGCCGACCGTGCCGACCGTCTCGACGGTGAAGTACAGCGCGTCGACGACCGACATCTTCCGGCCGCTGGGCTCGCGGTAGCCGATCATCAGGACCGTGACCGAGACGGTGACCAGCACGAACAGTGCGACCAGGGCCAGCTTGAGCCGTCGGTCCAGGCTGCGAGCGATGGTCGCGACCAGCGCGGCCCTCCGGTCCTTCGCGTCCTTCTGGATCCGCGGAGCCCGCGCGCCGACGAAGACCGGCTCGACAGGCCGCCGGACCTGGACGCCCAGGCCCGCCGACCGGATGGCCTCGGGCGTGCCGACGACCGTGACGACGTCCCCGACCTGGACCTCGTGGTCGCGGCCCGGCGCCGTCACGACGATCGGTCCGCTGGCGACAGCGATCGGTGCCAGGTCGCCGTACAGGTCGCGCAGCGACCCGGCGCTGGTCGTCGTCGACGCGACCACCAGGAACTCCTCACCGCCCAGGTCCAGGGAGCGCACCTCGGAACCGGTGCAGGAGTCGACGATCGACGGTGCCGCCAGCCTGGCGACGTCGAACACCTCGACCCCGACGTCCTTCAGAGCGCGGCCGACGGCCGGGTTGCGCAGCTGAACGATCACCCGGGCCTCGGCGAGCTCCCGGGCCAGCAGCGCCGTGGCCATCGTGTGCAGGTCGTCGCTCTCCACGCAGATCACGGCCAGCGCGCCCGCGATGCCGGCGGCCTCCAGCGTGTCCGGAAGCCGCGAGTCAGCAGCGAGGTGGGCAATCTCGAGCCGGTCCAGGCTGCGCACCAGGCGAGGGTCCGGGACGTCGTCGACCACGAGGACCGCTACCCCGGCCAGGTGCAGCTGCTCCACGACGCGCAGACCCTCGTCGTGCAGGCCGCAGACGATGACGTGCCCGTCCCAGGACGCGAAGGCGCGCTGATCAGCGGTGAGAGCTGGCACCGTCCCAGCGTGCCGCGAGCAGGTGACAGCCGTGTTCCAGCCCGGTTACTTCTGCCCGGCACGTTCCAGCAGCACGAGCACCTCGGCGTGAGCGGTGTGCGGGAACATGTCGAAGACGCGGGCCCGGACCGGACGGAGGCCGGGCATCCCGGCCAGGTCCCGCGCCAACGAGTCCGGGTTGCAGCTCGAGTACAGGACCGTCCGGACCTCGGAGCCCTCCAGCCAGCCGGCGAGTTCGGGTCCGATCCCCCGTCGCGGCGGATTCACGACGACGAGGTCCGGAGGCTCCTGCGAGCCCAGCGCGTACGTCGTGGCGTCGGCGGCCACGAAGGTCACTCCAGGCAGGTCGGCAGCAGCACCGGTCGCACTGGCGACGGCGTCATGGCTGGTCTCGATACCGGTCACCGTGGTTCCCGGTCGGGCCAGGTGCAGCGCGAACCCGCCGACTCCGCAGTACAGGTCCCAGATCGTTCCGGGCGCCCGGTCGCCGACCCAGGAGACGGCTTCGCGGTACAACGCCGCTGCGACGTCGGTGTTCGTCTGGAAGAAGCTCTGCGGTCGCAGCCCGAGTGCTATCCCGTTGACGAACATCGGCAGCGAATCCCGGTGGGTCAGGACGATCTCCCGTTCGCCCTCCAGCACGGCCTTGTGCTCGGGCTGGAGGTTCACCGAGGCGACCGCCAGCCGCGGCAGCGCGTCGACGAGCCACGGCAGGTGCTTCTGGATCCGGGTCACCGGCTCCTGCGACCGGGTCACGAACCTGATCAGCAGCTCGGAGTCCGGTGAGCTCGTGACGAGCACGAACTTGAGCTCGCCGGTCCGGTTCGCGACGTCGTACGGGGTCAGCCCGGCACGGGTGATGAACTCCGCGAGCACCGGGAGTGCGGACTGGATCGCCGGCTCGTGGAGCCCGCAGTCCCGCAGGTCGACCCCGCCGTCCTGACCCAGGATCCCCAGCGTCGGCCGCTCGGTCGTGCCCGCGACGACCATCTTGGCCTTGTTCCGGAAACCGGCTTGCCTGCTGGCGAACGGCTCCGACCAGACCAGGCCCGCGTCACCGGCCAGCAGGTCGGTGCAGCGCTCGTGCTTGGCCGCCAGCTGGACGTCGTACGGCGTCGCCAGCCACGTGCACGACCGGCAACGCCTCGCGTCGAAGTGGTGGCAGTCCATTCAGCGCTTGCTGGCGCGCACCAGGGCGGTGAGCAGGACCCGGGCCACCGCGGCGGCAGCGCCCTTCTCGACCAGAGGGACCCGCTGGTCGAGCGTGATCGAGTAGTCGATCCGGGTTCCGGCTCCGGCGGGGGTCAGCACGACCTCACCGCTGTAGTTCTTGAACGGGACGCCGGCCTTGGCGCGGTAGCCGAAGCGGGTGGTCGGCTCGAACGCAACGACCTCCTCGACGATCGCCGGCATCGGGCCGGGGGCGGTGATCCGGCGGACCGCGCCGAGACCGTTGCGATCGGGCGTGCCCTCGGTCACCAGTGTCACCGTGAGACCAGGACCCCAGGCGGACATCCCCTCGTGGTCCGCGAGAACGGCCCAGACGTGCTCGACGGGGCGCTCGACAGTGGCCGTCGCGGTCGTCGTGATGGTGTTCGCAGACATGGTTCTCCTCGGCAGGTGGGCTTCGCGACGAACGGTCCCACGCGGTCCCTGTGCCCCGCAAACGGACAGCGGGTCCGGAAGCGACGCTCAGGCGTCGCCGGCGTACATCGCGGCAAGCTGTGCCGCGGTCCAGGCCGGCTTGATGTCGTCGGGCCGGCTCGTCGAGACCCAGCCCACGTCGGGTTCGAGACGACGGACGACCTTGGCCGGCACGCCAGCGGCGACCGTGTGATCCGGGATGGTGCCGCGGACCACCGACCCCGCGCCGATCACCACCTGGCGCCCGATCCTGGCGCCGGGCAGGATCACCGCTCCGTGGCCGATCCAGGAACCGGATCCGATCGAGATCGGCTGGTGGTTCCCGAGCTGGGCGCCGATCGGGACGTCCGGCGCCTGGTAGCCGTGGCTCGCGTCGGAGACGAAGATGCTCTGCCCGAACCAGACGTCGTCACCGATCTCGATCGACCCGTGCGACGTCAGGATGGTGCCGGCACCGATGACGCAGCGGTCACCAATCACCAGGCCCCGCTCGGGGATGTTCGGGTCGTCCGGGCTGTAGCCGACGGCCAGCACCGTTCCCTTGCCGATCAGTGTCCCGGAGCCGATGTGCACCGACTTCAGGCCGTACTGGGTGCCGAGCGGGTAGGAGATGAGACTCGCTGCCCCGAAGGTTCCGAACGCATCGGCTCGGTCGGTCCCCGGGGTGATCGCCCCGCGCCGTTCGATCCAGCGGGCTCCGCCCAGGACGAAGCGGTTCAGGAGGCGGTGGGACCAGGGCACGGCCGGAGGCTATCGCGTGCGACGGATCACGTCGCTGTACCAGCGCGGTACGTCCCGGCCCTACTTGTAGCGGAAGCCGTCCCGGAACCGGCGGAACAAGCCGCCTTCCTTGGCCAGAGCCGGCGCGGGCGTCGGCGCGGTCATCTTCCTGGTCGCGATCGGAGCGTCGTAGTCGGTCCGCACGATCGCGTCGATGACCTGCTCCTCGGTGAAGGCGTCCGAGCCCTCGATGTCGGGCACGAAACCGACCAGCATGCCGTTGCGCATCACCTGCGCCTCCAGCGTCGCGGTGTCGTCCGAGTCCCACACCGCCTCGCGCCCGTCGACGAGCTTGACGGTGATCCCGAACTGGTAGACACCGACGTGGGCCAGGTGGGCATCGGTACCGAGTTCGCGGAGTGCGTCGACGACCCTGCGTGCCTTGTTCTCTTCCATCAGGATCCCGACACTAGCCGCCCGGCCCACATCGGAGCGTCAGCAGTGCTTGATCTTGCTGATCGCGATCGGACCACCGCTGCCGGCCTGCGCAGCGGCCAGCGTCATGATCAGGGTGTCGCCGTTGGTCTTCGACAGGGTGACCGTGCCGACCTTGGACACGTGGTGCTTCTTGACCTTGCCGCTGTCCCACGCCCGGGCGACGTTGCCGTTGTGAATGACTCGCAGCGTGGCTTCCAGCGTGCCGCCGGTCACCTTCGAGGAGTCGAGCCGGTTGTAGATCTTCCAGGTGTGCCCGTGGTTCACCGACACCTTGCAGGCCTCCTGCTTCGCCTTGAATCCGGTCTCGATCACGGTCCAGTGCCGTGAGGCGGCCGGACGGGCTTGCGCTGCGGGGGCAACGGCAACGGGGACGGCGACCGCAACGGTCACCAGGCCTGCAACTGCCCAACGGTTGAGCTTGTTCAACGGAGTCTCCCTCGAGAAGTGTGCCGTGTGAGTACGGCAGATTTCGGACATTAGCCCGTCGCGCGATCTCGCGTGGCAGTTCCGGACATCACAGGGCACACCACCGCGAAGGCAGTTTCGTGCCCGACGGCGGGTGCGACCGGAGCGAGCGGACCCGCACACGGTGGCGGCGTCCACAACGAGCTCGGATCGCGTCCGGGTCAGGCCGTTTCGGCCCGGTTCACGGTGTCGCTGGCCCCGATCAGCTCGTCGCGCAGGCGAGCGACCTCGTCGACCGAGTCGATGAACCGCCGGGTGCTGTCGCCGACCCCGAGGTCGTCGAAGTAGTGGTGCCGCATCGCCGCGCGAGCGATCCGGTGGTGGTCCTGCTCGAGGCGATCGGCGAGCAGCGAGCTGAGCTGCCCGACGTCCTCGACGCTGATCGGATCCGCACACCGGCTGACCGGTACCTCGGTCCGCAGGCGCTCGGCATCGTTGAACGGGTCGGTGATGAACAGCGGCTTGTCGGTCTGGAGGTAGAGCCAGTCGAGTCCGACCGAGGAGACATCGGTGATCATCGCGTCGCACCCGGGGAAGACGGCCAGGATGTCGCCCGTACAGATCGCCCGGTGCCCGGCCGCCGGGTTCCGACGAGCCGCATCGGCGACCAGGGTCAGGATCCGGGCGTGGTTCGTACGGATCGACGGGACCTCGCTGGTCGTCACCTTCGGGTGCGGCTTGTAGACGAGACGGACGTTCGGTACGGCCAGGACCCGTTCGACGATCGTCGGTCCGAGGACGTCCACCGAGGTGTAGTCGTTGTAGTCCGCGTCGCCCTCCCAGGTCGGGGCGTAGAGCACGGTGCGTCGCCGGCTCGGCTCGAGGAGCGGATCCGGGCGCAGGTCGAGCTGTGGCCGTCCCACCCGGACGAGCTTGTCGGCGTCGAACCCCAGCAGCCCGGCGACGTGCCGGCTGACGGCAGCCTCACCCGCGACGAAGACCCGGTCGTAGGCCTTCGCGTTGTTGCTGACCATGCTCTGCTTGTCGCTCTCGCCATGGTTGATGTGGACGTGCAACATCTTGTTGTTCAGCAGCGACTGGAAGTTCCGCATCCCGTTGTTGCAGTACAGGACAACCTTCGCCTCGAGGTCGGCGTACAGCTGCACGAGATCGGGGAAGTCGACGGCCTCGTACACGGGCAGCGTGGTCCGGTGGCGAACGACCTCGGCTGTCGTCGGCTCACGCAGGACGATCCCCACGGTCCGGGTCTCGTCCAGACGTTCCAGGACCGGCAACCACTGCAGGAGCTGGTAGACGCGCGTCGGATCGTCTGCGAAGTAGACGACGATCTCGGGTGCGGGCACACCTCAATTCTAGTGCGCCCACGAAGGTGCTTCGCACCATGCGCCCCGGCCGGGGCAGAGATCACCCGGTGCAGCTGGATGTGCCCTGGTAGACCACGATCGAGCGGTACGTCGTTGCCTCGTGGCCGTGCCCGTCGGAGATGGTGATCTCGAGACCGATGTTCCGCGGGTAGCACGCCGTGTTGACGCTGAATCCCCCGTGCTGGAGGGCATTCGGCACGCCGGCGTTGGTGGAGTTGTTGTAGATCGACGGCGTGCCGACGCAGCCGCTGCACACGACCTTGGTGATGTCGACGTCGTCACCGTCGGGATCGGTGTACGCGACGCTGCCACTCGCGAAGTAGCCCGTGGGAGCCGAGATCTGCGGTCCCGGGGCGCCGAAGACGGGAGGGCCGTTCGGGCGCACCTTGACGGTGACGTCGAGAGTGGTCGTCGCCTTCTGGACCATCACCGGACCGAACAGGCCGTTGAGCAGCCCGTTGTCCGTCACGGTGAGCGAGATCGTGGTGGTGCCGGCAGCCGTGAACGTCACCGCCGCGGTCGACGCCGTGGCGCTCCCCACGACGGCGCCCTTGGCGGTCGCCGACCACGCGTAGCCGGCGATCTTGCCGCCCGGGTCCGACGACCCGGTGCCGGAGTACGTGATGGTGTCGCCGACGAAGATCCCGCTCGTCTGACCCGTGATCCTCGCGGTCGGCGGCTTGTTCAGCACCACCTGAGTTCCCGCCGCCGTGGCGTTCGGGGTCAAGCCCACGGCCGCGAACATGGCGGTCATGGCGACCAGGGCGTACATCAGGCGGCGCTTCATTGCGACTCCAGCGGGTTCAGGAAGTGAGTAGGCCCATCGTTCTGTCAAAAGCAGTCATCATGCAACCGCCGGGCTAGACGGCTCGACCAACGCCGAGAGGCCGCTCCCGAGTCTTCGGAAACGGCCTCTCACCTGCGATCTTCGGTCGGGCGGGACTGCTGCACGAATAGGTGACATCTGCCGTGGAGACAATCGTCTCCGCTGGAAGGATGTTGATCGTGCCGATGTCGTATCCCAAAGAGTTCCGCGAGGACGTTGTCCGGGTCGCTCGCAATCGAGGTGAGGGGGTGACCCTTCATCAGATTGCTGCTGACTTCGGGATCTCCTATTCCAACTTGCAGCGGTGGCTGGCCAAGGCTGACGTCGAGGATGGCGTGAAGCCTGGGCCGAGCCAGTCTGAGCTGACGGAGAACAGTCAGCTGCGGCGCCGGGTAAGGCTGTTGGAGCAGGAGAACGAGGTCCTGCGAAAGGCAACCGCGTATCTCTCGCAGGCGAACCTGCCGGGAAAATGATCTACCCGCTCGTCCGCGAGTTGGCCGATGACGGGATCCCCGTCACGGTGACGTGCCGGGTCCTGAAGATCCACCGCCAGCACTACTACCGGTGGCTGGCCTGCCCGGTCACGAATGCAGAGTTGGCGGAGGCCTATCTGGCCAACGCGGTCTTCGATGCTCACCGCGATGATCCGGAGTTCGGGTACCGGTTCTTGACCGATGAGGTGCGCGATGCCGGCTTCATGGTCGCGGAGCGGAGGGTGTGGAAGGTCTGCTCGTCCAACGGGTGGTGGTCAACGTTCGGGAAGAAGCGTGGCAAGAACGGCAAGCCCGGTGCTCCTGCCCATGACGACCTGGTCCGACGTGACTTCAGTGCAACCATGCCGAACCAGGTCTGGTTGGTCGACATCACCGAGCATCCGACCGGTGAGGGGAAGCTCTACATGTGTGCGATCAAGGACCTCTGCTCGAACCGGATCGTCGGCTATTCGATCGCCGATCGGATGGAAGCCCGGCTGGCTGTGACAGCACTGCAGAACGCTGTCGCCCGACGTGGCCAGGTCGCCGGCTGCATCGTGCACTCGGACCGTGGCAGTCAGTTCAGGTCAAGGAAGTTCATCCGCGCTCTGGACCAGCACCGGATGGTCGGCTCGATGGGCCAGGTTGGGTCAGCGGGCGACAACGCAGCGATGGAGAGCTTCTTCGCCCTGCTCCAGAAGAACGTCTTGAACCGTCACCGCTGGGCCACCCGTGAAGACCTGCGGATCGCGATCGTGACTTGGGTTGAGCGGACCTATCACCGACGCCGCAGGCAGCCAGCCCTCGGCAAGTTGACCCCTATCGAATACGAACTGATCATTGCCTCAACCGCCACTCAGGCGGCCTAACCGAATCTGTCACCAGTTCGTGCAGCAGTCCCGGCTGACAGTGTTCTGGTTCAGGACATCCGCAAGACATGTCTCAAGACATAGGCAAGGCGGGTGGCTGATGCTCACCTGTGTCGAAAGCCAGGCTGGTCATCACCGCCATCACCAAACAGGGCCTCA
>JAOPXD010000006.1 GCA_025965315.1 Marmoricola sp.
CGCCCGACGCCCCTCCCTGATCCGGACGGCGTACCTGCTGTGCGGCGATGCGCACCTGGCCGAGGACCTCGTCCAGGGCGCGCTGATCAAGGCGGTCGGGCACTGGAAGCGGATCGGGGACAACCCGGAGCCGTGGCTGCGCAAGGTGATGGTCAACGACCACATCTCCCGCTGGCGCCGGCACCGGGGGCGCGAGCAGCTCACCGATCGGCTCCCAGACCGGGCTGGAGCGACCAGCGATCGGGACAGCGACCTCAGCCTGGCAGCAGCCCTGGCCACCCTCGCGCCTCGCCAGCGGGCCGTTGTCGTCCTGCGGTACTACGAGGACCTGACCGAGGTGGAGACCGCCAAGGTCCTGGGTGTCACTGTCGGAACCGTGAAGTCCCAGCACAGCGACGCGATCGACCGGCTACGGCTGCTCGTTCCGGAGCTGACCACGGACCGCGTGAAAGTTCCTGGGTCCTGACCCCACCTTCTGGGCCCCTGGTCGCGTCTTGAGGTACAGGATGTCCCTGGCCAGGAGGAACTGATGCGCACCGAGTTGGGTCGAAGACTGGACGAGCTGGTCTCGGACACGCCGTCGCTGCCGTCCGCCGGGCTGTGGGACCGGGGGAGACGACGTCACCGTGCCCGCCAGGCTGCCGGAGCGGCCGCGGTCGTGCTCGCCCTGGCCGCGATCGTCGGCGGTATCCACACCGTCGGCCCCCAGCCACACGAGGCGCAGCCGGTCCAGGTTCCGAAGGGGACCGGGCACTTCCCGAAGACCGTGTACGCCCCGAGCCCGTGGTCCGGCGGCAGCGCCAGGTACGGCGCCCCTGGTCCGCTCGCGATGTTCGGGTACGCGGACCGGAATCGACGTACGGGCTTGACCGGTGAGGTCCAGTACTCCTCGATGTACGGAATCTCCGCGATCACGGGCGCCGTCCGGTTCCTCGACATCCCGACGACCAACGAGACCCGCCGGCCCGGCGCTGTCGTCGTCAGCGCGCTGTCGCCGGACGGCCGCAAGGTCGGGTTCGAGCGCTACGCCGGAGCATCGGGCGGAAACGGCGGACACATGGTCGGCTGGGGTGTGTACGACACGGTGACGGGCAACGTCACCGACCTGACCGACCCGCACGCCGCCAGGCCCGTTCCAGAAGCCGGCTGGCCGATCGCATTCAGCGGTAACTCGCAGTACTTGTTGACCGAGTACACGCCCAAGGCCGTGAGAACGAGTCGCTCGCACGAGTTGGTTGCGTGGAACGTCGACAGCGGAAAACCGATGGTGATCGAACCTGCTCGCTTCTACTGGGACCCGAACCCGTCCACGTCGCCGGACGGGGTGAGCTGGGTCCAGGGCAAGCTTGTTCACGTCGACCTCCTGAACGGCAGGCGCTTCGTGCTCGCGGTTGACCACCAGGTCTCCTCAGCGTCGTACTCACCGGACGGCCGGCAATTCGCCTACGTCGACGGGTCGCACCTGTATGCGGCTCCGGCGAACGACTACGGAGTCGGCAACCTGCACGAGGTCGTCACCAAGGCGAAACCCAACGAGATCATCGGTTGGCGCGACGACACGCACGTTGTCGTGACGGGACCGACAGACACGGATTATCGGATCGTCGACCTTGCGGACGGATCGGTGCAGAGTGTGCGGTTCGCGGGCCAGGTCCCGGTGAGCCTCCAGCTCGCGTCCAGCTTGTGGGCGAACGACTTGGTCGCGGGCACCAGGCCGCCGCATGCCGAAGACCCGCGGCACGAGCGGCGCTGGACCGAAGTTGCCGTCGTGGCCGCAGCCGCGCTGATGGCGCTGCTGATCGTCGCCGTACGCCGCCGGAGGCGCCGTGGATGAGCAGGCGGATTTCGAGGAGTTCGTCGCGGCGCGGTCGGCCGCCCTCCTCCGCACGGCGCGCCTGCTCACCGGGCAGCTCGCGGATGCCGAGGACCTGCTGCAGCGTGCGCTGATCAAGACGGTCCCGGCGTGGTCGCGGATCCACGGCGACCCGGAGGCCTACGTCCGCACGATCATGGCCCGGGAGAACATCTCGCGCTGGCGCTCCCGGCGCTGGCGCGAGGTCACGGTGGAGCGCCTGCCCGAGGCAGCCGCGCGACCTGACCAGAGCGATCGCGACCTGAGCCTGCGCGCCGCTCTTGCGACCCTGGCGCCACGACAGCGCGCTGTGATCGTGCTGCGCTACTTCGAGGACCTCACCGAGGTCGAGACGGCGCGGATGCTGGGAATCGCCGTGGGCACGGTGAAGTCGCAGCACCGCGATGCCCTGGCGCGCCTGCGGCTGCTGGTCCCGGACCTCGACACCGACCACGACACCGACCACGGCATCGACCACGGCACGGAGCAGTCCCGGGACGCCCGTACCGTTGCTCCATGATCGTCGCCATCAGCATCAGCCCGTCCGGAGCCGACGAGACCGGCGGAGTCAGCGAAGCTGTCGCGGCTGCCGTCAAGGTGGTTCGCGATTCAGGTCTCCCGAACGAGACGAACTCGATGTTCACCAACATCGAGGGGGAGTGGGACGAGGTGATGGCGGTCGTGAAGGCCGCGGTCTTCAAGGTGGCCGAGACCTCGCCGCGCGTCGGGCTGGTGCTCAAGGCCGACCTCCGCCAGGGCTTCGACACCGGTCAGATCGGCGAGAAGGTCGAGCGGGTCGAAGCCCACCTGCGCGACGATTACTGACAACGCAAGACGGTCCGGAATTACGAACTGAGCCGCTCCCCGGTGCGGCCCAGCTCGTTCTCCATCCCCCCAGATGGATCCCGGAGCAGGTGTCCCCCACCCGCGCTCCGGAAGTCGTGGTGTCAGCTCGCGCGGAGCAGCTGCTCGAGCCAGGAGTCGACGTCGACGGCCTCGTCGCCGACCGGGACGGCCTCGACCGAACCGCGGACGAAGTCCTGGATCGCGCGGGTCGGGAACTGGAGCAGGGTCTCGCCGGAGGGCGAGTCGAGCTCGACGATCACGACGGCTTCGCCGGACGGGCTCAGGCACGGCCAGACGTGGACGTCACCGTCGCCGGTGGGCGCGAACTGGCCCTCGATGAGCAGGTCGCGGGCGAAGGTCCAGTCGACGGGGCCGGCGATCGTGTCGAGCGTCATCGTGACGGCCCAGGGGTCGTTCGCGTTGAAGCTGAAGTCGGCCGAGAGGTCGTGGTCCTGCTCGGCCTCGACGGTCGCGATCTGAACCGCCATGGTGCTGACCTTGGTGGTGGTGAGGTTCCGCTGCATCGTCTCGTCCCTGTCCCTGAGTTGTTCGTGTGCTGCTCTTCGGCAAAGGAACGGAGTACCTGCACTTTCATGACTCGAAACCACTGGACTGGTCCAGTTGAAATGCCTAGGTGGTCCAGTTTCGAGTCCCCATAAGTCCGCATTGCCCTTATATGACCCACATCACACGACACCCGGGTCGATCCGGGAAAAACGTAGGGCCCTGCCTGGAACGGCAGGGCCCTACGTCGGTACTTCGCTCAGGCGGTCAGTGCGGTCCCGTGCTCGCGAGCACCGCGGCCGATCGCGCCCAGGATCGGCTCGGACTCGAGGATGCCCTCTTCGCTCGGCGCAGCGCCCTGGTCGAAGACCTTGGCTGCCTGGCGTGCTCGGAGCTCGAGGTGCGCCTCGGCGGGCTTGTCGTAGCCGTACAGGGCCCGGGCCTCGGCAGGAGTGCGCACGACCGGGTTCTCCGGGGTGACGCCGTAGAAGATCGGGGCGACGACCGGCTTGGTCATCGGAGAGAGGAAGCCGAGCAGCTCGAGCTTGACCCGGGTGTTGAGGTTGGCCAGCCAGAAAGCGATCCTCATCACCGGCACCACCGCGAGATCGACCGCGCGGGACTGCTTGATCCCGCCCATCTCGCGCATCCAGCCAGGCATCGTGGCGATCGTCGCGGCCCGCAGCACGGTCGTGACGACCCAGTTCGCAGGCGCGAACGCCTTCGGCAGCTCCGGCAGCATCACGGCGCCGTCGAGCAGGTGGTGCATCGCCTTCTGGGCGATCCCGGAGCCTAGCAGCTGCGGCTTCATCCGCTCGTAGTAGGCGCGGAGCTCGTCGCGGGTCCGTGGGATGTCGTCGGGGGAGCAGGTCTGCAGCTCGGCCGCCACCGCGCACTCGGCCCAGTACTGACGCTCCTCGGCATCGCTGAGCTTGCCCGGGCCGTACATCTCGTAGGCCTTGAGGATCGAGTGCCAGCCGGTGAGCTGGATCCACAGCTGCGAGGCCGGGTCGTTGGCGTCGTACTTCTTGCCGGTGACCGGGTCGGTCCCGACCGCCTTGGAGTGCACCTTCACCAGTACGTCGGCGGCCTGCGAGGTCGAGCGGGTGTCCGCGAAGGCCACCATCGCGAAGTAGCGCAACGTCCGGTCGTAGCGGGTGCGGGGGCGCGCGTAGATTCCCTGGGTCTTGTCGACCGCGGCGACCAGGGCCGGGTCGAGCTCCTCGATGACCACGGCGCGCTGGAAGCCGATGGTCAGCGAGGTCGGGTAGCTCCAGACCTTCCAGGTGACCGAACCGGGACCGAAGAACCCGTAGTCCTCGTGCGGGGTGATCTCGGGCTTGGCCAAGGCTTTGCGGAGCTGGGAAAGTGCCATGGACCAATTACTACACAGGTGTAGGAAACATGTCCAGAGGCACGCGCCGGGAACGTCGAACGCGTACGGTGGACCCGTGACCGCCTCCGCCAGCGCTGCCGCGAAGCCTGCCAAGGCAGCGCGCCGCCCGTACGCCGCGAGGGTCCCGGCCGACGTACGCCGGGCCCAGCTGCACGACGCGGCGCTGCGGATCATCGTGCGTGACGGGTACGACGCGATCTCAATCGACGCCATTGCTCGTGAGGCCGGCGTCACCCGTCCGGTCGTGTACGGCGTCTTCGAGGACCTGCGCGACCTCCTCGGCACCCTGCTCGACCGGCAGCAGGAGCGCGCCCTGGCCCAGCTGGCCGAGGCGTTGCCGCCCGAGCCCGACCTCTCCGACCCGGATCAGTTGGTGGCCGACACGGCCAGGCGGATGATCGAGACCGTCCGCGCGGACCCGATGACCTGGCAGCCGATCCTGCTGGCAGCGAGCAGCATGCCCGAACAGGCGCGCAGCCGGATCGACGCGGACCGCGAGAACTTCCTGACCCAGGTCACCGGGCTGATCGAGCTCGGACTTGCCCTGCGCGGGGGACCCGTCCTCGATGCCGAGGTGGCCGCGCACGCGATCCTGGCGATCCTCGAGCACTTCGGCCGCCTGCTCCTCACCGACCCGGACCGGTTCGAGACCGAACGTCTGGTCGCCACCATCGCCGGTGTGCTGACGGCGCTGCGCTAGCCCTGTTCGAACAGGTGTGCGAACATCGTTCCATGTTCGCACCCCGCTCCGAGCCCGGTCCGGTCGCCCGGACCGCAGGTGCGGGAGCGCCGCCGGTCGCGCCCCCGGGCTGGCCCGCCACGGTCCGGCCCGCAGGCGCGGAGGACTGGGAACGGACCGCGATGAACTGGTTGCTCGACATCAGCCCGCCGGAGTACCGCAGCTACCCGGCCCTACGCCGGCACCCGGTGATCCTGGCCCGGTTCGCGGTGCTGCACGTGGAGTCGGGCCAGGCAGCCTGCCGACGCGGTCTGAGCGAGGCCCGCGGGATCCTGCGCGATGTCGCCGGCCGCGGTGAGATCGAGGCGGCCATCGCTGTCTGGGAGAGCGAGGACGCCCGGCTGATCGGCGTACGGCGTGCAGTGGGGCTGATCGAGGAGGCGCTGCGCGGACGCCGGTTCGTCCTCGGGATGTGACCCCGGTCGGACTGCGCCGGTCTGAGAGGGTGGCCTCCATGACCGGTTCCTTCGACGCGCGCCTCGCGGTGATCCTGCTGGTGGACCGACGCGGCTGGGTGCTGCTCCAGGAACGCGACGAGCTCGCGCCACGGGCTGCCAACCAGTGGGGCATGGTCGGCGGGCACGTCGAGGACGGCGAGGACTTCGAGCCGGCGGCGTACCGCGAGCTGGCCGAGGAGACCTCGGTCGTGCTTCCTCCGGGGGCGCTGCGGCTGTGGCGCGACGACGCGTACACCTATCCCGACGGGCACCACGGTCGCTACCACGTGTACGCGGCCGCGGTGGACCTGAGCGACGCGGACATCGTGGTCGGCGAGGGTCGCCAGATCGTCTTCGTCGAACCGGCCCGGATCGCCGGTCTCGACCTGGCCGGGTCCTCGCGGTACTTCGTCCCCGACTTCCTGACATCCCCGCTGTACGACGAGCTGAAGGCAGGCGCATGAGCACGAGCCCCCGCAAGGTCACCGTCCTACCGGTTCCGGCACAGGGCGCCGAGGACGTGGTCGTCGCCGACAACGGCCTGGTTTTCACCGGGACCGAGGACGGCAGCGTCTTCGCGGTGCGCCCCGACGGCGGCGGCGTCGACCTGATCGGAAGTACCGGAGGCCGCCCGCTGGGTATCGAGCTCCTCGGCCCCGACCGGCTGCTGATCGCCGATGCACACCACGGCCTGCTCGCGATGACGATCAAGGACGGCACGGTCGAGACCCTCGTGGACGCGGTCGAGGGCCGACCGATGGTCTTCTGCAACAACGCTGCGGTGGCGACCAACGGCGACGTCTGGTTCTCCGACTCCTCGACCGTCTACGGCATCGAGAAGTGGAAGAACGACTTCGTCGAGGACACCCGGACCGGCCGGTTGTTCTGCCTGCGCGCGAACGGGATCGTCGAGACCCACCTCGACGGGCTGTCCTTCGCGAACGGGGTCGCACTCGCTGCGGACGAGTCCTTCGTCGCCGTCGCCGAAACCGGTGCCCGGACCGTCGTACGGCTGTGGCTGACCGGGGAGCGGGCCGGGCAGCGCGACTTCCTGTGCACCGACCTCCCGGGCTACCCCGACAACATCGCGCGCGGCTCGGACGGGCTGATCTGGGTCAGCATCGCGTCCCCGCTGGACCCGTTGGTCGAACGCATCCGCCGCGGGCCGCGCCCGCTGCGCCGGATGGTCACCGCCATCCCGGAGGCGTTGCAGCCCAAGCCGAAGCAGACGGTCCGGGCGATGGCCTTCGACGACAGCGGTGCGTGCGTGCACGACATCACCGGCGAGGTGACCGGGTTCCACATGGTCACCGGTGTGCGCGAGCACGACGGTCAGCTGTGGCTCGGCAGCCTGCACGAACCGGCAGTTGCCATGATCTCGCTGGACGCCGACTAGACTTCGTTCCTCAGTACGACGACGCACAGCAGAGACCGGATCGGGGGAAAGCGGACCATGGGCCACCTGGAGTCGATCACCGGACCGCAGGACCTGCGCCGCCTCGACGACCACCAGCTCAGCGAGCTCGCTACCGAGATCCGCGACGAGCTGATCCGTACCTGTGCTCCCCGGGGCGGTCACCTCGGTCCCAACCTCGGCGTCGTCGAGCTGACCCTGGCGATCCACCGGGTCTTCGACTCCCCGCGCGACAAGATCGTCTTCGACACCGGTCACCAGGCCTACGTGCACAAGATGCTGACCGGCCGCGCGAGCCAGTTCGACTCGCTGCGCACCGAGGGTGGCCTCTCCGGCTACCCGAGCCGGGCCGAGTCCGAGCACGACCTCGTCGAGAACTCGCACGCCTCCACGTCGCTCTCCTACGCCGACGGCCTGGCGAAGGCCTACTCGATCCGTGGCGAGGACCGGACGGTCGTCGCCGTGATCGGGGACGGCGCGCTGACCGGAGGGATGGCCTGGGAGGCGCTGAACAACATCGCCGTCGGCAAGGACCGTTCGCTGGTGATGATCGTCAACGACAACGGCCGCTCCTACATGCCGACCGTCGGCGGCCTCGCCACCCACCTGACCTCGCTGCGTACCAACCCCCGCTACGAGCAGGTGCTCGACCAGGTCAAGCGCCGCCTCAACGACGTCCGCGGTGTCGGGCCAGCCGTCTACGACGCCCTGCACGCGATGAAGAAGGGCATGAAGGACGCGATCGCGCCCCAGGGCCACTTCGAGGACCACCGCCTGAAGTACGTCGGCCCGGTGGACGGGCACGACCGCGTCGCGGTCGAGCACCATGGTCACCGGCAGCGACGGCGCCAGCCACAACGGCATGTGGGACATGTCGCTGCTCAACATCGTTCCCGGCATCCGGGTGGCCGCGCCGCGCGACGGCGCCCGGCTGCGCGAGGAGCTGGGCGAGGCGCTGGAGATCAACGACGGTCCGACCGCCATCCGCTTCCCCAAAGGCGA
>JAOPXD010000016.1 GCA_025965315.1 Marmoricola sp.
GACCAGCTCGTCGAGCGACCGCGGCCGCATCCGCACCGCGAGCGGCGCCGAGGCGTGGTCGTTGCCGGCCAGGGTGCCGCCGCTCGGCGTGGTCGTGGTCGGTTCCACTTCGAAGAGTCCGTCCACGACTTCACCCTAGATCAGGGCAACGACAACCAGCGCGACGGTCAGAACCGCGGCGCCGGCGCACGGCAGCAACGCCCAGGACCTGGTGACCGCTGCCGGCTCTCCGAGCGCCTCCGCGTGTGCCGCGTCAACGACCTGCTCGAGGCGCTCCTGGACGTAGGCCGCGTAGTTCTCCACCACCGGCGGCCTGTCGGGGTCCAGGTGCAGCCCACGGGCGCGGTCGGCCTCGCCCCGGACCAGGGACCGGGTGCTGTGCCCGATCGATACACCGGCGTAGCGCCGGGCTTCGACGTTCAGGGTGACGAACTTGCGCACCGAGACCCTGGTGACAGCCTCCGCCGGGATGGTGATCTCGGCAAAAGGATTGACCAGGGTGATCGTGTGACCAGAAATTTCGATCCGCGGTCGGATCAGGTTGGCCCAGATGACGAGGGCGAGCAACGCGAGGCCGGTCGCACCGCGCAGAGCCGCAACGCCGTGCTCGTGCACCAGGAACGTCAGCGCACCGCCGCCCGAGAGCACCGTCCCGGCCCACCCCGTGATCTGACCGTCGCTCGCGCGGAACGTCAGCTCAGGGCCTGTCCCTGCGCGCACCTTCAGCCGCCTGTCGGTTGGCCCGTCGTGACCTCGAACCAGGTGCTCGCGAACCCCGGATCGGACGCAGCCGCTGCCACCGCCGGTGACGTCGTCACCGGAGTCGTCGGGTGCTTGCCGAGCTCGCCGGCGAAGTGGCACGCGACCTTGTGCCGCGGACCGATCTGCATCAACGGTGGCTCGACCTGGGCGCAGATGTCCTGCGCCAGCCAGCAACGGGTCCGGAACCGGCACCCCGATGGCGGGTTGATCGGGCTGGGCACGTCGCCGGTGAGCCGGATCCGTTCGCGCCGTCCGCCGATGGCCGCCTGCTTCACATCGGGCACCGCCGAGAGCAGCGCCTGGGTGTAGGGGTGGTGGGCTCGCGTGTAGAGCGTCTCGCGATCGGCGATCTCCACGATCTTGCCCAGGTACATCACCGCGACCTCGGGGCAGAAGTGCCGGACGATGGCCAGGTCGTGGGCGATGAACAGGAACCCTATGCCGAACTCCTTCTGCACGTCCTGGAGCAGGTTGATCACCTGCGCCTGGATCGACACGTCGAGAGCAGACACCGGCTCGTCGGCCACCAGCAGCTTGGGCTGCAAGGTGAGAGCTCGGGCGATACCGATCCGCTGCCGCTGGCCTCCGGAGAACTCGTGCGGGTACCGGTTGTAGTGCTCCGGGTTCAGGCCGACGATCTCGAGCAGCTCCTGGACCCGAGGAAGCACCTTGTCCTTCGGCAGCACGTTGTGGATCAGCAGCGGCGCGCCGACGATCGCGCCGACCGTGTGCCTCGGGTTCAGCGACGTAGCCGGGTCCTGGAAGATCATCTGGATCTCACGGCGCAACGGCATCAGCTGCCGCTGGGACATCTCCGCGATCTCGGTGCCCTCGAAGTTGATGCTGCCGGCAGTCGGCTTGTACAGCCGGGTGATCAGTCGCCCGGTCGTGGACTTGCCACAGCCGGACTCACCCACCAAGCCGACAGACCCGCCGGCCGGAACCTGGAAGGACACCCCATCGACCGCCTGGACGTGTCCGACGGTGCGGCGGATGATCCCGCCGCTGTGGACCGGGAAGTACATCTGCAGGTCCTTGACCGTGAGCACCGGACGCGCGTTCGGGTCGAGCTGGGACGCAGCATTTCCGGTGCCATCGGGGACCTGGACCAGGACGGCACTCTGATCCGGGTCGGGTACCGCGACGTCGATATGACTCATGCTTGCCCCTGGACAAGGTCGGGCGCTATCTCGGGCAGGATCTCGGTCGCGTAGACCTCGTCCGGGTTCGCCAGGTGGCAGCGCTTGGTGTGGTTGCCACCGGTCCGTGCCGGGGTCAGCTCGGGAACGACCGTGGTGCACAGGTCACCCGGCACCTTGTCGCGGTGGTCGCACCGCGGGTTGAACGCGCAACCAGCCGGCGGGTTCAGCAGGCTCGGCGGATTGCCGCGGATCGGGATCAGCTTGGCATCGGTGTCACCGGTGACGTCCGGCACGCTGGAGAGCAGGCCCCAGGTGTAGGGCATCTCCGGGTGCACCAGGATCTCCTTGGTCGGGCCGTACTCGACGGCCCGACCGGCGTACATCACCAGCACGTCGTCAGCCATCTCGGCGACGACCCCCAGGTCGTGGGTGATGATGATGATCGCCGAGTTGAACTCGCGCTGCAGGTCCTGGAGCAGGTCGAGGATCTGTGCCTGCACGGTCACGTCGAGCGCTGTGGTCGGCTCATCGGCGATCAGCAGCCCGGGATCGTTCATCAGGCTCATCGCGATCATCGCGCGCTGCCGCATGCCGCCGGAGAACTGGTGCGGGTAGTCATCGACCCGCCGGTCGGGCTGTGGGATGCCGACCCGGTCCAGCATCTCGATCGTGCGGGCACGCGCCGCCTTCTTGCTGACCTTGTTGTGCACCAGGTAGGCCTCGCCGATCTGGTTACCCACCGTGTAGTACGGGTGCATCGCCGAGAGCGGGTCCTGGAAGATCATCGCCACGTCGCGACCGCGGCATCGGCGCATCTGCTCGTCGTTGAGCTGGAGCAGGTCGTCGCCGTCGAGCAGGATCTGGCCGGAGACCTGGGCGTTGGTGCCCCGGTGCAGCCCCAGGATCGCCGAGCTCGACACCGATTTGCCGGAGCCGGACTCACCGACGATCCCGAGTGTCTTGCCGCGATCGAGATCGTAGGAGAGGCCCTCGGTCGCCTTGACGATGCCGTCGGTGGTCGGAAAGTGCACGACCAGGTCGCGTACGGAGAGGAAGCTGTCGGTCACGTCTTGTCCTTCCTCAGCCGACCCGCACGCGCGGGTCGATCAACGCGTAGAGGATGTCGACGATGATGTTGGCCACGATCACGAAAGCCCCGAGGAGCAGCACCAGACCGACGACGGTCGGCAAGTCGAAGGTGATCACCGAGTCGACGACAAGTTTGCCGAGCCCGTTGTAGTTGAAGACGGACTCGGTGATCACCGCGCCGCCGAGCAGACCCGCGAGGTCCAGGCCAGCCATGGTGACCAGCGGAGTCAGCGCAGCTCGCATCGTGTGCTTGTAAAGGATCTTGCGCGGTGCGAGGCCTTTGGCCTTGGCCGTGCGCAGGTAGTCCTCGCTCATCGACTCGAGCACGAAGGCCCGGGTCATCCGGACGTAGCCGGCCATGTAGAACAGGGCCAGCGTCAGGGCCGGGAGGATCAGGTTGACGAACCAGTTCCAGAGCCCGCCGTCGGCGATGCTGATGTAGCTGGGTACTGGGAAGACCTGCCACTTGATGGCCAGGTACTTGAGCAGGAAGAGCCCGACGAAGAAGGTGGGGAAGGCGTAGAAGACCAGGCTGATTCCCACCACGCCCCGGTCGATGATCGTGCCCTTCCAGACTGCCGCCAGAGCGCCCAGACCTATCCCGCCGATGATCCACATCAAGAAGGCGGCCAACGCCAGCGAAGCGGAGACGGGTATTCGTTGCTTGAACTCCTGGGTGACCGTCTGCAAGTTGACCCGGGAGTAACCCAGGCACGGCGCCGCGCAGTGCGCGATCAGCTGCGGCGCGGACTTCGCGAGCGACTTGTCGTCGGGGTAGTCGCGACCCTTGAACACCCCGACCGCGAAGTTCTCCCACTGCACCGCCACCGGCTTGTCGTAGCCGAGGCCCTTGCGCACCTGGGCGCGCTGGGCCAGCGAGCAGTTCTTGCCGCACGCGAACTGGGCCGGATCCGAGGGGATGGCAAAGAACAGGATGAAGGTGATCATGCTCATCGCGACGAGCAGGATCCCACCGGCAAACAGCCGCCGGACGATGTAGGCGAGCATTCAAACCACCTTGGAGGCCGAAGGGGCCACTAGCGGGCTAACAGTGCGGCGGCCGGCGGGTCACGCCACGGAACGTGGTTCCCGGGAGGCAGTCGGCGACTTCCAGCCCCACCGGGGGCACTGGGTGGACGACTCGCGTCGCCCACCCAGTGATCTCAGATCCTCCGAGTTTGTTACTTCACCCCGATGACTCCGAGGTCCGGGTACGAGTTGGACGCAGCGTCCGTCTTGTATCCGGTTACATCCGATCCACGCAGCATGTAGAAGATCTGCGTGTCGAGCGGGACGTAGGCAACGTCCTTGGCCAGAACCTGGTCTGCTTGCTGCAGGTACTTCGTCTGCGCGTCCAGGTCCGAGGAGCCCTGCGCCTGGTCGACCAGGGCGTTGAACGCACTGCTCTTGTAGCCACCGTAGTCCTGGCCGTTCGAGGACGGCGTCAGGTTCGGCCGGCTGTCGAACAACGGCGCTGTCACCGTGATCGCCGACGGCCAGTCAGCACCCCAACCGGCCCAGATGACGTCGTCCTTCTGGGCAGGCGCCTGGATGTTGGTGTAGTAGGTGTCCTGGTCGGCAACGCCTTCCAGGGTGACCTTGAAGCCGCCCGCTTCCCATCCCTGCTTGAGCGCGGCAGCCTGCTTGTCCATCGTGTCACTGCTCGGGTAGGTGAAGGTGAGTGGGTACGGCGTCTTGACACCGGCCTCCTGGAGGAGCTGCTTCGACTTGGCAGGGTCGCCGGCACCAGCCGGGTACAGATCCGGCTGGTAGCCCTTGACGGCCGGGTTCACGATGTCGTGCGCTTCCTTGAACGACTTCGCGCCACCACCGGCAGTGACCCACCCGGTGTCGTTGGTCGACGCGGCGATCGCCTCGCGGACCTTCACGTTGGTGATCCTCTTGAAGTTGATCACCGCGTAGTCGGTGTACGGCGACACCACGCTAGCTGCGCGGCTGGCGACCGAGCCCGTGATCTGGCTGTAGTACGACGGCGGGATCGACTGGCCGGTGACGGCTGCCTTGTCCGGGCCGCTGTCCGCGATCAGCTGGTCGGCGATGGTCTCGCTGGTCTTGCCGATGTTGAAGATGATCTTGTTCGGCAGGGCCTTGCGGCTACCGGTCGTGTCGCTGCTCGCCTTGTAGTTCGGGTTGCGGACGAACGTGCCACCGGTCTCCTTGTCCCACGTGCCCTGGAGCTCATAGGGGCCGTTGGAGAAGATCTGGTAGTTCGACTTGTCGCCCTGGTCCTTGTCCTGGCGGTACGGGTCCATCATGTGCAGAGCTGCGATCGCCAGCGGGAAGTCCGGCCAGGACTTCTTGAAATGGTACGTGATCGTGTTGCCCGCGCAGGTGATTGCCTTGTTGAAGGCGGCGGTGCCGGCGGCCGAGCTCTTGTACGGACCGGTGTAGATCGGCAGGCCCGTCTTCGAGTCGATCGGGATGTCCAGGTAGGTCAGGATGTAGTTCGGGCCACCGGTCACGACGTCGGTCGCGAACGGGCGCGAGGCGCCGTACTTGAAGTCGGCGCAGGTGATGGCCTTGCCGTCCTGCCACGTCACTCCAGGCCTGATCGTGAACTGCCAGGTCTTGGCGCTGTCGGAGGAGGTGCCGGTGTTGGTGGCAAGGTCGGGGACCGGAGTCGTGGCCGTGGTCGGGTCGTCGGAGACCGGGAAGGTCACCAGCTGCCGGTAGACCGTCCGGGACCAGTCGGTGATGTCCCTGCCCACGTAGGTGCGCTGAGGATCGGTGTGCTCGAGCGCTGCCTTGATGTAGTAGGTCAGCGTGCCGCCTGTGGCACCGGCCTTGGTGCCGCTGTTGCTAGAGCCTCCGCCGCTGCCGCAGGCGGCGAGCGCAGTTGCCATCGACGCTGCGGCCACGAGGGCCAGCGCCTTCTTTCGATAGCTTGCCATTACTTCTCCTCCATCTATGTGTCGCGCCGAGTCTGGCGGCACATCCGGCAGCTCCGTGTTGCCGAAGTCATTGGGTGCCCTTAGGGCTGATTGGTGTTGCCTGTGGGGCTGTCGCCAAGTTTCATCGGTCCGCCTTCGGGTCCAGCGCGTCGCGCAGCCCGTCGCCGAGCAGGTTGAAGCTGACGACCACGATCGCGATGAGTAGAGCTGGGTAGAAGAAGTACGAGAAGTCGGCTACCGAGTAGTTGATGGAATCGGTGAGCACGTTGCCCAGCGTCGGCGTCGGCGGATGGATGCCCACACCCAAATAGCTCAGTGCGGCTTCGGCCGAGATATATGCCGGCATGGTCAACGTGAACGAGACCAGCACCGGGGCCCATAGGTTCGGCAGGATCTCCTTGAAGTAGATCCGGCCCTTGGATGCCCCGAACAAGCGGGCCGCTTCGACGAACTCGCGCTCGCGGATGGTCAGCACCTGACCACGGATCAGACGGGTGATCGGCGGCCAGCCGAACAGGCCCAGCACCAGCACCTCGTAGAACCCGTTGGCCAACGGGTCGCTGGCGGACCCAGGCAGGAACTTCGCGCACGCCACCACCCCCGCCGACGACAGTGCGAGCAGCATCAAGGTCTGGGGGAACGACAGCGTCAGGTCCACCAGACGTCCGATCACCGCGTCAACGATGCCACCTGCGAAACCGGAGACGATGCCCAGGACCGTGCCGATGACAATCGCGACCAGACTGGCTGCCAGCGCGATGGTGAGCGAGAAGGTGATGCCGTACCAGAGCCGTGACATCACGTCCACCCCGGTGCCCGGGACCACGCCCAGCGGGTGCGACCAGCTGGCACCGCCGAAGTGGGTCTTCGGAATCGATCCCAAGGACACGTTGAGCAGGTTCTGGTGCTGGAGTTCGGGCTTCAAGAAACCGATCTTCACCAACAGCGGCGCCAGCAGCGCACCGATCGTGTAGACCGCGACGACGACGAAAGACACCATCGAAAGCTTGTCGCGCCGGAACCGTCCGAGGGCCAGCTGCGTCGGCGACTTGCCGAGGACCGCCTCAGGATCGACGACATCGACCATGTCGGCCGTGTCAAGTCGCTCCATCTGGGACTCGGATTGGGACATCGGCACCTTTCGACGGATCGGTCGGTCGGTCGGTCAGTTCGGGTGACGGTGCACGAGGTCGTCGCGACCACCGCCGCGAGCGACTCTATGTGAGAAGCAGCCTGCTGAGGATCACCCGTCGGTAACGATATGAACACGACACGTAACAATCATGTGTCCTGCCGTTCAGTCCCCAGGCGGGAGATCCTTCGCTGCCGTCGCGTCGACACCGGCTTCCTTGCGCTGCAGCGGCGTGATCGGCGCGGGCGCGGACGTCAGCGGATCGAACCCACCGCCGCTCTTCGGGAACGCGATCACGTCCCTGATCGAGTCGGTCCCGGCGAGCAGCGCGCAGATCCGGTCCATCCCGACCGCGATGCCGCCGTGCGGCGGAGCACCGAACGCGAAGGCGTCGAGCA
>JAOPXD010000047.1 GCA_025965315.1 Marmoricola sp.
CCGAGCTCGTCGTAGTCGATCGGTGCCGACGCGGTCAGCTCACCGTCCGCCAGGGAGGCAAGGCTGGTGGGCAGCGTGGCCGAGGAGTACACCGGCGGCAGCTTGACGCCCACGGACTTCGCGGCCGAGAACAGGTTGGAGTCCATGCCGTCGTACCCGACGAACAGCGCCTTCATCTGCGGGTTGCTCCGGACGAAGTTCACGATGTCGGTGCCGGCGGTCGTGCCCAGCGACTCGATCGGGACCTGGGTCGTCTTGACCTGGCAGGTGGGACAGAGCTTGCCGACCTCGCCGCTGAAGCCCTTCGAGTAGGCCTGGACAACGGCGTACCCCGCCAGACCGACCATGCCGATCTCACCGGGCTTCCCCATGTCGGCGAGCGTCTTGTCGGCGACCGCTTTGGTCAACCGCGCCTGGGCCTGCGCATCCATGAGCTGCATCGTGATCGGGCCGCCCGCCGGGTCCGGGCTGAACGTCTCGATCACCGGGATGTTCATCGACTGCAGCTGCTTGAGCTGGGTCGCGATCGGGGCCTGGTCGACAGCGCTGATGGCGACCGCATCCGGGTGCAGCCGGATCGCCTGGTCGAGTGCTTGCTGGACCAGCTGCGGGGTCGGCTGCTGCGGATCGATCTCCTTGATGGTCCACCCGAGAACCTCGGCCGCGGACTTGAAGCCGTGATTCATCAGGATGGTGCCTTCGGAGGCCGTGCCCGCGCCGATGATGACGATCGTCTTCGCACTCGGGACAGGTTTGCCGACAGGCTCCGTGATGCCGATCGACGTAGGAGCCTTGCCGTAGGTCTGCGCGAGCGACTTGGCCTGCTCGAATCCCGGTCCTGCTGCTGCACCGGAGCCGCCTGCGGCGGAGGTCGAGCTGCCGCAACCGGCAAGAGCAACGGTTGATGCGAGGCCGAGCACCATCACGGCCGGTAGTGAGCGCCGCGTACGGCGCAGGTTCGGTTGCTTCATCTTCTTGCTGGCTCCTTCTTGAGGGGTTTGGTTGTGCGATGAGTGCCGCATCACGGACGCACCGAGGTCGGTGATGCGGTGTCGGACTCCCCGGACGAGTCCGGCGGGCCGTCGAGGACGGGAAGGGGATGTGTCCTGGCTTTCGCCCGGACCCAGGCGCGGACGCGGATCGCCTGCTCCAGGCTCGACACACCGAGCGCGAGCAGGAGCACCAGGCCGGTGAACATGCTCTGCGCCCATGCAGGGCCGCCGACCAGGAAGATGCCGTTGATACCGGTGTTGAGGAGGATGACGGCGAACACCGCTCCCCAGGCGTTGAAGCGACCACCGAACTGGGTGGCACCCAGGAACACTGCCGCGTAGGCGTTGAGCAGGTACGGCGGACCGATGTCGGGGCTTCCCGAGCTCACCGAGGAGGCCAGCAGGATGCCGGCAACCGCACCGACCAGACCAGCGACCACGAGGCTCGCGACCTTGAGCCGTTTGGCCCGGATGCCGATCAGCTCCGATCCACGCGGGTTGTAGCCCAGGGCGTAGACGCGGCGGCCGGTCACGGTGTACTTCTGGAAGTACCAGATCAGCGCGGCGACCAGCACCATGACGTAGACCGGAACGGTGATACCGAACCAGCTCGTCGTCGCGATCTTGCCGAACGAGCCCCCGAGCTGTCCCCCGATGATCGACTGGTCGGAGAGGATCGACCCGACCGTTGCGAACAACGATCCGGTCGCCAAGGTCCCGATGAACGAGTCGATCTTGGCGTTGACCACGATCAGGCCGTTGAGCAGGCCCATTCCCACACCGGCGACCAAGGTGAAGAGAACTGCAGGAACCACGCCCCAGGTGTGGTTCACGAGCAACCAGGCGACGAGCAGGTTCGACAGACCCATCGCGTTGCCGATCGAGAGGTCGAAGAGCCTTGCCGAGAGCGGGACGACCAGTGCCAGCGCCATCAGGCCGGGCACGGCGCTTCCGGTCAGCACCGACTTCATCGTGGTGAGGGTGGGGAACGTGTCGGGCGCCCAGATCGAGAAGATGATGACGAGCACGATCTCGACGTAGATGACGCTGATGTTGGTGACACTGAGATGGCGCAACCAGCGCCGAGCGCTCGGTGCCGGGCGCGCTTCCGGGCTGGGGGCATCAGCAGCCACGGAGGGTTCCGTCCGGGCTCGTCGGGTGAGGCTTTCAGCTCTGGTCATCGTGAGCACCTTCGATTGCGTAGGCGATTGCGGACTTGGTGATGCAGTCACCTTCGAAGACGCCCGCGACCAGACCGTCGCGCAGTGCGACCACACGGTCGCAGCAGGCGAGCAGGTCCTCGATGTCGGAGGACGCCATGACGACGGCGAGCCCTTCTGAGGCACGACGTCGGAGCTCTTCGTAGATCACCCGACGGGCGCCGATGTCGATACCGGCCGTCGGCTCCGAGAGGACGAGCACACGCGGACGGACGGAGAGGGCACGTGCGATGACGACCTTCTGCTGGTTGCCGCCGCTGAGCGTGGTGACAGCCCGGGGCGCCGCGAGCGGATCTGCGCGCACCGCACTGAGCCACTTGCTGACGAAGCGCCGTTCAGCGCCCGGCGTCACGACGCCCCAGCGTCGGATCGAGGGCAGACCGGACAGCGAGACGTTCTCCGCGGCGGTGAACCCCTCGAAGATGCCCTCGGCTGCCCGATCGGCCGGCACCAGCTCGATGCCCAACCTTCGCGCCTTGTCGACCGTCAGCCGGTCGACGTCGACCTGCCCGACCGTGAACGTGCCACTGACTCCGCGGGTCTGCCCACCCGCCACGACGTACGGCAGCTCCTCGCGTCCCGAGCCGAGAAGGCCTGCGATTCCGACGATCTCTCCTTCGGCGACCTCGAAATCGATTCCGCGCAGGTACTCGCCCCGTACGTCCTGGATCTTCAGGGCCGTAGGTCGCGCAGCCGACGGCAGGTCAGCGGGGCGCGGCGCGACGCTCTCCGCGACCGGGCTCGACGGCGTGTCCGTGCCGGCGACCAGGTCCACGAGCCGCTCCAACGTCGTGTCGGCGATGGCGCCCGACCAGACGGCACGACCGTCGCGCATGACCGTGGCGTAGTCGGCGATCGCCATCACCTCGTCGAGGCGGTGGGACACGATCACGACGCTCGCCCCGGAGCTGCTGATCTCCCGGATCAGCTGGAAAAGCCGGTCCACCTCGTGCGCGGGGAGGGCTGCTGTCGGCTCGTCCAGGACGAGGATCCCGCGACCGGCCGGCCAGTCGAAGACTGCTCGGACGATGGCGACTGCCGCCCGTTCGGGAGGCGTGGCCTCGGCCAGCGGACGATCAGGATCCAGGGTGAAACCGAACTGCTCGAGCAGCAGAGTGGCCTGCCGAGCCTGGGCCCTCCAGTCGATCCCACCGAGGCGGGTTCGCTTGAACCCGGTGACGAACCCGATGTTGTCCATCGCTCCGAGCTCGGGAACGATCCCGAAGTCCTGGTGGACGAAGCGCAGGCCCCGGGCCAGAGCATCGTGCGAGTTGCCGACATCGAGCGAGACACCCGCGACCTCGGCCTCGCACCCGGGGTCCGGCTCGTGCACACCAGCAAGGCTCTTGATCAGCGTCGACTTGCCGGATCCGTTGTGCCCCAGCAGCGCGTGCACCGTCCCGGCCCGGACCTCGAAATCGACGTCGACCAGTGCGCGCACCCCCGGAAAGGTCTTGGACATCTTCCTGACGCTGAGCGCGGGGGCCCCCGAAGGCACTCCGGCGCGCGGTGCGGCGACGATGTCGATGTTCACGCGCGTTCCTCTCGTCGGTGGCTCTGGCTCTGATCCGAGCGCATCGCAATATGCAATGGTTAATATATAATATGCAGTGATGCCGATCACAAGTCAAGGGCAGGGAGCAACATCCAGGTGAGTCATGGGCTGCAAGCACGCTTGAGCACTTCATCGACGGGATATCGGTGACCGCCTCCGCAGGCGTAACTTCACCGATCGCTCCGGGATCGCGCGCCTTGACGAGCGAAAGTCTGGTTCGCGTCGGCATTCGACGAAGCACCGGTCGGCGCTCGCGACGACGAAAGCCACCCGGGGGCGGCCTTCGAGCTCTTGTGGTCCTCAACGGATCACCGTTCGAACCACCTCGGCAGCCAGGCACGCCCCTCAGAGAGCGGCCGACCGCCACTCATACCCGCGGTTGCCGCACCAACAAGCCCGACTTGCTCCCGGAAGGATCAGCCGCTGCCGCTCTAACCGTTCTTGACCCGGATCGCCCGGGAGCTGGCATTGCCCGCGGCATCGGTCGCGGTGACCTTGACCGTGTGCGCACCGTGCGCCTCGGCGAAGGTCGCCGAGTAGCTCACGTAGGTCTGGCTCGAGCTGATCGTGAGGTGCGCCGCGTGTCCGTTCACCGTCACCTTCTTCACGAGACCGTTCGCCCCGAGCGCGACGGTGCCCTTGACGGTGGTCCTGGTGCCGTGGATGGATGCGCCGGCCCTGGGCGAGCTGATTGTCGGTGTGCTCACCATTTCGGTCGCCGCGACGCGGGCCCGGGTCTTGGCCCCCGAGGTCGACGGCGCCTCGACCTCAGCGAAGCCGAGGTAAGCGCTGCCCCCTGCTGGCACGCTGACTGAGTAGGGCATCGCGAACAGGTTCGAAGATCCGTGCGCGAACCGGATGTCCGAGGGCGCGCGCGACCACGTCAGGCCGAAAGCGTCGACCGCAGGATCGCCCTCCACCCCGTCGATGTCCGAGCGGATGAACACCGAGGCCGCCTTCGTCCCGAGGCCCGTGACCACCTGGTCGGGAACGGCTTTCGCGAACGTGCTGCTGTGGTTCGGGAAGGTGAAACCGGCGGCACCAGTCGGAGGGGCGTACGGACTCACCTGGTACTGCAAGCCGAGCGGGTGAGCGTGGCCGTCCGTCGCAGCGAACCTGTCACGGACCCGGATCTCGTGCGCGCCGCGGAAGATGTTCACGGTCCGGGTGAATCTGACGCCGGCGCTGACGAGCGCCGGGCACGAAGCATGGGTCGGCGGGTAGGTATCGGCAACGCTGCAGCGCATCAGCGTGGCCGCCTCGGTCACGGTGACATCGCCGTTGGACGCAGCGCTGAAGGTGGTGGTCAACGGAGTCTGGGTCACGCCGAGCGAGAGGTCGCCGTTCAGGTAGTTGTGCACCGTGGCCGGGAGGTACGCGTTGTGCCCGCTCACCCGGATCGAGCTTTGTGTCGAGGTACCACCGCTCGTCACGTTGCCCTCGGGCAGGGTGAAGGCGCACTGCTGCTGCCCCGAGCCGAGGACCTCCATCGACGGGGTGGCGATCGTTGCCAGGATCCCGGCGCCGCACGTCGCGGCATCGGTGATCAAGCCGATCCCACTGCCCTGCTCCCCCGCGGCGCTGTACCCGTAGACGGTGCTCCCGATCTTGGTCAGCACGAGCTCGTGCGCGTAGAAGAGGGGTCCCGCGTACGAACCGAGGTAGTCGGTCGTGACGTCGACGCCGTTCGGTATGGCGCGAAGGCGGCAGTTGGTCGTGAGGCTGGTGAACGTCGCGACGACGCTGAAGTTGCCTGCGGTGACGGGAACCGCCGTCGCGAGAGCCTGCGCATCGATGCCTGATGCCCCAGTGACGATGCACTTGATGTCGACGGAAGTAACGTCAAGAGACGCTTGGCCGGCAATGGTGACGTGGTTCGTCGCACCGGGTGCGCCGTTGTAGGCGTACATCGTCGTACTGGCTGGAGTGGTGATCCTCGTGAACGTGCCCGTCCCGACGGCCGACGAGGTCTGCGCGAGCGCAACCAACGATCCGGTGGCGAGTGCGGCTACGAGAAGAATCCGTGCAGGACGAGTGGGCATGGCAGTCCTTACCGAGAGATTCGTCGCCGGGCCGAGCCTGGTGACCGTTGGGCATCCAACAGTCATCCGAGACTAGACCCGGAACGACGAAAGCCGC
Organism: Marmoricola sp.; assembly: GCA_025965315.1. Taxonomy (GTDB): domain Bacteria; phylum Actinomycetota; class Actinomycetes; order Propionibacteriales; family Nocardioidaceae; genus Marmoricola. Next base: position 5,907 of record JAOPXD010000047.1, read on the forward strand.
CCGGAGGCGGCCTTCGAATTTGGTGGAGCTGAGGGGACTCGAACCCCTGACCCTCTGCATGCCATGCAGATGCGCTACCAGCTGCGCCACAGCCCCGCCGCCACCGCCAACCAGTCCGCGAGGTCTGGCTTCGGGCAACTGGAGAATGTTAGCCAACCGGGGCGTCGGATGCGAAATCGGGTCCGTGATCGGTCGGGTGCGCCGTCTCGTTGTACGACGACAGCCGGACGCCGCGCCCGGTGGGGTCCTGCTCGAGGACGATCCAGCCGCAGTTGTCGAGGCCGCGCAGGGTGGCTCCGACCTCCTCGGGCCAGCCGAGGAACGCCGCCAGGGTGACCTTCAGGCACGCCCCGTGCGAGATCACGACCGTGGTCTCGCCGGGCGGGATCGCCTCCCAGATCTCGCGGAGGGCGGGCGTCATCCGGGCGACGACCTCCTCGGGCGTCTCGGCCCCGGGCACGTGGCCGGTGATGTGCCCGGCCCGCCAGGCGGCGTACTCGGCGGGGAACTTCGCGGCGAACTCCTCGGTGGTCAGCCCGGCACGCTCGCCCACGTCGAACTCGCGCAGCCGCACGTCGTAGCCGACCTCCAGACCCGTTGCCGCCGCCACGTACGCAGCAGTCTCCCGGGCCCGCGTCAGGTCGCTGCTCCAGAGTGCCGTCGGCGCCAGCTGGACGATGCACGGCGCCAGCGCAGCAGCCTGCTCGCGGCCGGTGTCGTCCAGGCCCACGTCGGTGTGGCCCTGGGCACGCCCTTCGAGGTTCCAGGCGGTCTGGCCGTGCCGGACCAGGACGAGCCGGCTCACCGGTGCACGCTCACTGCGGAGCGACGGGTCCGACCGCGTCGCGGACGTCGATCTCCGGGCAGTCGCGCCAGAGCCGCTCGAGGGCGTAGAACGCGCGCTCCTCGGCGTGCTGGACGTGGACGACGATGTCGGCGTAGTCGAGCAGCGCCCAGCGACCGTCGCGGACGCCCTCACGGCGGATCGGCTTCTCGCCGAGGTCCCGGAGCCGGTCCTCGATCTCGTCGACCACGGACTTCACCTGCCGGTCGTTGGCCGCCGTCGCGACCAGGAACGCGTCGGTGATGACGAGCTGGTCGGAGACGTCGAAGGCGACGATGTCGGTGGCGAGCTTGTCCGAGGCAGCCGCTGCGGCAGCCTGGATCAGGGCGATGGCCTTGGGAGTGGCGGTCATGGGGTGACTCCGTAGAGATTGTGCTTCGCGATGTACTGGACCACGCCGTCGGGGACGAGGTACCAGACTGGTTGGCCGGCCGCCGTACGTCGGCGGCAGTCGGTGGAGGAGATCGCCAGCGCGGGGATCTCCAGGATGGTGACCCGGTCGGGCGGGATGTCCGCGAGCGAGGCCGCGTCCATCTCGTACCCGGGTCGGGTGCACCCGACGAAGTGCGCGAGCTCGAACAGCTCGGCTGCGTCGCGCCAGGTGAAGATCTCGGTCAGCGCGTCGGCGCCGGTGATGAAGAACAGGTCGGCGTCGGGAAGCGCTGCGCTCAGGTCCCGCAGCGTGTCGATCGTGTACGTCGGTCCGGACCGGTCGATGTCCACCCGGGAGACCGTGAAACGCGGGTTCGCCGCGGTCGCGATCACCGTCATCAGGTACCGGTGCTCGGCCGTGGTGACCGCGTTGCCGGACTTCTGCCACGGCTGACCGGTCGGCACGAAGACGACCTCGTCGAGGTCGAACGACGCCTGCACCTCGCTGGCAGCCACGAGGTGGCCGTGGTGGACGGGATCGAACGTCCCGCCCATCACCCCCACGCGGCGCCGGGTGCTCAGGAGTGCTCGCGTCCTCGACCGAACGCCATCAGCGCGGTGATCAGGGTGAATAGGACCAGCAGGATGCCGCCACCAACAATGTAGGGCGCCCGGAAGGTGCCTTCTTCGAGCAGCGCAAGCATGATCGTCATGGGCAGTACCCTACCGGGCCCGGTCTCAGACCGGACGGGCCGCCAGCAGTGCGGACACCATCGCCTCGAGGCGAGGCAGGTCCACGGTGATGTCGGCGACGACGAACTGGCCGCGGGTGGTGCCCGCGGCAGGGCCGGCACCACTGAGGTACTGGTACTCCAGCCCCTCGACCCCGCAGGTCATCTTCCAGTAGTCCGCCACCATCGACCGGCTCGGGAACAGCTCCAGGAGGGCCGATCCCGGGCTGCAGAACGGCAGGTTCGCCAGCGAGGCACCGTGCGGGGCGACGATCACGTCGGCCTCGGCGAAGGTACGTATCTGGTCGGCGACCGAGAGCTCGCCCGGGTCGACCACCTCGAAGCCGAGCGGCTCGAGCAGGGCGAGCACCTCGGCCTCGTTGAGCACTGCGCGGTTGTGCAGTCCGGCTCGACGCGCGAGGTAGATGTTCCGGCCGGGGATCCGGGTGGTACCTGCCGGAACCAGGCGCGCGCGCAGCAGCTGGGAGACCCACGGCGGGTTGCGCTCGATCGTCGAGGCGACCCCCGGGACGACCAGCGTCCGGGCCCGTACGTGCCGGACCTGGTCGCTGTCGATGATCTCGTGCTCGCCGATCCCCCAGAGCTCCAGGAGCTCCTTCTGGAACCGGGTCGTCCGGGGCACGTACCAGCGGTCCGGGCGCTCGATGCCGGCCTGCTCCAGCAAGGCGACGCGGGGCAGCACGTCGTGCAGGAAGTGGTAGTAGTTCGCGTCGCCACGGGTCGTCAGCACGCCCAGCCGACCCGGAACCTCGACCGGCGGAGGCGGGAACGGGTGCAGGAACATCGGGTGCTGACGCGGTTTCGTGGTGCCGAAGTACCAGCACTGCTCCCACAGCCAGCGGTTCTCGCGGGTGATCACCACCGAGTGCGGCTGCAGGACCCGACCGTTGGTCAGCTCGAGCACCCCGACCCGGGGAACGGTCTCGGCGAGGGCCTCCTCGAAGCACCAGTACCGCTCGGGGTGGCCGACCGGCCGGGCACGGTGGAGGGTCTCCTCCGGTCTGGCCACCGTGAAGGTGCCGCCGTCGCGGGCGGCGTCCTCCGTCGTCATCGCGACTCCGTCGGGCAACCAGCCACCCCGTGTACGGCTGAGCCGGACGGTCACCGGCGCGACCGCCCGGGTGCCCGCGGTGTAAGCGCGCTTCAGCGGCCCGAAGTACGGGCGCAGGTTCTCGGAGAGCCGGACCACGGGTGCGGGCGTCGACTCAGGGGTTGAGGATGCCCACGGGGCCGCGAGCCAGCCAGGCGAGACCCAGGTCTGCCCGTTCCGGCCGGTGTCCGACCAGGTGCAGCCCGACCGAGGCGAACCAGGCCCGCAGCTCGGACCAGGACTCACCCGGGATGTCGTGGTACTCCAGGACGACCCGCTCCACGCTCGCCCAGCTCTCCGGCGAGGACCGGTAGGCCATCTGGTACTCGCCGCCCTCGCAGTCGAGCTTCACGAACGTGATCGGGCCGGCCGCCTGGGCGACCGCGTCGTCGAAGCTCAACGTCGCGACCTTCACGCCGGCGCCCTTCGCGTGCGGGTCGTCGACGGGGTGACCGTCGACCAGTCCGCTGTGCACGCTGGCATCGCCGTGGTCGTCGAACAGCGCGAAGCCGGTCTCCCCCGACAGCGCGGCCTCGACGACCTTGATCCGGGAGCCGAGGCCGTTCTGGTCGATGTTGCGCTGCAGGTACGCCACCGTCGTGGCCGACGGCTCGAAACAGGTCACCGACGCGGTCGGCAGCACCTCGGCCAGGTGGCACGCGAAGGTACCGACATGGGCGCCGATGTCGAAGGCGTTGATCTCCTTGCCGGCGTACGCCTCCAGGAACCAGTCGAGCTCGTAGCCGTCCTCGGCGTACTGCTCGTAGGCGGGCAGGCGCGCACCGGGCACGTTCGGCGAGGTGATCTTCTGACCCGAGCGGGTCTCGAAGGTCAGCTCGTCCGGGCCGCGGCCGGCCTTCTCGGCGACCAGTCCGGTGAGCAGCGAGGGCCAGTTCGTGAACGCCTTGCGGGTCTGGCCGACGCGGCGTACCTCGTAGGCCAGCTTGCTGGCCCGGGACCGCGGTCCGCGGCCCTCGTGGTCGCGCAGCGGCGTCCGGGACAGCCAGGCGGTGCCGGCGATCGGGGCCCGCATGTCGCGGAGCACGTGCAGACCCACCGAGGCGAACCAGGCACGTAGCTCCTCCCACGACTCGTCGGGCATCGTGTGGTACTCCAGGACGAGGCGCTGGACGTTGGCCCAGCTCTCCTTCGAGGACTTGTAGACCAGGTCGTACTCGCCGCCCTCGCAGTCCATCTTGATCAGCTCGACCGGCCCGCGGGCGTTCGCGACGACCTCGTCGAACGCCACCGTCTCGACCCGTACGCCGGACCCGTCGATGTGGTCGTCGAACGCGATGTGGTTGTGGCCCGAGCCGGCACCCTGGAGGTCGAAGATGGCGAAGCCGGTCTCACCGGCGAGCGCCTTCTGGAAGGTGTGGATCCTGTCGGTGTTCCCGTTGACCTCGACGTTGCTCTTGAGGAACTGGAACGTGTCCGGGGACGGCTCGAAGCAGTCGGCGGTCGCCGTCGGGTGGATGCTCGCCAGGTGCGTCGAGAAGGTGCCCACGTGCGCACCGATGTCGAGGATGTGGATCGGGCGGTCGATCAGGTCGCCCAGGAACCAGCGCAGGTCGTAGCAGTCCTCGGCGAAGACCTCGTAGACGGGTACCCGTGCGCCGGGCGCGTTCGGGATCGAGATCGTCTGGCCGCTGCGGGCGTGGAAGGTCAGCACCTCGGGGCCCTCGGCGACCTTCTCGCGGGCCATCCCGGCCAGGAGCGCGGGCCAATTGGTGAAGGCCTGGGGCGTCTGGAACAGACGTCGCATTTCGTAGCGAAGCACCCAGGCCCGAGAGTTGTCCGATTCGACGATCACGCGGCGTACCCTACCCGCCACCGGGCCCCGGATCCGAGGAGTACCGAAGTTTGCAGCATCTGCACAGCAACGCTGCTGCGGTCAGTGGTTGTTCACGAGGTGCTCAGCCAGGTGCTTGACGAATCCGGCACCCTCGAGCACCAGCCAGAACCGGATGACCCTACCGACCAGAACCGTGCTGATGAACAGCGCCAGGTTCATCCGCAGGGACCCTGCCAGGACCGCGATGATCGCGATCGGGGGGAACCCGGAGACGGCCGAGCCGAAGCTGATCGCGCCCGCCAGGACGGGGCGGCCGACGATCCGCTGGTGCCACTTGGCGTAGGCCGCCTGCCACTTCTCGGTCTCCATCTTGTTGCGCAGCCAGCGGACCTTCATCGAGTGCATGCCGGCGAAGTACCAGATCACCTTGCCCACGGTCTGGCCCGCACCGGCAGCGAACGCGACCAGCAGCACCGAGCGGTGCCCCTGCGGGATGGCGCTGAGGTAGACCTCGAGGTTGAGGACCGGGATCAGTGCTGAGGCGATCGAGAAGAGGAACGTCCCCAGGACCAGCTTCACGCGGTCGAGCCCTGCCCCACCGTGCTCGGGCCGTCCACGGCCGATCCGTCCGCCAGGCCGGTCCCGGTCGGGATCGGCAGTCCGATCTTCGCCAGCCGGACCAGCATCGCGATCTTGAACACCAGGAGTCCGCCGGCGATGATGCCGCCGAGCCACGGCATCTGGGTGACCAGCAGCAGCACGGCGAACAACGCCGAGTTGACCGCCTTGGCAGGGTGCGACCAGTTCAGGCGGTAGATCGTCGAGTCGACGACGTAGAAGTAGTTGGGACTCCGGATCTTCCAGGCCAGGAACGCGATCGAGAGGAAGAAGTCGATCACCATGAACTCGGCGAGGTAGAGCACCACCGGGACGGTGAACTCGGGGTGCAGCCAGGCGAGACCGAAGTAGAAGGCCGCCGAGCAGAACCGGTCGCTCATGATGTCCAGCAGCGCACCGATGCGGGTCTCGTGGTGCATCCGGCGAGCGACCTGGCCGTCGAGGCTGTCGCCGGCCCAGTAGACCACCAGCGCGACGGCCATCAGCTTGAGCGCCGGGCTCCAGAACGCGCCGTCGTGCGGGACGCCCTTGTGGATCGCGAAGCCGACGATGGTGATGGAGGCGATCGTCCGGATGAAGGTGATGATCGTCGCCGGCGTCAGGAACCGCTCACTGGCATCGTCCGCCCAGACGTCGAGGGTGTCGGGGTGGGCACCCTTGACGAACGGCTTCCTCAGGGACCCGTCGTCGACGGCGACGATCCTCATCTCGTGTGCCCGTCGCCGGTCACGACGTACTTGGTCGAGGTCATCTCCGGGAGGCCCAGCGGACCGCGGGCGTGCAGCTTCTGGGTCGAGATGCCGATCTCTGCTCCAAAACCGAACTCTCCTCCGTCGGTGAACCGGGTGGACGCGTTCACCATCACAGCAGCCGCGTCGACCTCGGCGGTGAACCGCCGCGCTGCAGCCTGCGATCCGGTCACGATCGCCTCGGTGTGGCCGGAGGAGTGCGCTCGGATGTGAGCGATGGCGCTGCTCAGGTCCGGCACGACGGCCGCCGAGATGTCCAGGGAGAGGTACTCGGTGTCCCAGTCCTCCTCGGTCGCCTTCTCGACCCCGTCATAGGCACCGAAGGCCTCGTCGCCGTGGATGGTCACGTCGGCCGCCCGGAGCGCGGCCACGACCTTGGGCAGGAACTCTGCTGCCACGGCTTCGTGCACGAGCAGCGACTCGGCCGAGTTGCACACCGAGGTGCGGTGGGTCTTGGAGTTCAGGACGATCGCGAGCGCCATCTCGAGATCAGCCTCGGCATCGACGTACACGTGGCAGTTGCCGACCCCGGTCTCGATCACCGGGACGGTCGACTCCTCGACGACCGATCGGATCAGCCCGGCTCCTCCGCGCGGGATCAGCACGTCGACCAGGCCCCGCGCGCGCATGAGCTCCTTGACAGCCTCGTGGCCCTCGCCGGGGACGAGCTGGATCACGTCGGCCGGGACGCCGGCGCCGGCTGCGGCCGACCGGAGGACCTCGATGATGGCCCGGTTGGAGTTCAGGGCGCTCGAGGAGCCGCGCAGCAGCACCGCGTTGCCGCTCTTCAGGCAGATGCCGGCCGCGTCCGCGGTGACGTTCGGGCGGGCCTCGTAGATCACGCCGACGACGCCGAACGGGACGCTGACCTGGCGCAGCTCGAGGCCGTTGGCCAGTGTCGACCCACGCAGCACGGTCCCGATCGGGTCCGGCAGACCGGCGACCTCGCGCAGGCCCTGGGCCATCCCGGCGACACGGTCGGCGTCGAGACGCAACCGGTCGAGCAGGTGCTCGGGGGTGCCGTCGGCAGCTGCTGCGACGATGTCGTCGGCGTTGGCGGCCAGGATCGCAGCGGTGTTCGCCAGCAGCGCTACGGCCATCGCTTCGAGGGCGGCATCCTTGGTCGCACGGGTGGCCAGCGCCAGTACGACGGCGGCCTCACGGGCGCGCGCAGCGACGGGCGCGATCAGTCCTGACATGCCGATCAGAGTATCGGTGAGCTACAGCTGATAGGGCATCGAGGTCGACGACTGCAGACCAGTCGGACGCCCGACGAGGCGGCTGTCGCGGACGGACTTCTCCACGACCTCGAGCCCGACGATCTCCCAGGAGGGCAGCCCGGCGGAGACCCGGTGCTCGGCCCACAGCCGCAGGGCGAGCGAGGCCACGTCGAGCATGGCGTCACCCTCGTCCCAGAACTGCAGCTCGGCACCGGAACCGGTGTACTCGAGCGTGTCGATGAAGGGGCGTTCCTCGCGAAGTCGGGTCAGCGCACCGCGGACGAGCATCGGTTCCACCGGCTCGCCTGCGACGGTGAGCGTGACGTGCCACAGACGTCCGCCCTGACCTCGACCCAACGCGCGCTCCTCCCGAAGACGATTCCGGACCAGTGTGCTGGAACCGGACACCCGCACGCGGGCGAATGCCGGAAGTCGGGGAAAACTCAGGGTCGGTCGAACAGCGACAGGTCGTCGCGGTGGACCACTTCACGCTCGTACGACGCACCCAGCTCGGCCGCCAGCTCGCGGGTGGAGCGCCCCATCAGGGCGGGCAGCTCGGCGGCGGCGTAGTTCACCAGTCCCCGGGCGATGACCTGGCCGTCGGGGTCGACCAGGTCGACCGGGTCGCCGTCCACGAAGGACCCCGTGACCCCGGTGATCCCGGCAGGCAGCAACGACGCCCGGCGCTCGGTCAACGCCCGCACGGCTCCGGCGTCCAGGATGATCGTGCCCTTGCCCTCGGTCACGTGCGCGAGCCAGAGCAGCCGGGTCGGGCGACGCGGGCCGGTGGAGTGGAAGAGGGTGCCGACCTCGTCACCCGCGAGTGCCGCCTGCGCCTGTCCCGCACTGGTCACGACGACCGGGATACCGGCGCCGGTAGCGATCCGGGCAGCTTCGATCTTGGTCTGCATGCCGCCGGTCCCGACCCCGGCGGCGCCGGGCTTGCCGACGGTCACGGCGGCCAGATCGGCCTCGCCGTGGACCTCGCCGATCAGGGTGCTTCCCGGGTCGGCCGGAGGGCCGTCGTACAGGCCGTCGACGTCGGAGAGCAGCACCAGCAGGTCGGCGTGCACCAGGTGCGCGACGAGCGCGGCGAGCCGGTCGTTGTCACCGAAGCGGATCTCGCTCGTGGCGACGGTGTCGTTCTCGTTGACGATCGGAACGACACCGAGCTCCAGCAGCGTCACGAACGTCCGCTGGGCGTTGCGGTAGTGCCCGCGGCGGGTGACGTCGTCCAGGGTGAGCAGTACCTGGCCGGTGACCTGCCCGTGCCGGGCGAACTCCTCGGTGTAGCGGTGCACGAGGATGCCCTGACCCACCGAGGCCGCAGCCTGCTGCCGGGCCAGGTCCTTGGGGCGACGGGTGAAGGACAGCGGCGCCAGCCCTGCCGCGATCGCACCCGAGGAGACCAGCACCACCTCGACACCGGTGGCGTGCACGGCTGCCACGCTGTCGACGAGCGCGCGCACGCGTCCGGGGTCGATCCCGCCGGCTGCCGTGGTCAACGACGAGGAGCCGACCTTGACGACGATCCGACGAGCGTCGAGGACCGCCTTCCGGCTCATGGCTGGTCTCCGACTTCCTCTGACGCTTCCTCTGGCTCGATCTCGAAGTAGGTGACCGGGTCGTCGAGGTAGTCGTCGCCCAGGTGACCGCTCGCGGCAGCCTCGGCGTCGAGGCGGCGGGCGACGTCGGCCCGGGTCTCGAACTCCTCGCGGTCCTCCATCGCCTCGTCGATCGCACGACGGCGTCCGGCAGCAGGGCGGTCCTCGTTGAAGCGCTGGTCCTCGCCGCGGCGCCCGAGCATCTCGGCTCCCGCGTCCAGACCGGGCTTGAAGTCGAAGACGACCGCGTCGTCGGGATGACCGATCAGGATCGACTCGCCCTCGACCGCGCCGAGCTCGACGAGCCTGGCCTCGACACCGATCCGGTTGAGCCGGTCGGCGAGGAACCCGACGGCCTCGTCGTTGCCGAAGTTCGTCTGCCGGATCCAGCGTTCGGGCTTGGTGCCGCGAACGCGCCAGCCTGCACCGCCCCCGGGCATCTGCTCGGGCGTGATCGTGAATTCCTCACCGGAGCCCTTGGGCTTGGGCCGGATGATGATCCGCTCGGCCTCGACGACGACGCGCTCACGGCGCGCCGTGGCCACGATCTCGGCCATCGCGAAGGTGAGCTCCTTCAAGCCTTCGTGGGTCATCGCGCTGATTGCGAAGACCGGCCAGCCGCGGCGGGCGATGTCCTCGAGAACGATGTCGGCCATGTCCCGGCCGTCGGGAAGGTCGGCCTTGTTGAGCGCGACCAGCCGCGGCCGGTCCTCCAGGCCGCCGTACTTGGCCAGCTCGCCCTCGATGATGTCGAGGTCCTCGGCCGGGTTGCGGCCGGGCTCGAGGGTGGCGAGGTCGATGACGTGCAGCAGCGCAGCGCAGCGCTCGATGTGCCGCAGGAAGTCGTGGCCCAGACCGCGACCTTCACTGGCTCCCTCGATGAGGCCCGGGACGTCGGCCACGGTGAAGATCGTGTCGCCGGCCTTGACCACGCCCAGGTTCGGGATCAGCGTGGTGAACGGGTAGTCGGCGATCTTGGGCCGGGCGCGGCTGATCGCCGCGATCAGGCTGGACTTGCCTGCCGACGGGAACCCGACCAGGCCGATGTCGGCCACGACCTTGAGCTCGAGACCGATGGTGCGCTCTTCGCCGGGCTCGCCGAGCAGCGCGAAGCCAGGGGCCTTGCGCTTGGCCGAGGCCAGGGCAGCGTTGCCGAGGCCGCCACGACCGCCGGCGGCGATGACCAGTTCCGTCCCGGCGCCGACCATGTCGGCGATGACCTCGCCGTCCTCGGTGACGACGGTTCCGTCCGGGACAGCGAGGATCAGGTCCTCGCCGTGAGCACCGTTGCGGTGGTCACCGGCGCCCTGGCCACCGTGGGTGGCCTGACGCTTCGCCCGGTGGTGGTAGTCGATCAGCGTGGTGACGTCGGGGTCGACCCGCAGGATGATCGAGCCACCGGGACCGCCGTTGCCGCCGTCGGGTCCGCCCAGGGGCTTGAACTTCTCGCGGTGCACCGAGGCGACGCCGTGTCCGCCGCGGCCGGCGCTGACGTACAGCGTGACGTGGTCCACGAACGTGGGGACTGCCATCGGTGCTCCTTTCCTGTTCAATTACGAAGGGCGTCCCTGGCAGATCCAGGGACGCCCAACGGTGACACGTGGGTTCGTTCTGGCGTCCTCAGACAGCCGGGACGATGTTGACAACGCGACGACCACGGCGGGTGCCGAACTCGACGTTGCCGGGGACGAGCGCGAACAGCGTGTCGTCCTTGCCCCGACCGACACCCGCACCGGGGTGGAAGTGGGTGCCGCGCTGGCGCACGATGATCTCGCCGGCGTTGACGAGCTGGCCGCCGAAGCGCTTGACGCCGAGGCGCTGGGAGTTTGAGTCGCGGCCGTTCTTGGTAGACGCCGCGCCCTTCTTGTGAGCCATGAGTTCAGTCCTTGGGAGTGTGCTGACCGGGAGGTCAGAGCTTGATGTCGGTGACCTTGACCTGGGTGTACTTCTGACGGTGACCCTGGCGCTTCTTGTACCCGGTCTTGTTCTTGTACTTCTGGATGACGATCTTCGGGCCCTTGGTCGCGCCGAGGACCTCGACCGTCACGGCAGCCTTGTCCAGGCCGGTGGCCGTGACCTTCTCGCCGTCGACGAGCATGACGACCGCCAGGCTCAGGGCAGTGCCCGGTGCCTCGTCGGTCTTGTCGATCTCGATGACATCGCCAACAACAACCTTCTGCTGCTTGCTGCCACTACGCACGATCGCGTACACGGCGCACTCACTCTCTTCGGGGGGTTCAGGCTCTACGGGATTTCAAAGCAGGTGGGGGTGCGCAAGCACACCGAGGGTCAACTTTACGGGGTCGTGAGCCGTGGGGTCAAAACGAGGTCGGTCGTGGACCTGCGACCCTCGACCGATTTAGTTGCCTGATGTGAAGTAATATCACCCTGTGACCGAATCCGCAGCGCCCGCGCGTCCGCTCTCCCGCTTCGACAAGGACCACCCGCACTACCGGTGGATCGCGCTGTCGAACACCACTCTGGGCATCTCGATGGCCACGATCAACTCCTCGATCGTGATCATCTCGCTGCCGGCGATCTTCCGCGGGATCAAGCTGGACCCGCTCGAGCCGGGCAACGTGTCGTACCTGCTCTGGATCATCATGGGCTTCCTGGTCGTCTCGGCGGTCCTGGTGGTGACGCTGGGACGCCTCGGCGACATCTACGGCCGCGTGAAGATGTACAACCTCGGCTTCGCGGTGTTCTCGCTGTTCTCGGTGATGCTCTCGGTCGACCCGTTCCACGGCGGCGCCGGAGCCTGGTGGCTGATCCTGATGCGGGTCGGCCAGGGCGTCGGCGGGGCGATGCTGTTCGCGAACTCGACCGCCATCCTCACCGACGCCTTCCCGGCCGAGCAGCGCGGGATGGCCCTGGGCATCAACCAGGTCGCCGCCATCGCCGGTTCGTTCCTCGGCCTGGTCATCGGCGGTGTGCTGTCGGAGTGGGACTGGCGTGCGGTCTTCTGGGTCAGCGTCCCGATCGGCATCTTCGGCACGATCTGGGGCTACCGGTCGCTGGTCGAGCTCGGCGAGCGCCGTCCAGCCAAGCTGGACATCCCCGGCAACCTGACGTTCGCCGGCGGCCTGACCGCGATCCTGGTCGCGATCACCTACGGTCTCCAGCCCTACGGCACGCACGCGACCGGGTGGGTGAACCCGTGGGTCCTCGCCGGCCTGATCGGTGGCACGGCGCTGCTGGTGCTGTTCGTGATCGTCGAGCAGCGGGTCGAGCACCCGATGGTCACGATCGGGCTCTTCAAGATCCGCGCGTTCACGATGGCCAACATCGCCGGGCTGATGGCCGCCGTGGGCCGTGGCGGTCTTCAGTTCATGCTGATCATCTGGCTGCAGGGGATCTGGCTGCCGCTGCACGGGTACAGCTACGAGTCCACCCCGCTGTGGGCCGGCGTGTACATGCTGCCGCTCACCGTCGGGTTCCTGGCGGCCGGTCCCGTCTCCGGCTGGCTCTCGGACCGGTACGGCGCCCGCTACTTCGCGACCGGAGGCTCGCTCGTCGTTGCCGTCAGCTTCGTCCTGCTCCTGGTGATCCCGGTGAACTTCAGCTACTGGGCGTTCGCGCTGATCCTGCTCGCCAACGGCATCGGCTCCGGCCTGTTCAGCGCACCGAACACGACGGCGATCATGAACTCGGTCCCCGCCCACGAACGCGGCGCCGCCTCGGGCATCCGCGGCACCGTGTTCAACTCCGGCTCGTCGCTCTCGATCGGGGTGTTCTTCTCGCTGATGGTCGTCGGCCTGGCGAACGTGCTCCCCCGGACCCTCACCAACGGCCTGGTCGGCCAGGGCGTCTCGCACAAGGTGGCTGCCCAGATCGGCGCGCTGCCGCCGGTCGGGTCGCTGTTCGCGTCCTTCCTGGGCTACAACCCGATCAAGTCGCTGCTCGGACCGACCGGCCAGCTGGACAAGCTGCCGAAGAAGAACGCCGACACCCTGACCGGCAAGGAGTTCTTCCCGCACCTGATGTCCGGGCCGTTCCACCACGGCCTGATCATCGTGTTCCTCACCGCGGCCCTGATGATGGTGATCGCCGCTGTCGCGTCGTGGTCGGCCGGCGGCAAGTACGTGCACGTCGAGCCGGAGCCCGCAGCTGCGGGCGAAGCGCTGGGGCGCGAGTGAGCACCGCCCCGGTAATCGCCACCGAGACCACGACGCGGCTCTACCTGGCCGTCGTACGGCTGAACCGCGCCCTGCGCCGGGACTCGCGCGAGGCGCTCATCGGGCACGGTGGCCTGAGCGCGCTCGCGACGCTGATCCAGGACGGCCCGCAGCGGGCAGGGACGCTCGCCCAGGTCGAGGGCATCACCGCGCCGGCGATGACCAGGATCGTGAACACGCTCGAGAGCCTCGGGTACGTCGAGCGCAGTGCCGACCCGGACGACGGCCGTGCCCAGCTCGTGGCCGCGACCGCTCTCGGCGAGGAGCTCGTGCTGAGCTGTCGAGCCGCCCGTCTTCAGGCGTTGGGTGACCGCCTGGATCGGCTCACGCCGGATCAGCGTGCGGCAGTGCGCACCGCGTTGCCAGCCCTCGAGGGGCTCACGGGCGAGGCTTGAGCCGGTCCAGCAGTCAACGCTTGCGCGAGCCCTTCTTCTTCACCGGGACGTGGAAGACCGACCCGGAGCCGTCCTCGGACGGCTCGCCGTCCTGGTCGACGTCCTGGTCGACGTCGCCTGGCTCGTCCTTGGACTCGTCGCTGGCCTCGGCGATCGTGGCGGTCAGCTCCGCCGTCGGGGTCGCGGCCGGGCCTGCCGGACGACCGGCACGGCGTCGACGGGTCGTCGTGACCACGATCGGCGCAGGTGCCTCGACCACGGGGGTCTCGTCCACGAGAACCTCGTCCGGCTCCTGGATCGCCTCGGGAGCGTCCTCGGTCGGCTCGGTCGGCTCAGCGAGGTCGGTCAGCTCGGTCGACTCGTCCGACTCGGTGGGCGCGAAGGTGCCGAGCGGGATGTCAACGGTCTCCTCGGGCACGATCGGGTCGTCAGCGATGATCTCGGACTCGGCATGAGGCTTGGTCCCGACCAGCGCCATCGGTGACGGGATCGTCGGCTCGACGGGCGCGCTGTCGACGCCGCGGTTGCGGTTGCGACCGCCACGGCTGCGGCGGCCACGCGACTCGTCGCTCCCGCCGCCTCCGCCGCCGTTGCCACCGACGCCGCCACCCTGACCGACGCTCGCGGTCGCGTTGCGGCTCCCGGGCTCGATCGGGTGCTCGTGGACGATCACTCCGCGGCCCTTGCAGTGGTCGCAGTCCTCGCCGAACGTCTCCAGCAGGCCGGTCCCGATCCGCTTGCGCGTCATCTGGACCAGTCCGAGCGAGGTCACCTCGGCAACCTGGTGCCGGGTCCGGTCACGGCCCAGGCACTCGACCATCCGCCGCAGCACGAGGTCGCGGTTGGACTCGAGGACCATGTCGATGAAGTCGACGACGATGATGCCGCCGATGTCGCGCAGCCGGAGCTGGCGGACGACCTCCTCGGCAGCCTCGAGGTTGTTCTTGGTGACCGTCTCCTCGAGGTTGCCCCCGGAGCCGGTGAACTTGCCGGTGTTGACGTCGACGACCGTCATCGCCTCGGTGCGGTCGATGACCAGGGACCCGCCCGAGGGCAGCCAGACCTTGCGGTCCAGGCCCTTGGCGATCTGCTCGTCGACGCGGTACGCCGCGAAGACGTCCCGGCCGCCGTTGGCCTCGGAGTCGTAGCGGGACAGCCGCTCTCGCAGGTCCGGAGCGACCTGGGAGACGTAGCCGTCGACCAGGTCCCAGGCCTCGGAGCCGTCGATGACCAGGCTGTTGAAGTCCTCGGTGAACAGGTCCCGGACGACCTTCAGGGTCAGGTCCGGCTCGCCGTACAGGAGCTCGGGAGAGCGTCCGGCCGCGACGGCCGTCTCGATCTCGGCCCAGCGAGCGGTCAGCCGCTCGACGTCCTGGGTGAGCTCCTCCTCGCTGGCACCTTCGGCCGCGGTGCGCACGATCACACCGGCGGTGTTCGGGACGATCTCCTTGAGGAGGGTCTTGAGACGGTTCCGCTCGGTGTCGGGAAGCTTGCGGGAGATCCCGCTGGTGTTGCCGTCGGGGACGTAGACCAGGAACCGGCCCGGGAGGCTGATCTGACCGGTCAGGCGAGCGCCCTTGTGCCCGATCGGGTCCTTGGTGACCTGGACCAGGATCGTCTGCCCGGACTTGAGCACGGACTCGACCTTGCGGACCTGGCCGTCCTTGTGGCCCAGCGCGGACCAGTTGACCTCACCGGCGTACAGGACCGCGTTGCGGCCCTTGCCGATGTCGATGAACGCGGCCTCCATCGAGGGCAGCACGTTCTGCACCCGACCGAGGTAGATGTTGCCGATCAGGGAGGTCTGCGAGTCGCGGGAGGCGTAGTGCTCGACGAGGACCTTGTCCTCCAGGACGCCGATCTGGGTGAGGTCGTCGCGCTGACGGATGACCATCACCCGGTCGACGGCTTCGCGCCGGGCCAGGAACTCTGCCTCGGACACGATCGGTGCGCGACGGCGACCGGCCTCGCGGCCCTCACGGCGGCGCTGCTTCTTGGCTTCCAGACGGGTCGAGCCACCGATGCTGGTGATCTCGTCCTCGGGGTTGCGGGGCTGGCGGACCCGGGTACGGGTACGACGCGTCTGCGCCTCGCCGTCCGTGGACTCGTCCTCGCCGGACTCGCCGGCGTCTTCGCCCTCGGCACCGTCGGCGGCGTCCTCACCGGCCCCACGACGACGACGACGACCGCCGCGACGACGACGACGACGGGCGCCACCCTCGCCGGTGTCGTTCCCGTCGGCGTCCTCACCGTCGGCCTGGCCGTCGGTCTCGGCGTCGTCGCCCTCGTCGTCGGCGGCAGCCGGAGCTGCTGCCTTCTTGGCGGGGCGGCGGCCGGAGGTCTTCTTCGCCGGAGCCGGACCGTCCTCGGTGGACTGGTCCTCGGTGGTGTCGTCCTCGGCCGCCGGGGCAGCTGCCTTCTTGGCGGCGCGCTTGCGCGCCGGGGTGGTCGTCTCCGGAGCCTGGAACAGGACCATCGGGGCACCTGCGCCGCGCGCCGGGGCATCGCCGTCCTGCGCCTCGTCGTCGGTACCGTCGGATGTCGGCGGGGCAGAGGCCTTCTTCGCGGCGCGGCGGCGCGGCTGGGCCGGGGCCCCGCCTGCGGACGTGTCGTCCTCGGGCGCCTCGGCCGAGGACGACTCGGTGCTCTTCGCGGCCTTCTTCGCGGAGGCCTTGGTGGCCTTCTTCGCGGTCGCCTTCTTGGCGGCGGACTTCTTCGCCGGCTTCTTGGCCGCCGGGGCTGCTTCGCCGGTGTCGACCGTGAGATCTGCCGGAATGTCCGCCGGGGTCTCGCTGATGTTGTTCTCGGGGGTTTCAGAGTCGAGCATGGAGCTCTCCTAATGCACGGAAGCAGCCAGCGTTACACCGATGCGACCGTGCGGGTCGCGGCTGCGAGGTGTCGAAACGCCGCGCAGCGAAAGCCTTCAGTCGGCGACGACACCCTCCGTGTCAGTTACGTCATGTGAAGTGATCCCTGATCACCGACCGCGGTCGCTCTGGCCGAAAAAGCCGAGGAGACCTGTCACCTGCTCCTCAGCCGGCCGCGTCGCGGTCGGGTGCCAACGGATCACCCACCGTGCCGGTCTGTGGATCGAGGGGACCCTGTGCCAGGCGCTGCGCAAGCGCGGCGTTGCTGGCAGTAATCCCCGAGATCTCACGGAGCGCGGCGAGAACGTCGTCGGGTCTCACGGACGGAGTTCCGTGTCGTAAGACCACTCGCAGTATCGCACACGATTCTCCGTCCGCGGGCGACGCGCCGCCCGGCCTCGCCTCGAGAAGGGTGATCGCGGCGCGGGCATCGAAGGTCCGCAGGCCCTTCTTGGTCATTCGCTCGACCATGATCTCCGAGGTCTCGAGGACCTTCGCGACGGCGCTGCCGAGGGCGTCCGGGTCCACCCCGGTGAGAGTGATCTCCCACTCCGAGGCCTCCAGCAGGTCGGCGAGGGATCCACCTGCGCTGGCGACCACCTCGAGGATGTCCAGCCCGGTCGGCAGCGACTCGTCCAGGGCTCTGCCGAGCTCGGCCGGGTCGAGGATCTGGGCGAGCCCGATCTCGAGGTACTCGGCCTCGCTCGAGGCCCCGGTCGGGCTGGCGCCGGCGTACGAGATCCGGGGGTGCGGGTTGAATCCCGAGGAGAACGCCATCGGCACCCGGGCCCGCTGGATCGCGCGCTCGAAGGCGCGGCTGAAGTCGCGGTGACTGGTGAAGCGCAACCGGCCGCGCTTGGCGTACCGGATCCGCAGTCGTTGGACCGGTGGGGCCTGCTGCTCGGGCTGTTCACGCACGCGGTGACCCTATCGGGGCGCGACTGCCGCTCTCGCCAGCGGTGACTGGTAGATCGAGCGGACGATCTCGCCGTCGAACCAGCCCGTCAGCTCGGCTGCCTTCTCCGCCAGCGCGGCACTGGCCGCCTTCGGGAGCTCCTCCGCCGGTACGACGACGACCGTGGCGTCGTCGGACTGGTACCAGCCACCGACGATCCGGCCGTCCCACCAGGCGCTCGGGCCACCGTTGCCGTTGCGGTCGAAGAGTGCCTCCGCGTGCGGCCCCAGGTAGAAGGCGCGCTCCTTCCAGCCCATCGTCGTGGGGTCGAGGGCCGGGAGCAGTGCCGCCCAGGGGTCGGGTCGTGACGTCGGCACGAGATCCTCGGGGAGGACGTAGCCGGTGCTGCCGTCCTCGAGCGCGACCGGTACCGCACCGACGTCGATCAGGGCTCGTCGTACGGCGGCCTTGGTGGCGCCGAGCCACCAGACGATGTCCGCCTCCGTGCCGGGACCGAAGGTGGTCAGCCAGGACTCGACCAGTGCTGCGTAGCCGTTGGCTTCGGCCAGCGCCTCCGGCACGTCCGGCAACCAGTCCTCGACCGCGGTCCAGAGCGGCCGGGACGTCTTCCAGCCGCCGTCGTTCGCCCCCCGCATGATCACCCCCGAGGCAGCGAGGGTGGTCAGCACCCGTGGTGCGACCGAGACCTCCGCGCCCCAGGTCGTACCCGGCGAGATGCTCATCCGGGCGTCGAGGACCGGCAGCGCCTCGCGCAGCCTCATCGTGGCGGTCGGACCTTCCTGGCGCAGGTGGCTCAGCACCGCGGCGCAGGCCTCGGCGACCCACGCGGCGCCGTCAGTCGCGACCGCGTGCTTCTCGACGTCGCGGGCAAGCTGACCCTGCTGCTGCACCGCGACCCGGGCGGCCGCGCTCCCCCAGACAGCCGGGAGCAGGGCCCGCGGGAACGCGAAGACCGTCCGGCGCATCGCGAGCTGCTTCACGACGCTGCGGTCCTGGTACAGCGCTGCGTCGGTCTGCTCGCGAGTGGCCCCGGTTCGCGCCCAGGCGGCGAGGTGGACCGACGCCGGCTCGGTCGCGTGCAGGCAGGTCATCGCCGCGGTCGCGGTCGCGACGTCGGTCAGCGGGGCCGCGAGCCCGTGCCGGATTCCCAGCCTCGCGCGACGCTCCGCGTCGGTGATCGTCTGCACCAGGCCATCCAACCGCAGGGTTCCGACAGATGTGCTTCGCAGGAACCGCTCCTGCTGCCACTCTGTGCTCCATGAACGTGTCTCGGATCCGTCGGCCCCTCCTGCTGGCCGCCCTGATCAGCACGCTGCTGACCACGGGCTGCGCCTACCACGAAGGCGACCAGACCGCCCGGGACTGGCAGGGCTGGGTCAAGCAGCACCCCCTCGCCGGCGCCCGGGTCACCGACATCTCCGGCGCCAACATCTCGCCGTTCCGCGGTGAGTTCGAGGCGTACGCACGGCTCACGGTCGCCGCGAACCCGGCCTCGCTCTCGAAGGCGATGGCGAGCATGTGCGCCTTCGACAAGGCCACCCACACCCCGACGAAGTACTTCCTGCAGATCGAACGGATCCTGGTCCAGGCACCGTGCGACGCCGACCCGCGCACCCGGGTGATCGCGTTCTGGTCCACGACCACGACCCTGACCGGCATCGAGCAGCTGACCTTCACCAGCCACGGCATCGACCTGCACGCCACCGACGCCGCTCTGACCGCGCTCGTCCCCCAGGTCGAGAAGGCCGCGACCACCAGCGGGTACGCCGCGACGAACGCCACCAACCACTACGCCAGCCCGCACGCGGTGATCACCCAGCGGACCGGGGTAAACCTGACCAAGGAGCTCGGGCTGACCCAGGCCACGTTCGACACCGTCGGGGACAAGGTCCGGAAGATCGAGGTCGTCCCGGGCCGGGTCTCCGCAGCGACGAGCGGAACGATCGCCCAGGCGCGGGCCTGGCAGGCAACTGCCGCGCAGGGATCTGGGCTGCTCACCGTCACCCCGACGCACCTGGTGACCTCCGCGCCGCTGACCGCGACCGAACGCGACCTGGCCGAACGACTGTCCGTCGACCCTGCAGTGACCGACGTCGCCGTCCGTACGTCGGACTGGACCATCGATGCGCCGAGCACGACGGCTGCCCGGTCGGTGGTCGCCGCCCTCGGACGTGAGCCGGCGATCACCGAGCTGGGTCAGCTGACCCTCGACGTCGCCGTCAAGGGCCGCGACTGCCAGGTGCGACCGGTGTTCCCGGAGAAGGGCCGTGCTGACGCGCTACTGGATCTCTGCGACCGGACGGACGTCGCCGACGTCGACGACCGGGCCCCGACGATGGATCTGCGCCTGACTGAGAACACCGTGCCTGCGGTGTTCAAGATCCTGCACCGGGTACCGGCGGGCCAGGACGTCTACCTGGAGCTCGCCGACAACTCGACGATCGACATCACCACCGGGCCGGCGCTCAAGGTCCAGTTCCCGGACAGCGATCTGGGCAAGAAGCTAATCCGGATCTGGGCGCAGCAGAAGTGAGGTCGCCGGACCGAACCCGGACCGCAGGTACAGCGGTACCGACCGCTCGCTCGGACTCAGCACGATCCTGACGAAGCCGTACTCGTCGGCGTACGTCGTACAGGCCTCGAGCAGGGCACTGCCCAGACCACGCTCACGGTAAGCGGGTCGCACATAGAGGTTCGCCAGGTAGCCCCACCGACTCGGCCCCAGTCCCGGCCGGGGCATCCGGGTGAAGACCCGCAGGTTCAGCATCCCGGCGGGGAGGCCGTCGTCCTCGCCGATCCAGGTGATCCGCTGGTGCTCCTCCGCGGCGTACCAGTCGGCGAACGCGCCCTCGAAGCCGTCGTCGTCGACAGCGGCTCCGGCGTTCTCCTCCACCCAGGCCCGCCGCAGCGCCGCAAGGACCGGGACGTCGGCAGCAGTTGCGTGCCGGACCTCCACCACCAAGGTATAGCTGAGGCGGGGGCTTGCGGCAAGGCCCCGGTGGTGGCCCACACTCACTGGCTCAAGCATGATGAGCCGGACATGGAGCAGATCGCGTGAACCCCCGCAGCAGCAGTGCGTTCGACCTTCCCGAGCACCTCGTCGCCAAGGCTGACCCGGAGCTGATCTCCGGCGACGAGCAGCACTTCGCTGCCATCGCCGAGAGCATCGAGCAGTCCATCGCCGACCTGACCGAACGGCTCGACGCCGCCCGCAGGCTGCCCGGAGGTATCGGTCAGGAGGCGCTCGACCGGGACCAGGAGGTGCACCGTCTGACCGCTCGGCTGCGCACCTTGCGGCGGTTCGGCGTGGACCTGTGCCTCGGACGCATGATCGTTGCCGATGATGGCGTCGCGACGTACATCGGTCGGCTCGGGCTCACCGACAGCGCGGGCAACCGGCTGCTGCTCGACTGGCGCTCCCCCGCTGCCGAACCGTTCTTCGGTGCGACCCACGCGAACCCGATGGGTCTGGCGAGCCGTCGTCGCTACCGCTGGGACCGCGGCCGGATCAACGACTACTGGGACGAGGTCTTCACCGCCGCGGGCTTCGACAGCCGTGCCGCGCTCGACGACCAGTCCGCGTTCATCGCCAGTCTCGGTACCGACCGGTCGCCCCGGATGCGGGACGTCCTCGGCACCATCCAGGCCGACCAGGACGCGATCATCCGGGCCGGCTCGCGCGGCGCCCTGGTCGTCGACGGTGGGCCGGGTACCGGCAAGACCGTGGTCGCCCTGCACCGCACGGCGTACCTGCTGTACTCCGACCCGCGTCTGGGCCACCAGCGCGGCGGCGTGCTCTTCGTCGGTCCCCACCAGCCGTACCTGGCCTACGTCTCCGACGTGCTTCCGAGCCTCGGCGAAGAAGGAGTCCAGACCGCCACCCTGCGGGACCTGCTTCCGGAGGGCCCCGCCGCGCTCCCCGAGACCGATCCGTCGGTGGCAGCCCTCAAGGCGTCGGTGGACATGGTCCGGGCGATCGAGCCCGCCGTCCGGTTCTACGAAGATCCCCCCGGTTCCGGGATGGAGGTCGAGACGCCGTACGGCGACATCTGGCTCAGCGCCGACGAGTGGGCCGAGGCCTTCGACGCGCCGGCTCCGGGCACGCCCCACAACGAGGGCCGCGACCAGGTCTGGGAGGAGCTGCTGACCATCCTGGTGGACAAGGCCGACCTCGCTGACGAGGACGCTGACGAGGACGAGGCGGGCGTGTCCCCCGACCTGCTCCGCAGGTCGATCGCCCAGAACCGCGAGCTGACCGATGCGTTCAGCAAGGCCTGGCCGATCCTCGAGGCCACCGATCTGGTCGGCGACCTCTGGGACGTTCCGGCATACCTGCGGATGGCTGCCCCGGGCCTCAGCCCCGACGACGTCCGGCTGCTCCAGCGCGATGACGCCCAGGCATGGACACTCGCAGACCTGCCGCTGCTGGACATCGCGCGACAGCGCCTCGGCGATCCCGAGGCCTCCGTTCGCAAACGTCGGCACCAGGCTGCGGTCGACGCCGAGCGACGGCGGATGGACGACGTCGTCGAGGACCTCCTCCAGCTCGACGACGAGGACGGGATGATGGCCCAGCTGCGACAGACCGGCATCCGCGATGCCCTGATCGACACCGACGCCCTTCCCGAGGACGAGGCAGACCTTCTCTCCGGCCCGTTCGCGCACATCGTGGTGGACGAGGCCCAGGAGCTGACCGACGCCGAGTGGCAGATGCTGCTGGCCCGCTGCCCGTCGCGCAGCTTCACGATCGTCGGTGACCGCGCCCAGGCCCGGCACGGCTTCACGGAGTCCTGGACCGAGCGCCTCGAGCGTGTGGGCCTGGACCGGATCGAGCTCGCGTCGCTGAGCATCAACTACCGGACGCCCGCACAGATCATGGCCGAGGCCGAGCCGATCATCCGCGCGGTGCTGCCGGACGCCAACGTGCCCACGTCCATCCGTACCGGAGACCTGCCGGTCGTGCACGGCCCCGTCTCCGACCTGGAAGCGATCCTGGAGACCTGGTTCGCCTCGCACGCCGAGGGCACGGTGTGCGTCATCGGTGATCCCGGGTACGCGCCGACCGACCGGGTCCGCTCGCTCACCCCGGAGCTGTCGAAGGGGCTCGAGTTCGACCTGGTCGTCCTGATCGATCCGGACCGGTTCGGCGACGGCATCGAGGGAGCCGTGGACCGGTACGTCGCGATGACCCGGGCGACGCAGCAGCTCGTCGTGCTGACGAGCTGACTCAGCGACGCTCGGCGCGCAGCCAGACCACGTTGGACGGTAGCTCCAGCTCGTCGAGGTTCCGCGGGACGACGCCGTGGCTGATCGCGCGGCCCAGGATCCGCCCGTTCTGTGCAAGCTCGCGGTGGCGTGGCTCGAGAACGACCCCGGTGATGTGCTCCTGCGGGTCGGTCACCGCCCCCGCGTCACGGCGCTCTCTGAGCTCGACGACCAGTCGCTCGAACTCGCGCTCGAACTCGCGGGCGCGGTCGAAAGCAGCCACCACGACGTGTCTGCGCTCGTGGCGATCGACGTCGTACCGGTAGTGACTGACCACGTACCGCCTGATGCCGTCATCGTCGGGATCGACCATCGCCATGGTTCGAGCGTAGAGAGCGGCGGCAGGCGCTACCACTAGATTTTCTTGCGGTGGCACCTACCTCTGCACGTCCCACAGCCGGGAAGGTTTAGAGTTCAATCAATGTTGGAGCGAGCATGAAGAACATCGGATTCCTGTCCTTCGGCCACTGGTCGGCGTCGCAGCACTCGGCGACACGCTCGGCGTCCGACGTGCTGCTGCAGTCGATCGACCTCGCGGTCGCTGCCGAGGAGGTCGGCGCCGATGGCGCCTACTTCCGGGTGCACCACTTCGCCAACCAGCTGGCTTCGCCGTTCCCGCTGCTGGCTGCGATCGGCGCCCGGACCAGCCGGATCGAGATCGGCACCGGCGTGATCGACATGCGTTACGAGAACCCGCTGAACATGGCCGAGGACGCCGGCGCGGCGGACCTGATCTCGGGCGAGCGGTTGCAGCTCGGGATCAGCCGCGGCTCACCGGAACAGGTGATCGACGGCTACCGCTACTTCGGCTACGAGCCTGCCCAGGGGCAGGACCACGCCGATCTCGCCCGTGAGCACACCGCTCAGTTCCTGAAGGTTCTCGACGGTGAGGGGTTCGCTCAGCCCAACCCGCGACCGATGTTCCCGAATCCGCCGGGGCTGCTCCGCGTCGAACCGCACTCCCCTGGCTTGCGGGACCGGATCTGGTGGGGTGCCGGCAGTCGTGCGACCGCCGAGTGGGCCGGAGCGCAGGGGATGAACCTGATGAGCTCCACGCTGCTCACCGAGGACACCGGGGTCCCGTTCCATCAGCTCCAGGCCGAGCAGATCGAACGGTTCCGCACGGCCTGGTCCGACGCGGGGCACACCCGTACGCCGCGGGTCTCGGTCAGCCGGAGCGTCTTCCCGATCGTCTCCGACCTCGACCGGGCCTACTTCGGCCAGGAGGGCGACTCGGCCGATCAGGTCGGGTACATCGACGGCGGGATCGCCCGGTTCGGCAAGTCGTACGCCGCCGAGCCCGACCAGCTGATCAACGAGCTCGCCGGGGACGAGGCCATCGCGGCCGCCGACACCCTGCTACTCACCATCCCGAACCAGCTCGGTGTCGACTACTGCGCGCACGTGCTCGAGACCATCGTGCGGGACGTGGCCCCGGCCCTCGGTTGGCG
>JAOPXD010000048.1 GCA_025965315.1 Marmoricola sp.
TGAACCGCCCTGGGTTTCTTGGAGGCTCCTGGCCTTGGAAACGAGGATGGGGTCATGCCGAAGGAACAGTCGCCGGGGAAGCCCACGACGCGTCGTTACAGCTCGCAGGAGAAGGCGGATGCGGTCCGGATGGTCCGTGCGCTGCGGACAGAGTTGGGAACTGAGCACGGGACGGTGCAGCGGGTCGCTGGCCAGCTTGGCTACGGGGTCGAGTCGGTCCGGAGTTGGGTCCGGCAGGCCGATGTCGACGAGGGCCGAACAGCGGGTGTGAGCAGCGCTGAGGCTGGGCGGGTCCGCGAGTTGGAGCAGGAGGTCCGGGAGTTGAAGCGGGCGAACGAGATCCTCAAGCGGGCCGCGAGTTTCTTCGGGGCGGAGCTCGACCGCCAACAGCGCAGGTAGTCGCGTTCATCGACGCCAACCGCGACGACGTCGTCGAGGGAAGCCGGCTCGGGGTCGAGCCCATCTGCAAGGTGTTGCAGGTGGCTCCGAGTAGCTACTACGCGGCCAAGACCCGGCCGCCGTCGGCGCGGGCGGTCCGGGACCAGGACCTGACGGCGGTCCTGGTCAAGCTGTGGGAGGACAACTACCGGGTCTATGGCGCCCGCAAGTTGTGGAAGGCCGCCCGCCGGGCCGGCCATCAGGTCGGCCGGGACCAGGTCGCCCGGCTGATGCGGACCGCCGGGATCGAGGGTGTCCGCCGGTCGAAGCGGGTGATCACGACCCGGCCGGCGGTGGCGGCCGCGCGGCATCCGGACCTGGTCAAGCGGGACTTCACCGCCACGCTGCCGAACCAGTTGTGGGTGACCGACCTGACCTACGTTCCGACCTGGGCAGGGGTCGCCTACGTCTGCTTCATCATCGACGCCTGCTCCCGGATGATCGTCGGCTGGCGGGTCGCCAGCCACATGCGGACCGGCATGGTCCTGGAGGCGATCGAGATGGCCCGCTGGTCCCGCGGCACCCGACATCAGGGGCTGCGCTGTCACAGCGACGCCGGGTCGCAGTTCACCTCGATCCGCTACGGCGAGCGCCTTGCCGAGATCGGCGCGGTCCCCTCGATCGGAACCGTCGGCGACTCCTACGACTGCGAGCATCTTGTGGTCGCTGCCGCGTCGGTCTGACCCTTGTTACGACCGGCCCTGCGGGTGCCTTCGCGTTGACGTGTCGACCGTCGCGGCAGTGATGCTCTGACCGCTGACCGGTCGGGCAGTGACCTGATAGGAGCCTGACTCGACCAGGGTCTCATCGCAGTGCTGTCCGCCCGCCCGGCCAGCGGGTCCACGACCACGGATCTGTGAAGGAGACCCACGGCCATGCCCAGCATGCAGTTGCGGCGCGACGATGTCATCGTCGGCGTCGACACCCACAAAGACGAACACGTCGCCGTCGTGCTCGACGGCTTCGGCGGCCGGCTCGGCGAGCTGTTCGTGCCCGCCACCCTCGGCGGCTTCGCCCAGCTGCTCGCGTTCTGCCTCGAACACGTTGGTCCCAAGGGTCGGCTGGTCGGGTTCGGTGTCGAGGGCACCGGCTCCTACGGCATCGGGCTGGCCCGGTTCCTACGCCGTCAGGGCCACAAGGTCGTCGAAGTCCACCGGCCCGCCCGCAAGGACGAGCGACGGCTGTCGGGCAAGAGCGACGCCATCGACGCTGAGCACGCCGCCCGGCAGCTGCTGGCCGGCACCGCGACCGCAGTCCCCAAGACCGCCGACGGTGCCGTTGAAGCCCTCCGGCTGCTCAAGATCGCCCGGGACACCGCGGTGAAAGCTCGGACCACCGCCATGATCACGCTCAAGGCCACGTTGGTGACGGCTTCGGAAGAGCTGCGCGCCGAGCTCGAACTGCTGACCGACTACCGACTGATCGACGCCTGCGCCCAGCTGGAATCCGCCGCCGCGCTGGCCGATCCGGACGCGGCGATGCGGCACGTCCTCGGGACCTTGGCGCGGCGCTGGCTGATCCTGCACGAGGAGATCAAGGTCCACTCCCGGCACCTGAAGACCCAGACCAAGCAGATCGCACCGCAGCTGGTCCAGGCCGTCGGCGTCGGCCTGGACATCGCCGCCGAGATGCTCGTGACCGCCCGGCGACAACAGCGACCGAGTCCGGTCCGAAGCGGCGTTCGCGAAGCTCTGCGGCGCCTGCCCCATCCCTACCGGCTCGGGCAAGACCGGCAAGGGCAAGACCGGACTGGGCCGGCACCGGCTCTACCGCGGCGGCAACCGACAAGCTAACGCCGCTCTCTACCGGGCTGTGATCGTCCGGATGCGCTGGCACCAGCCAACCATCGACTACGTCACCCGACGCACCGCTGAAGGCCTGTCCAAGCGGGAGATCATCCGCTGCCTCAAGCGCTACCTCGCCCGCGAGATCTACCACCTGCTCCCACCACCGGTCGACATGAACATCAGTACCGGTGCGGTCGCCTCCCGAGCCGCCTGACGACTTGACGTCTATAGGAGCTTCAACGCGCTGGCCGAGACCGTCAACGGCTACTACAAGGCCGAACTCATCCGCGGCCCCGCCCGCTCTGGGCCGTGGAAGACCGCCGAGGACGTCGAGCTCGCCACCCTCGGCTGGGTCCACTGGCACAACAACGCCAGGCTGCACGGCTACCTGTCCGACGTCCCACCCGCCGAGTTCGAAGCCGCGCTCTACGCTCGAGAAAGGACCGACCCAGCACGGGTCGAAATCCAATAGCCCGAGTCTCCACCGAACCCAGGGCGGTTCA
>JAOPXD010000070.1 GCA_025965315.1 Marmoricola sp.
CTGCGGATCGCCCGGCGCGAGGCGATGCGGTCGAAGGGCCGCTCCATCCTGATGCTGGTGATGATCGCGCTCCCGGTGCTGGGCGTGACTGCGGCCGACGTCATCATCGCTACCCAGAACGTGAACTCGGTCGAGTCGCTGGACCGGCGGCTGGGCACCGAGGCCGCCGCGATGGTGTACACCACCGAGGATCCCGGGGTGAACAGGGTCCGGCAGGGCATCGACCCGGACAGCGGTGGGTACTCGGTCGCCAGCGGTGCCGCGGTCCCGGCCCCGTCACTGGCAACGATGCTGGCCGCGCTGGGCCACCACCGCGCCGCGACCGAGGTCGTCATGACCTATCCCGGGGTGCGGACCAGGAGGGGCGTCGTCTCGGTCGATGCCACCCAGCTCCAGGTGACCGATCCGCTGGCCCACGGCCTGTTCCGGCTCACCCACGGCCGGTGGCCCCGCAACGCGAACGAGGTCGTGGTCAACCAGGCACTCGCTGATCGCGGGCCCTCGGTGGGACACGAGCTCTCCCTGAGCGAGTACGCGAGCCTGGATGCGCGGACCGGCGCCGACCTCACCAGGAAGGTGGTCGGGATCGCGGAGTCGACCTCGCAGCGGTCCCAACCGCAGCTCGTCGGGCTGCCGGGAAGCATCCCTGCACTGCACGGCCAGCAGGTGGACAGGTCCTGGCTGATCGGGGGCCGCGCAGTCCCCTGGTCCGCTGTCCAGAAGTTGAACCGCATCGGTGTCCTGGTCGTCAGCCGCTCGGTGATCCTGCACCCCAACGCCGCTGCTCGTGCTGCCCAGGTGGCCCTGGGCGGACGCCAGAAGGTCGACCACTCCGTCCTGACCATCGCGGTGCTGGTGGTGGTGATGGCGCTGATCGAGGTGGTCCTGCTCGCCGGTCCTGCCTTCGCCGTCGGAGCCCGGCGCCAGGCCCGCCCGCTGGCGGTGCTGGCAGCAAGCGGGGGAACTCCGCAGCAGGCTCGTCGGGTCGTGCTCGCCACCGGGGTCGTGATCGGAACGGCCGGCGCGCTCGCCGGGGTGGTCGTCGGGATCGGCAGCGCCCGGCTGTTCGAGCCAATCCTGCAACGCTTCAACCCGGACTGGTTCGGCCCGTTCCAGATCCAGTGGTTGCACCTCGCCGGGGTCGCCCTCTTCGGTCTGGTCAGCGCGTTGCTGGCAGCGGTCGTGCCGGCGTGGATCGCCTCCCGCCAGGACGTGGTCGCGGTTCTTGCCGGCCGACGGGGCGATCGAAAGCCGTCACCCCGGTCGCCGTACGTCGGGCTGGTGCTGCTGGCCGTCGGCATCGGTCTGGCCGTCGTCGGTGCCAAGCAGTCCCAGCTGGGCACCGCGATCGCGATCGCGGCCTCAGCCATCTGCTGCGTGCTCGGCATGCTGTTCCTGGTCCCGGTCGTGGTGGTCGGTGTCGCCCGGCTCGGCAGGTTCCTGCCGCTCCCGCTGCGGTTCGCCGTCCGGGACGCGGCCCGGCACCGCACCCGGACGACGCCAGCAGTCGCGGCGGTGGCGGCCTCGGTCATGGGAGTGGTCGCCCTGGGCATCGGCGTCAGCAGCAGCACCGCGGGGGATCGGGCGAAGTACGAACCGAGCCTGCCGATGGGGATGTCGGCGGTGTCGTCGAACGTGGGACCCGGAAACCCGGTGCCGTGGGCGCAGTACGCCAAGGCTGTGACCCGGGAGGCGCCAGGAGTGCTGACCGAGCCGATCATCGGGCTTCCCTACGAGGAGCACAACGGCACCACGATCAACGTGACGTTCGCGGGCCTCGACGGCGTCCAGCTGCAGTCGACCTCGTTCGGGCCGTCGTTGGGAGCCGACGTCTTCGTCTACGGCGGCACCCTTCCGAAGGTGTTCACGAGACCGGGCGGCCTCGACGCCGCTGCCGCTGCCAGGACGCTCGATGCCGGTGGGGTGATCGTCTTCGCGGACCACCCGGTCGGGAGGTCCCGGGTCGTCGTGCGGGCCGAGCTCACCCCGCCCGGACGTGATGGCTCCAGTGCTCCACCGGCGCCGGTCGTGACGAAGCGAACCGTGCCTGCCCTCATCGTCAGGAGCGGCGCCCGGACCTCAGGAACCGCGATCATCCCGCCCGGCCTGGCGCGGCAGCTCGACGTGCACCCGACGACGATCGAGCTGGTGACCGACGGACCGACGATCACCAAGGACCAGGAGAAGAACCTCTCCGAACGGCTCAACGGACTCACGCCAGGCGGTTCGGTGTACGTCGAACGCGGCTACCAGACACCGTCGAGTACCTGGATCCTGCAGCTCGTGCTCGCGTGCCTGGGGGCGCTGCTGATGCTCGGCGGCACCCTGACCGCAACGTTCCTGGCGTTGTCCGACGCCCGTCCGGACCTGGCCACGCTCAGCGCCGTGGGGGCAGCTCCCCGGACGCGGCGCGCCGTGGCTGCGGCGTACGCCCTGGCCGTCGGTGGCGTGGGTGCCGTCCTCGGCGCAGCCGTCGGGTTCGTACCAGGGATCGCGGTCACCTATCCGTTGGCAGCAGCCAACCCGCACAGCTGCTTCCAGCCGGGCTGCCCGCCGGTGCACGCCCACTTCCTGGACGTACCGTGGCTGATGGTCGGAGGAGTGGTCGTGCTGCTGCCGCTGCTGGTGTCGGCCGTCGTCTGGGTGTG
>JAOPXD010000081.1 GCA_025965315.1 Marmoricola sp.
CCGAAGGTGTCCATCGCGACGATGACGCCGACGGTGGTCAGCAGGCCGCAGCCGGCCAGCGAGACCGCGAACAGCGAGATGGTCAGCGAGCCGCTGCCGAGCAGGAAGGCCCCGAAGACGGCCGCGCCGATCACCAGCGTCGTGTAGACCGCGGACTCGAAGCCGACCGAGAGACCCGCCAGGATGACGGTGGCAGCGCCGGTCAGCGAGGTCTTGCCGACATCCTTGACCGGCTTGTACTCGGTGCCGGTGTAGTAGCCGGTGAGCGCCAGGATCCCCGCAGCCATCACGATGCCGATCACCACGGCAGCCGCGGCGATCACCCGCGGATCACCGTGCGCGTTGTTGGACGAGATCGTGTTCAGCGCCGTGGCGGCGACGCCGTGGAAGTCGCTGAAGCTCGACGGCAGGTACACGAAGGACGCGATCACCGAGCCGACAGCGCCGACACCAGCGGAGATGTAGAACGCCCGGTTGATCGTGGTCAGGCCGTTCTCACCCGGACGCGGCTTGCAGAGGTAGACGCCGATCAGTGCGGTCAGCGCACCGATCGCGGGGACCAGCAGCGGGAACACCAGGCCCTTGTCGCCGAACGCCTGCGAGCCGAGGATCAGCGCCGCCACCAGGGTCACGGCGTACGACTCGAAGAGGTCGGCCGCCATCCCGGCGCAGTCGCCGACGTTGTCGCCGACGTTGTCCGCGATGGTCGCCGCGTTGCGCGGGTCGTCCTCGGGGATGTTGTTCTCGACCTTGCCGACCAGGTCGGCACCGACGTCCGCAGCCTTGGTGAAGATGCCGCCACCGACGCGCATGAACATCGCGAGGAGGGCAGCGCCGAAGCCGAAGCCCTCGAGCACGTGCGGCGCCTCGTCCTTGAAGATCAGCACGACGACGCTGGCACCGAGCAGGCCCAGGCCGACGGTGAGCATGCCGACCATGGCTCCGGTCCGGAACCCGATCTTCATGGCCGGGTCACGTCCGCTCTCGTTGGCGGCGGCGGCCACCCGGAGGTTCGACTGCACCGCGAGCGACATCCCGAGGTAGCCGACGGTTGCCGAGAAGCCTGCTCCCACGAGGAAGAAGATCGACCGGCCGATGCGCACCCCCCAGTCGTCAGCAGGCAGGGCCAGCAGGGCCAGGAACGCCAGACCGGCGAAGACGCCGAGCGTGCGGAACTGTCGGCCGAGGTAGGCCTGGGCCCCCTCCTGCACCGCCTTGGCGATGGTCTTCATGTTCTCGGTGCCTTCGCCTGCGGCAAGGACCTCGTTGCGGAACATCGCCGCCATGCCGAGCGCCCCGAGGGCGATCACGGCAATGATGACGACCAGTACGAGGTTGGAGCCTGCGAGTTCCGGCTTGATCTCAAGCCCGCTCATGAATTCTCCTCGGTGCGATCCGGGTTACACGGGTAGCAAACGTCGCGGAGTCTACGCAGATGTGGCGGGGGTCACGTCCATGGGGTGAGCCAGATCACGTTCGTGTCGACCGGGAAGCTCAGCTGGAGAGGGCAGCGGCTTCGGTCGGATGAATGGTGAAGACCTTTGCGAGACCGGTGATCCGGAAGATCTTGAGCAAGCGGTCCTGGCTGCAGATGAGGACCATCGACCCGTCCTGGGCACGGATCTTCTTCAGCCCGCCGACGAGGACGCCGAGGCCGGTGGAGTCGAGGAACTCGACGTTCTCCATGTCGATCAGCAGGTCGTGGTGGCCCGCGTTGACCAGCTCGGTGATCTTGTCGCGCAGCTTCGGCGCCGTGTAGACGTCGATCTCTCCGCCGACGGCGACGATGGTGCGGTCGCCCTGATGACGGGTGTCCAACGAAAGGTCCACGAGCTGCTCCCTGCGTGATGCGGCATGACGGCGCGGATCCCTCACCCGCGCTTCCTGCCTTCCCATTCAACCACGCGGGCACTGGGAAACGACCGGCGTCAGCGGGCCGATGTCGGGCCTGGCTGCGAGACTCGGCAGCGTGACCGCCATCGATCTGGAGCAGCTCGTCGAGCAGCTCACCGGCGGGCCCGGCCGCGCTGACCGGCTGACCCACCTCGAGGTGCTGCCACCCCGTCCGGCACGCACCGGGAGCTGGCCGACCTGGGCGGATCCGGACCTGGTCGCTGCGTTGGAGCGGTCCGGCGTACGGGCGCCGTGGGAGCACCAGGTCACGGCCGCCGAGCAGGCGCACGCCGGGGTGCACACGGTGCTCTCCACCGGTACGGCGTCAGGCAAGTCACTCGGGTACCTGCTGCCGGCCGTGACCGCGATCAACGCCCGGCGCGGCCCGCGCGGCCAGCGCGGTTCGAGCACGTTGTACCTGGCGCCGACGAAGGCGCTCGCGCAGGACCAGCTCAGCACGTTGCGCGGGCTCGGCCTGCCGGACCTGCGGGTGTCCACCCACGACGGGGATGCCAGCCCCGAGGAGCGCGAGTGGACCCGCGACCACGGTGAGTACGTGCTCACCAACCCGGACATGCTGCACCGCTCGCTGCTCCCCGGCCACGAACGGTGGTCCCGGTTCTTCGCCGCCCTCGAGTTCGTGGTGATCGACGAGTGCCACCACTACCGCGGCGTCTTCGGGGCGCACGTGTCCCAGATCGTCCGCCGGCTGCGCAGGGTGGCAGCGCTGTACGGCGCGGACCCGACCTTCGTCCTCGCGTCGGCGACCGTCGCCGAGCCGGAGGTGGCCGCCGGCCGGCTGACCGGGCTGCCGGTGCGCGCTGTCACCGACGACGCCTCACCGCGCGGCCGGGTGGCGCTGGCCCTGTGGGAGCCACCGTTCGTCTCGCACGCCGGCGAGAACGGTGCCCCGGTACGCCGCTCGGTGAGCGCCGAGCTGGCCGACCTGCTCACCGACCTGGTCGTCTCCAACGTCCGGACGCTCGCGTTCGTGCGGTCGCGGCACGGCGCCGAGACCGTTGCGCTGACCACCCGCCGGCTGCTCGACGAGATCGACCCGTCGCTGGCCGGCCGGGTCGCGGCGTACCGCGGTGGCTACCTGCCGGAGGAGCGGCGCGCGCTCGAGCAGGCCCTGCGCAGCGGACGTCTGATCGGGCTGGCCGCGACGAACGCGCTCGAGCTCGGGATCGACATCTCCGGACTGGACGCGGTACTGATCGGCGGCTTCCCCGGCACCCGCGCGGCGCTGTGGCAGCAGGTCGGCCGGGCCGGACGCAGCGGCGGCGACGCCCTCGGCGTACTGGTGGCGCGCGACGACCCGTTGGACACCTACCTGGTCAACCATCCCGAGCACCTGCTCGGGAAACCGGTCGAGGCGACGGTCTTCGACCCCGACAACCCGTACGTGCTCGGCCCGCACCTGTGCGCGGCCGCGTCGGAGTCGCCGTTGACCGAGGACGGTCTGGCCCTGTTCGGGCCGGCCGCCCCGGACGCCGTCGACGCGCTGACCGCGGCCGGGCTGCTGCGGCGGCGCAGCCGTGCCTGGTACTGGACCGACCGGCGACGGGCCAGCGACCTGGCCGACATCCGCTCCTCGGGCGGTACGCCGGTCCGGCTCGTCGAGGACGGCACCGGCAGGGTGCTCGGCACCGTCGACCACGGCCCCTCGCACGGGACCGCGCACACCGGAGCGGTCTACCTGCACCAGGGCGAGAGCTTCCTGGTCCTCGACCTCGATCTCGACGAGGCGGTCGCGACAGTCGTCCAGACATCCGTGGACTACTCGACCTCGGCCCGCGAGATCACCGACATCGAGATCGTCCGCGAGCGGCTCGGCGAGGCGTGGGGCCCGAACAGGCTGAGCTTCGGGACGGTGCGGGTCAGTCACCAGGTGGTCTCGTTCCTGCGCCGCCGGATCATCTCCGGCGAGGTCCTCGGCGAGGAGCTGCTCGATCTCCCCGAACGGGTCCTGGAGACCGCGGCCGTCTGGTGGACCGTCCCGGACGACGTCCTCGAGGAAGCCGGGTTCGACGCCCTCGACATCCCCGGGTCGGCGCACGCCGCCGAGCACGCGGCGATCGGGCTGCTGCCGCTGTTCGCGACCTGCGATCGCTGGGACATCGGCGGGGTCTCCACGGCCAGGCACGCGGACACCGGACAGCTGACCGTGTTCGTGTACGACGGCCATCCCGGCGGAGCCGGCTTCGCCGAGCGCGGTTTCCACACCGCCCAGGAGTGGCTCGAGGCGACCCGGGAGGCGATCTCTGCCTGCGCGTGCGCCGAGGGCTGTCCGTCCTGCGTGCAGTCCCCGAAGTGCGGCAACCAGAACAACCCGCTCGACAAGCCGGGCTCCGTCCGGCTGCTCGACGTGCTGCTCTCCGGGGCGGTCCCGGGACGGCCGGCGCCGACGGTCGACCTCAGGTCTGCTGCCGGTCGGAACGGTTGAAGAGCGGCGGCAGGAACCGCAGCATCAGCGCCGACCAGGTCACGTGCGTGATCGTCGGCGCCTGGAGGCCGCCGGTGGCACGGCGCTGGAGCGCGAACAGCGACCCCATCACCGCGGCCGCGAGGACCAGGGCCGGGTTGCGCGTGGTCGTCGTTGCCAGCGTGTACACGGCGGTCGAGGCTGCGACCGGGTGGCTCGGTCCGAGGGCGGCGTACAGGGCACCGCGGAAGAAGACCTCCTCGCCCAGCCCGTTGGCCAGGGTGGTCAGGTAGACCAGCCGGTCGTCGCCCTCGTCCGCGAAGACCAGCACGCCCGAGATCGCCCGCTCGAGCACCGGGATCCGCCGGGCGACCAGAGCGCAGCCGTAGAAGAACCCGAAGGCCCCGACCCCGGTGGCGACCGGCGTCAGCACCGGTCGGCGCAGCTGCTGGTCGTGGGACTCGACCCAGCCCAGGTGCAACGGGCCGGACGCCAGCCCACCCAGCGTCCAGAGCCCGGCCACGGCACCGGTCGAGGCGTAGAACCGTTTCGATCCCGGCTCGGTGGCCAGCGACGCGCCGAGAAGGCCGGCACCCACCAGCGCCGTGGCAGCAACGACCTTCCGTCGCCGGCTGATCACCGGCAGCGTCTCGACCTGCTCGGGCGCGACGACCCGGAGGTACTCACCCCAGCGCGTCATCGCAGCCCCTTCCGTTCCTCCAGCGCGTGCCGGACTGCGTCGTCGTACCCGGTGAGCTCGAAGGGCACGACGTCGGTGATCGAGCCGTCGCGGACGACCACCTCGTTGGCCATCGAGTCGATCAGGTTGCGACCGGTCCGGGTGTCGACGTCGGTGACCAGCGCCAACCAGAGCGAGGACAGCCCGGGAGTGAGCAGCGGGACCGGCACGATCGGGAGCGGGCGGTTCTGGATCGCCGCGACCCGCTGGAGCATCTCGCGGTACTCGAGCACGTCCGGGCCGCCGATCTCGAAGACCCGACCGATCGCCTCGGGATTGCCCAGGACCCCGACGAGGTAGCGGACCACGTCGTCCACCGCGATCGGCTGGGTCCGGGTGCTCACCCAGCGCGGAGCCACCATCGCCGGGAGGTGCTCGACGAGCTGACGGGTGATCTCCCAGGAGATCCCCTCGTGCCCGACGATGATCCCCGCACGGAGCACCGTGACCGGGACCCCGTCGGCACCGAGCAGGCCCTCGACCTCACGCCGGCTGCGCAGGTGCGCCGACAGGTCGTCGCGGTCGTCGCCCAGACCGCCGAGGTAGATGATCTGGGTGACGCCGGCGGCAGCGGCAGCCGCCGAGAACGCAGCTGCTGCGCGCGCGTCGCTCTTCTCGAAGTCCTCGGCGTCCAGCGAGTGCACCAGGTAGTACGCCGCCCCGGAACCCTCGAGTGCTGCGGGCAGCGAGTCCGGCTTGCTGACGTCACCGAAGACCGCGCTTCCCGGGCCGCGCTGCTGGTCCGGCTGGCGGGTCATCACCCGGACGTCGGCGCCCTGCTCGACCAGCGCAGCGACGAGCCGGCGCCCGACGAACCCGCTGCCGCCCGCGACCAGCACCGGCCGGTTCTGATGGGACTCGTTCACATCGCCCGCTTCCCGGGCCCGACGATCGCACCCCCGCTGCAGGTGTACCCCAACGGCCCAAGTTCAGTCGGGCCCCTGCCGAGCGGCGGGTCAGCTCCGGCCGGAGAGGGAGCGCAGCGCTCGCACCATGCCGCGATAGCTGCGGTGGTACGTCGTCCGGGCGAGCTCGCTGCGGCGGAGCAGGTCGACCGCACCCTGGCGCAGCAGCAGCGTGACCTCGTGACCGGCGAAGGTCGAGTGCGAGGTGGCCACCCGGAGCCTGGGTCCGAACGCGACCTCGAGCGCCGTGCGGTAGCGCTCGCAGAACTCCGGCTGGGTGAAGAACACCTTGTTGAACCCGATCGCGAACGGTGCCAGCCCGGCACCGTCGTCGAGGTAGCGCAAGGTCCCGGTGGCCACTCCGGGCCACTGCTGGTTGAACACGTCGTCGGCGACCACGACGCCACCGTCGACGAGGGTCGCGTCGGCGAGCCGCATGTCGCTGTGCACGATCTCGGCGGTGTGGCCGCCGTCGACGCTGAAGAAGCGGATCCCGGAGCCGGCCAGGCCCAGCAGCGCGTCGGTGGTCAGCGCCGTCGAGTCGCCCTGGTGGACGACCAGTCCCTCGTCGCTGGCCCAGAGCGCGACGTTGGCCCGGAACTTCGCCAGGTCCCCGTTCCCGGAGCTGTCGATGTTGAGCTCCTGGTCGCCGAACAGGTCGATCGCGACCGACGACTCCCCGTGCTTGCGGAGCAGGTGCAGTCCCAGGAAGAGCTTGCCGTGGTGGACACCGATCTCGGCGACCGAACCGGAGACCCCGAGTCCCGCCTGGGCCCGGTCGAGGGCTGCCAGTACGTCGAGCACCTCGGACTGCAGGAAACCGGTGACGACCCGGTGACCGACGGCGCGGTAGCGCTCAGCTCCACCCGCCACCATGTCGCTCCCTCGATGATCCGGTCCGGACCACTCGGCCGTGCCCGCGGGCCTCATCGTACGGCGGCCGGTCCTGCCCGGGCCTGCGTCGTGAGTGATCGAGCGGCACCCAGCACCGGGATCGCCAGGGTCGTGGTGACGCTGACGACCGCGCCGTCCACGCGACAGGTCGACGAGGTCGCGCCGTTGCGTTCTGCGATCCGGCGAGCAGCCGCGCAGGCCTGCCCTCCGCTCTGGGCCGACGCCGCGCCCGCGAGGGCTGCGAGATCAGCGGCGGCCTGGATGCGTCGGTGCGCTCCGACCAGCGCGACTGCTGCGGCGCAGATCAGAGCGATCACGGTCAGGAGACCGACCAGACCGATGCCCAGCACCACGCCCGCTCCATCCTCGCCGCGTCGCCGGTTCACTGGTCGGGCTCCGTCGCCGCGACAGCGGTCGCGTGCACGTGCTGACCCGGCAGGAAGTCGAGGATGCCGCCCGGCCCGGACACGACACCGGTGACGGTCACGGTCACGGTGCCGTCCCCCTGAGCCACCACGAACGCGGATCCGGGAGGAGCGACCCGGTGGCCGAGGTCCAGGGCTTCCGGCTGCGGATCACCGCGGGCCAGCGCCCGGGCGACCTCGCGGGCAGCATCGACGTCGCGTACCTCGCTGACCCCGGCCGCCACCAACCAGGCGAGCGCGGCAGCGAACAGGATCAGCACCGGCAGCACCACAGCCGCCTCGGCCGTCACGGCCCCGCGGTCGCTGCGAGAACGGGTGCCGTTCAGAACGGCAGCATCCCGAGCAGGTGGTCGAAGACCGTGTTGATCAGCTTCTGACCGAGGTCACTGGTCAGGAGCTTGAAGAGCAGGGCGGCGAACCCGACCCCTGCTCCGGTGCAGACGGCGTACTCCGCGGTGGTCGCTCCGTCCTCTCCTCGCGTCCTGGTCTTCCGCGTCCTGGTGGACCTGTCCATGCGAACCCCTCACCTCATCCGTCGCCCGGTGGCGACGTTGCCCTGCTGGGGCTGACGATCCCGTGGCGATCGGTCCGCACGCACGGTCGGCCGCTCTGCGGTGGAGAACTCCGCGGACGCCCGTCCTGTGGACGTTCCGGGTCATCCGAAGAGCTTCATCGAGGAGAAGATCCCGACGACCATCGGCACCACACCGAGCAGCACGAACGCCGGCAGGAAGCAGACACCGAGCGGCACCGAGGCGCGCACCTCGACGCTGCGGGCGCGCGCCTGGACGCGCACCCGGGTCTCGGCGCGAAGATCCTCGGCCAGCTGAGCGACCGCCGTCCGCACCGACGACCCGGACTCGTGGGCGCGCGCGAGGCAACGTCCGAGCGGTGCCAGCCCACCCTCGACCGAGCGCCACACCGAGACCGGATCCGAGCCGAGCCGAAGCCGGTGGACGATGCCGCCGAGGTCCTCACCGACCGGGCCGCCCATCGCTGCCGCTACGTCGACGAGTGCGCCCTCCAGCGGGGCCCCGGCGCTCAGGCAGGCGCCGAGGAGATGCACGGCTGAGGGCAGATCGCGCTCGAGCAGCTCGCGGCGACGACGCGCCCGGGGGCCCTCGAGCCGGCCGAGCGCGCGCCAGGACAGCGCAGCCCCGGCGAGGCCCGCGACCGCTCCGACCCACCCACCGACGAAGGACCACCCGGCTGCCCACGCGAGGGAGCACAGCAGCGCCCGCCACCGCAGCAACGGCGCCCGGTCCTGGTCCGGTCGGATCGACACCGGACTCGTACGGAACGAACGGCCCCGGGAACCGGACGAGCGCCCCGACAGCAGCACGGCGGCCCAGACGCATCCTCCGGCAGCGACCGCGAGTCCGCTCACGACCTTCGGACCGCGTCGGCGATCTGTTCCAGCCAGAGCGCGCCGGCCCACGCCAGCCCCAGTCCGGTGCCGAGACACACCAGCCCCGGCGTGGTCCCGAACAGGAACGCGAACGGATCGCCGCCGGTGCCGCGCCCGATCAGCAGGACACCGAGCGGAAGGACCGCGAGCAGCCGGGCGGTCGCGCGCGCGGCCGCGAGCTCGGTGGCGATCGTGCGTCCGAGCTCCGCGTTCTCGCGCACCATCCGGGCTGCGAGCCCGATCGCACCGGCGAGACCGGCGCCGGAGCGGTGCGCGACCGTCCACGCCGCCGCGACGTGACGGAGCTCGTGCGCACCCGGGAGCCGGGCCAGCTCGCGAAGCGCAGCGGGCACATCCGCACCCAGCCTGGCCGCCCGGGCCGCGGTCGCGAACTCCGGCCAGTCTGCTGCCACCGCGTCCAGCGCAGTGACCGGAGGACGGCCCGAGGTCAGCTCGGCCGCGAGTCCTTCGCACGTCGTCACGACGTACCTCGAGCGCCTGGCGGCGACGGCGGTGGCGCGGTTCCTGCGGAGCTGGCGCAGCCAGGCAGCGAGACCAGCACCAGCGAGCACGATCAGCAGGACCGGAACGCGCAGGGTGAGCCCGACGGCGAGACCGGCACCTGCGATCAGCAAGGCCACCACGACCTCCGGCGGCAGGCGCACCCGGCGGACGAAGCCGCGCCGTGGAACCACCTGAAGCACCACGGCGGCAGCCGCGAACCCGGCGAGAACGGCTCTCATCGGGTCAACAGCTCTTCGAGGCGGGTCAGTGCCGGCCCGACCGTCATCTGCAGGTCGGCGTCGAAGCTCACCGCTCGGACCACCTCGACGGCGCCCGCCGCGGCGACCAGCACGCTGACCTCGCGCACCCGCCTGACCCCGTGCCGCGGTCGGTGCAGGTGAACCACGACGTCGACCGCGGACGCGAGCTGGCTCAGGGCTGCGTCCCTGCCGAGCCCTGCTGCCATCGCCAGGCTCTCCACCCGGGCCGGTACGTCGGCCGCCGAGTTGGCGTGCAAGGTCCCGCAACCGCCTTCGTGCCCG
Source organism: Marmoricola sp. (assembly GCA_025965315.1). GTDB lineage: Bacteria > Actinomycetota > Actinomycetes > Propionibacteriales > Nocardioidaceae > Marmoricola. Next base: position 9,736 of record JAOPXD010000081.1, read on the forward strand.
GTGTTCATCGCGGCCAGAAGGTCCACGACCTCGGCACCGCGCACCTCGCCGACGACCAGCCGGTCCGGACGCATCCGCAGCGCTTGCCGGACCAGGGTCCGGACGGTGACCTCGCCGGCATCCTCGATGTTCGCGGGCCGAGCCTCGAGAGCCACCACGTGCGGGTGATCGGGGCGCAGCTCGCTGTCGTCCTCGACGATCACGATCCGATCGGCCGGATCCACCAGTCCGAGCAGCGCACCGAGGAGCGTCGTCTTCCCGGAGCCGGTCCCGCCGCTGATCAGGAACGAGAGCCTGGCCTCGACGATCCTGCGCAGCAGCAGGCTGCCGGTCTCGCTCAGGCCACCTGCGGCGACCAGCCCGACCAGGTCGAGCGATCGGCCCGCCGGCACCCGGAGCGACAGCGCAGTGCCCGGACGGGCCAGGGGCGCGAGGACGGCGTGGAACCGGGTGCCGTCGGGAAGTCGCAGGTCGACGAACGGCGAGGCCGCGTCCAGGCGACGGCCGACGCTGGCTGCCCACCGTTGCGCGAGCCGGCGTACGGCATGGTCGTCGGTGAACCGCACCGCCGTCAGCTCGAGACCCGTACCGCGGTCGATCCAGACCTGGCCGGCACCGTTGACCAGGACGTCGGTGACGCCTGGTGTCGTGATCAGGTCGTCGAGCGGACCGGCGCCCAGGACGTCGCGGCGCAAGGCCTCGTGGACGGCGAGCACCTCGGCGTCGCCCACCACCCGGCCCTCCTGGCGCAACGCCTGGGCGACCTGCTGAGGGGTGACCTGAGCGCCGTTGCGCGCCAGCCGGTCGCGGACCGCGACGAGTACCGCGTCGGGAACAGGGAGGTTCACGCGGGCGCCAGGTCCTCGGCGACGTACCGGGCCGTCCGTGCCAGTGGTCCGCGACGCGACCGCAACGGCCCGACGCCCAGCCCGATCGCTTCGTCGAGCCCGCGCTGATCGGGCATCGTGGCCAGCACCGGCAGACCGAGCAGCCTGCCGATCTCCGGCGCGACCGAGCCAGCAGCGCTCCCCCGCAGCACCGCCACCGTGGTCGCCGACGGGAGCTGCCGGGCCACCCGGGCGGCAGCCGCCACCGCGGGAACCGTCACCGTGGTGACCAGCACCAGCCGGTCGCAGTGCGAGAGCACCTCGGTGGCGATGGCGCCCGCCTGGCGCGGCACGTCGACGACCACGACCGGGAACCCGCGCCCGGCCGCCGACAGCGCTTCGCGCACAGCGAACGCCGGTAGGTCGCCGACCCGGTCCACCGGCCAGGTCAGCAGGGTGAGTCCGTCCCGGCTCGGGAGCGCCTCCCGCAACGACCGCGCACTGATCCGACCGGTCGCGTGCACCAACCCGTCCCAGCGCACCCCGCCCACGGCTTCGAGTCCGAGGACCCGGTCGACTCCGGCACCGAGCGGGTCCGCATCGAGCAGCAGCGTGCCGGTACGCCGGGCACAGACCTGGGCAACAGCGCACGCCAGGACCGTGGCGCCGACCCCGCCGGCACCACCGACCACGCCGACCGTGACGCTCGCAGCAGCGCCGCCGTCAGCGGCATCGGTGAGCAGCTCGACCAGCCAGGACTCCGACGCCGGCAGGGTCACCACCGATTCGGCACCGCAGCCGATCGCCTCCCGGAACACGTCGTCGGTCAGCTCGCCCGCACCGACCACGTGGACCTGCGGGCGGCGCGACGGTCGGGCCCGGGCCAGCTCCGCGACCAGGTCCGCGCCGACCAGCACCGTCGACGTACCTGCCCAGGCACGCAGTGCCGCGCCGACGTCCGCGGCGACCACCGGAACCACCCCGGCTGCTGCGGCCAGCCGGGACAGCTCCGCCAGGAGCCGTTCGTCAGCCGTCACCAGCAGCGGGGCGGGTACGTCGTCCATGGCACCACCGTCGTCGGCCCACCCGACCCGGCGGACCGCACTGGACCAGGCCTGTGGACAAGGCGGTCCGAGGGCACCTTGTGGATGCCTGGATTCGCCGCCACCGCCGCTCGCGATCCCTAGACTCGAAGCATGAGCCCCGCTGCTCGCCCTACGGCCGCGTTCTTCGATCTGGACAAGACGATCATCGCCAGGTCGAGCACGTTCGCGTTCAGCCGCGAGTTCCAGGCCGGTGGACTGATCTCGCGGGGCGCGGTACTCCGCAGTGCGTACGCGCAGTTCGTCTACATGGTCGGCGGCGCCGACCACGACCAGATGGAGAAGCTGCGCCAGATGATGTCGCAGCTCTGCGCCGGCTGGGACGTGCAGACGGTCACCGACATCGTCGCCGACACCCTGCACAACATCGTCGACCCGCTCGTCTACGACGAGGCCGTCGGACTCATCGAGGAGCACCACGCAGCCGGGCGGGACGTCATCATCGTGTCCACCAGCGGGGCCGAGATGGTCGAGCCGATCGGCGCGATGCTGGGCGCCGACCACGTCGTCGCGACCCGGATGGAGGTCGCGGACGGCAAGTACACCGGCAAGATCCGGTTCTACGCGTACGCCGAGAACAAGGCCAAGGCGGTCAACGACCTGGCCCGCAAGCGCGGCTACGACCTCGAGCAGTGCTACGCGTACAGCGACTCGATCACCGACCTCACCATGCTCGAGAGCGTCGGCCATCCCTTCGCCGTCAACCCCGACAAGGAATTGCGCAGGACGGCCCGCGAACGCGACTGGCCGATCCTGGTCTTCGAACGCCCGGTCGCGCTCGGCAGCCGGATGAAGCTCCCTCCGGCGAAGCCGACGCTGGCGGCACTCGCGATCGCCGGCGCCGCGGGCGTCGGGGCGGCTCTCTGGGTCAGCTCCCGGCGTGCCCGGCGCGATCATCTGTCCGCCTGAGGGCGGATCCGAGCGCATCTCGCCGGCTGCTCAAAAGTCAACCCTTGAGTCGTCGGCGTACCCGGCGTACACAGGGAGAAGACAACTCAAGACCAGCACACGATGACGGTACCCACGCGGCGATCTCCCTTCGTTGAGGGCGTCAGCCGACCGGGATACTCCCGGGGCGACATTTAGACCGTGCACGCTTGGTAGCCGGAAACGTGTGTTCGAGCGGCATCGAAGGCCCGCCTTCGGTGCCGCTCATTTGTTCAATCGCGCAGTGGGGACGCCTCGACGCCCTTGGTGAACGCCTCGCCGGCGTACAGCAGCCAGGCGTGCAGGCCCGAGCGGCCGCCGTCGCGGTACCCGCGCAGGTTCGACTCGTACGCCGGACGCAACGCCAGGTGACCCGCTTCTGGTACGACGACCGAGGCCGGGTCCACGCCCCGCGCGACCAGGACCAGGCGCTCGGCCGCCCGCGCGACGAGGCCGTTGTGGGACGCGAACGGGGCCACCGTCAGCAGCTCGGCGTGGACCAGTGCAGCGACCAGCAGCGCGGGTGAGGTGGTCGCGACCAGCGCGTCCGAGAGCCCGCTGATCCGCTCCGCGCCCCCGGCAGTGATCGGCCGACCGAGCGCGTCCTCGTCCATGACGCCCTTGCCGGCCAGGGCGTGCAGCCGCGCGAACGCCTGCAGCGGCGACGTACCGATCACCGGCACCAGCGCGAGTGCACCGGTGTTGACCCGGACGGCCGCCAGCGCGATCTCGTCGCCGTCACCGGCGCGGACCTCCTCCAGCGAGGACAGCGAGCCCTCGAGAACCGCCGAGGCGTGCGCGCCTCGGAGCAGCGACTCGCCGGTCTGCTCGGGGCGGGTCTGCCGCAGACCGCGGTCGCGCAGCATCGCATCGATCCCGTCGCGAGCGGCCACGAACGCCGAGGGCACTCCGTCGAGCTCGTTCAGCCACGCGAGCGGGTCGGGCGTCGACGCAGGGCCCGGGACACGGAGAGGTTCAGCCACACCGGCAAGGCTATCGGGTACGTTCGGCATCACGATGAGGGATGAGACGCGCAAGCAGGCCCGCTCCTTCGCCTCGGTGGCGCAGGCCTACGACCGGGCACGTCCGTCGTACCCGACCGATGCCATCAGCTGGCTGGTCGGTTCCGCTCCCTCCCGGGTCCTCGAGCTCGGTGCCGGGACCGGCAAGCTCACCGAGCTGCTCGTCGCCGCCGGGCACGACGTGGTCGCGACCGACCCGCTGCCCGAGATGCTCGAGCAGCTGCGCGCGCGGGTGCCGGGTGCCCGGGTCGTGCAGGCCGGGGCCGAACGGATCCCGGTCGCCTCGCGCTCGGTCGACGTCGTCGTCTGCGCCCAGGCGTTCCACTGGTTCGAGCACGACCTCGCCGTCGCCGAGATCGCGCGGGTGCTGCGTCCCGGCGGGGTCCTCGCCCTGGTCTGGAACCTCCGCGACGCGGGGATCCCCTGGGTCCGCAAGCTCGGCGCGGTGCTCAACGACCCGAAGACCGGCAGCACCGACAACACCGAGAACGACCAGCTCGTCGGGCCGGTCGTCGCCTCGCCGTACTTCGGGACCGTCGAGGCCTGCGAGTTCCGGTTCTGGCAGACGCTGCGCCGCGACGACCTGTTCGACCTGGTCCGGTCCCGCTCGTACGTCGCGGTGATGCCGGACCACGAGCGCGACGACGTCCTGGCCCGCGTCGGCGCCCTGTACGACGACTACGGCCGCGGTCCCGACGGGATGCAGATGCCCTACGTGACCCAGTGCTTCCGGGCGGTCGTGACCGACCAGCCCCCGCCGCCGGTGGTGATGTCGCGCGTCGCCGACGAGGCGCTCGCCGTGGCGGCCGAGGAACCGCTCGACCCGGACGCGACCCAGGTGATCGATCGCCCGGTCCCGCCGCCGACCGCACCGGACGTACCGCAGCCGCCGCCGGAGGACCCCGGCACCGTGCTCATCGACTTCCGGTAGTCCCGGGGCTGTTTCGGCCCCGATCAGCAGGGGTAGGGGGACTGGTGGTCCATCCGTCCACCCAGGGAGAGATCATGTCCACCACTCACGCACCCGGCACCCCGACGACTCCTTCACCCAGGATCCAGATCGCCGATCCGGCCCCGCTCGGCCTCGCCGCCTTCGCGATGACGACCTTCGTCCTCAGCTTCACGAACACCGGGATCTTCAAGGTCGAGCCGGTGGTCTTCGGTCTCGCCCTCGCGTACGGCGGCCTGGCCCAGCTGGCGGCCGGGATGTGGGAGTTCGCCAGGGGCAACACCTTCGGCGCCACTGCGTTCAGCTCGTTCGGTGCCTTCTGGATCTCGTTCTGGTACCTGACCGGGCACACGGACCTGGGCGTCGCGTCGTCGAAGGACATCTCCCACAGCCTGGGGCTCTTCCTGCTCGGCTGGGCGATCTTCACCGCCTACATGGTGATCCCGGCCTCCCGGGTGAGCACGGCGGTGCTCGCGGTCTTCGTCCTGCTGACGATCACGTTCATCCTGCTCGCCTGGGGTGACT
>JAOPXD010000125.1 GCA_025965315.1 Marmoricola sp.
CTCGCGGATCCTGGCCAGCTGCTCCGCGGAGTTGATCGCGCCGACGTCGGTGTTCTTGTCGAGCGGGTCGCCCACGCGCAGCGTCGACATCCGGCGCTTGAGCCGCTCGAGCACCTCCTCGGCCACCGACTCCTGCACCAGCAGCCGGGAGCCCGCGCAGCAGACGTGGCCCTGGTTGAAGAAGATCCCGTTGACGATGCCCTCGACGGCCTGGTCGACCGGGGCGTCGTCGAAGACGATGTTGGCGGCCTTGCCGCCGAGCTCGAGGGTGACCCGCTTGTCGGTGCCGGCGACCGCCTTGGCGATCGCCCGGCCGACCTCGGTCGAGCCGGTGAAGGCGACCTTGTTCACGTCCGGGTGGGCCACGATCGCGCGACCGGTCGCGCCGGCTCCCGTCACGATGTTCACGACTCCTGGCGGCAGGTCGGCCTGCTGGCAGACCTCCGCGAACAGCAGCGCGGTCAGCGGGGTGGTCTCGGCGGGCTTCAGCACCACGGTGTTGCCGCAGGCCAGCGCCGGTGCGATCTTCCAGGCCAGCATCAGCAGCGGGAAGTTCCACGGAATGATCTGACCGGCGACGCCCAGCGGCTTCGGGTCACTCCCGTAGCCGGCGTGCTCCAGCTTGTCGGCCCAGCCGGCGTAGTAGAAGAAGTGCGCGGCGACGGTAGGGATGTCGACGTCGCGGGTCTCCCTGATCGGCTTGCCGTTGTCGATTGACTCGAGCACCGCGAACTCGCGGGCGCGCTCCTGGATGATCCGGGCGATCCGGAACAGGTACTTCCCGCGCTCGGCGCCGGACATCCTCGACCAGACCCGGGTGTAGGCCTGACGTGCTGCCTTCACCGCGAGATCGACATCGGCGTCGTCGGCCTCGGCGATCTCGGCGAGCACCTCCTCGGTGCTCGGGCTGATCGTCTTGAAGTGGCGGCCGCTGTTGGTGTCACGGAACTCGCCGTTGATGAACAGCCCGTACGACGGCTTGATGTCGACGATGCTGCGCGACTCGGGCGCCGCGGCGTACTCGAACTTGGCAGTGTTCTTCACGGAAGGCATCTCAGGTCAGTCCAAGGTCACGTAGTCGGGGCCGGAGTAGTGCCCGGTCTTCATCGTGGAACGCTGCATCAGCAGGTCGTTGAGCAGCGTCGAGGCACCGAAGCGGAACCAGTCCGGGTCGAGCCAGTCCTCGCCGGCGACCTCGTTGACCATCACCAGGTACTTGATCGCGTCCTTGCTGTGCCGGATGCCGCCGGCCGGCTTCACCCCGACCATGGTCCCGGTCGCCTCGCGGAAGTCCCGGACCGCTTCCAGCATGACCAGCGTGACCGGAAGTGTCGCGGCGGGCTGGACCTTGCCGGTGGAGGTCTTGATGAAGTGGGCGCCGGCCATCATCGCGAGCCAGCTGGCGCGGCGGACGTTGTCGTAGGTCTGCAGCTCGCCGGTCTCGAAGATCACCTTGAGGTGCGCCGGACCGCAGGCTTCGCGGACAGCGACGATCTCCTCGAACACCTGCAGGTAGCGACCGGACAGGAACGCACCCCGGTCGATCACCATGTCGACCTCGTCCGCGCCCGCCTGGACCGCGTCGGTGGTATCGGCGAGCTTGATGTCCAGCGCCGCTCGCCCGCTCGGGAACGCTGTGGCGACCGCGGCGACGTGCACCCCTGACCCGCGGAGGGCCTTCTTCGCGATGCCGGCCATGTCCGGGTACACGCAGACCGCGGCGGTCGAGGGGCAGCCCGGATCCGAGGGATCCGGTCGCATCGCCTTGGAGCACAGCGCCTTGACCTTGCCCGGGGTGTCGTTGCCCTCGAGCGTGGTCAGGTCGACCATCCGGATCGCCAGGTCGAGAGCGAACGCTTTGGCGGTGGTCTTGATCGAGCGGGTGCCGAGCGCGGCTGCGCGCTGCTCGGCCCCGACCTGGTCCACGCCGGGCAGTCCGTGCAGGAAGCGGCGGAGCGTCGCGTCGGAGGCGGTCGTGTCGGCGAAAGCGTGTCCGGCCACGACCGGGGGCGCCGTTGCCTGCCTCGTCGTCATCGTTGCAGTCTAGGAGCGATCCGAGCGCCCGGGCCAATCTTGGGCGCCCTCAACCGGGTGCCGGTGCCGTCCGTCCGATGGTCAGCCAGCCCAACGGCCGCATGAAGGCCGGCCCGGGCATCGCGAACGCCTCGAGACCGTCGAGCGCGAACCCCGAACCAGCTCCGGGATGTCCCGGTCCAGGTGGCACCCCCCGGCGACCTTCTCCCACCGTGGTTGCCAGGACCGCTGCTTCGCGGCCACGGCAGGTTCCGGGGAGAGCGAGTGCTCCAGGAAGTGCAGCCGCCCGCCCGGGCGGAGAACCCGGGAGAACTCGACCAGGGCAGCATCCAGGTCCGGGATCGTGCACATCGTGTACGCCGACACGACCGTGTCCACGCTAGCGTCGGGCACGTCGATCCGGGCGCCGTCGAGCCCGATCCGCTCCACCGGTCGGCCGAACGCCGAGATCGGCCGGCTCGCCCGCTGCCAGGCGACGTCGGCCGGCTCGACGGCCAGCACCCGTCGTACGGCGTCGGGGTAGTGGGACAGGTTGGTGCCGGAGCCGAAACCGACCTCCAGGACGTCGCCGGACGCCTGCACGCAGACCTGCTCGCGCCACTCGCCGGTGGTCTTGTCGGACAAGATCACGTCGATCGCCCGGGGGAGCAGGTGCTGGTCCCAGAGCTCGCGGATCATCACAGCCCCGCAGCGTGCTGCAGGTCGTTCCGGATCGCGTCGAGCCGGCCGGCGGCCGCGATCCGTGCCGCGTCGACCCCGCCGTCGCCGGGCTCGACCCCGATGACGACCTCGAGGTAGCACTTCACCTTGGGCTCGGTCCCGGACGGGCGCACGATCACCCGGGCTCGGTCGGCCAGGGCGTAGCGCAGCCCGTCGGTCGGGGGCAGGTCGGCGGAGCCCTGGGCGAGGTCGTCCACCCGCTCGACCTCCAGCCCGCCCAGCGAGGACGGCGGGCTCTCCCGCAGGCGGGCCATCGTCGCCGGGATCTGCGCCAGGTCCTCGAAGCGCACGCTCAGCTGGTCGGTGGCGTGCAGGCCGTGGGCGCGGGCGATGTCGTCGAGCAGGTCCCTCAGCGTGCGATCGGCAGCCTTGGCCGTCGCAGCCAGCTCGCAGATCATCAGCAGGGCCGAGACGCCGTCCTTGTCCTTCACGTGCTCGGCGTCCACGCAGTACCCGAGAGCCTCCTCGTAGCCGAACGCCAGGCCCGGGATCCGGCCGATCCACTTGAACCCGGTCAAGGTCTCGACATGCGGCTGACCGGCCGCGGCGGCCATCGCACCGAGCAGGCTGGACGACACGATCGACTGGGCGTAGACCCCGGTGCGGCCCCGGTCCAGCAGGTGCTGCGCCAGCAGCGCTCCGACCTCGTCGCCGCGGAGCATGTGCCACCCGTGCGGGCCGGGTACGGCGACGGCGCACCGATCGGCGTCAGGATCGTTGGCGACCACGATGTCGGCGTCCACCTCGGCAGCCAGCGCCATCGCCAGGTCCATCGCTCCCGGCTCCTCGGGGTTCGGGAAGGCGACCGTCGGGAAGTCCGGGTCGGGCAGGGCCTGCGCCGGCGGAACGTGTGCTGCCGGGAAACCGGCCAGCGCCAGGACCCGTTCCACCGTCGTACCGCCGACCCCGTGCAGCGGGGTGTAGACGATCCGGAGATCGCGCGGTCCGGGCTCGACCAGCGCGGCGACCGTTGCCTCGTAGCGGGCGACGACCAGCTCGTCGAGGATGGCGCCCTCGTTGCCGAGCGGGATGTCGGCCACCGGCCCGACGGCTGCGATGCAGGCAGCGATCTCGGCGTCGGCCGGGGGGACGATCTGGCTGCCGTCGCCGAGGTAGACCTTGTAGCCGTTGTCCTGGGGCGGGTTGTGGCTCGCGGTGACCATCACCCCGGCGACGCAACCGAGGTCGGTGATCGCGAACGCCAGCATCGGCGTCGGGAGCGGTCGGGGCAGCACCAGCGCCCGCAGACCGGCTCCGGTCATGACCGCCGCGGTGTCGCGGGCGAAGACGTCGGAGTTGTGCCGGGCGTCGTACCCGATCACGACGGCGTCGCCCGGGCCGGCGCCCTGCTCCACCAGGTACGCGGCGAGCCCGGCGGCGGCGCGCAGCACCACGATCCGGTTCATCCGGTTCGGTCCCGCACCGAGCGCCCCGCGCAGCCCGGCGGTGCCGAACTCGAGGGTGCCGGCGAAGCGGTCCGCCAGGTCGTCGCTCGGGCCGGCGGCGATCAGGGCCTCGAGCTCGGCCTTCGTCGCGGGGTCAGGGTCCTGCGCCGCCCAGGCTCGGGCGGCGTCCAGCAGCTCCTCGGTCATGCGCCGACTCTAAAGTGTCAGGTGTGGGCGCTGTCGACTACACCTTCGAGCATGTCACCGAGGTGAGCGCTGCTCCGGACCGGGTGCACGCGGTCCTGGTCGACCTCGAGCACTACGTCGACTGGTGGCCCCAGATCCGTGCCGTGGCCAGTCTCGGACCCGACGACGCCCTGGTCCTGTGCCGCTCCCGGCTGCCCTACGACCTCGAGCTGCACCTGCACGCGGTCAGCCGCGAGGGCTCCCGGCTCCGGGTCGACATCGACGGGCCGATCCAGGGGTACGCCGCGTGGACGCTGGTCGGAACGCAGCGCGGCACCCGGCTCGAGTTCGAGCAGCGGGTGCGCGCCGTGAAGCCGGTGTTCGTGGCGGCGTCGTACGTCGCCAAGCCGCTGCTGGCCCGGAACCACCATCAGATGATGCGCGGCGCCGAGGACGGCCTCGCCGCCCTGTTCGGTCAGCCGAGTGCGGCCACAGCCGAGTCGTAGTCCGGCTCGGTGGTGATCTCGGGGACCACCTCGGTGTAGATGACCTGGTTGTCGGCGTCGAGGACGACGACCGAGCGCGCGAGAAGCCCGCGCATCGGGCCGTCGGCCATCAGCACGCCGTACGTCGTCCCGAAGTCGGAGCGGAACGCCGAGCCGACGGTGACGTTCTCGATGCCCTCGGCACCGCAGAAGCGGCCCTGGGCGAACGGCAGGTCGAGCGAGACGCACACGACGGTGGTGTCCTCGAGGCCGGCGGCGAGCTCGTTGAACGTGCGCACGCTGGTGGCGCAGATCCCGGTGTCGATGCTCGGGAAGATGTTCAGGACCTTGCGGCCGCTGATCTCGCCGAGGCTCTGCTCGGAGAGGCCGTTGACGACGAGGGTGAAGTCGGGGGCGGTGGTGCCGACGGCCGGCAGCTCGCCGACGGTCTGAACGGGGGCGCCTTTGAACGCAGTGGTAGCCATGCGTCTTTTCTACACCGGCCCGGTGCTACCTGCGGAAGCGGGGACCGAACCGCGGTACGACCTGGGTGAACGCGGCCTCGCGCGCAGCCTTCGTGTTCGCGATCGCGAGCAGGGTGATCTGCTCGATCCGCTCGCGGGCGAAGGTCGCCCGCGAGGTCGAGGTCCAGGTGCTGTTGAACAACCTCTTGGTGGCCGCGACCGAGTCGGGGGAGCGTTGCGCGATCTCGCGGGCGAGGTCGTGCGCAGCCGCGACCGGGTCGGCGGCGAGCTCGGTGACCAGGCCCAGGTCGGCTGCCTCCTTGCCGCTGAGCATCGCTGCCGTCATCGTCAACCGCTTGGCCGTGTCGATCCCGACCAGCTCGGCGAGGGTGCGGATCCCGGTCATGTCCGGGATCAGGCCCCAGCGTGCCTCGAGCACCGACCACTCCGACTCCGGAGTCGCGATCCGGAAGTCCGCAGCCAGCGCGAGCTGGAGGCCGCCGCCGTAGCAGTGCCCCTCGACGGCGGCGATCACCGGGACCGGCAGCCGGCGCCAGGCCCAGCACGCCTCCTGGAAGGTGTTCGTTCCGCGCCACGGCAGCGGCACGAACGCCTTCACGATGCCGGCGGGGTCCTTCATCGCGGACCCGAAGTCGAGCCCGGCGCAGAACGACCCGCCCTCTCCGCTGATCACGACGGCTCTCAGGGACTTGTCCTTGCGGAGCTCCCGGGCCGTGGCCACCAGCTCGTCGAGGGTGGTCAGGGTGAGGGCGTTGAGCTTGTCCGCCCTGGTCAGCCGGACATGGGCGATGCCGTCGGAGATCTCGTGGCCGACGTACTGGCGGGCGTTCATGGGTGCCATGTTACCCGCCAGTACGACGCTCGTCCTACTGGTCGATGCTGCTCATGTCGCCGTAGCGCGCACCTTGCACGGCGTCGCGCGGGACGGCGCTCTCGAGACGGGCGAGGTCCGCGGGCGTCAGCGTCACCGCGGCGGCACCGACGTTCTCCTCCAGGTACTTCACCCGCTTGGTCCCCGGGATCGGGACGACGTCCTCGCCCTGGGCCAGCACCCAGGCCAGGGCGAGCTGGCCGGGGGTGCAGCCCTTGTCCGCCGCGATCTTGCCGATCTCGTCGACCAGTCGAAGATTGGCCTCGAGCGCCTCGCCGTTCAGGCGCGGGAAGTACGCCGAGCGGCGCGAATCGGTCTCGTCCAGGGCCGTCGTCGGCCTGATCGCCCCGGTCAGGATGCCTCGGCCGAGCGGCGAGTAGGGCACCAGGCCGATGCCGAGCTCGCGGATCACGGGGAGGATCTCGTCCTCGAGGTCGCGGGTGAACAACGAGTACTCGGTCTGCAGCGCCGTGATCGGGTGGGTCGCGTGCGCCTTGCGGATGTTCGCGGCGGAGGCCTCGGAGAGCCCGAGGTGGCGGACCTTGCCCGCGGTGACCAGCTCGGCCATCGCGCCGACGGTCTCCTCGATCGGGACCGACTGGTCCACGCGGTGCTGGTAGTAGAGATCGATGTGGTCGACCCCGAGCCGCTCCAAGGACGCGTCGCAGGCGGCCCGGACGTACTCGGGGCTGCCGTTGATGCCGACCCGGGTCCCGTCGGGCCGGCGCTCGTTGCCGAACTTGGTCGCCAGCTGGATCTCGTCACGGCGGCCGGCGATCGCCTTGCCGACGAGCCGCTCGTTGGTGAAGGGGCCGTACATGTCCGCGGTGTCGAGGAAGGTGACGCCCAGGTCGAGGGCGCGGTGGATGGTGGCGATGCCGCCGGCTTCGTCGGGCGTTCCGTAGAACTCCGACATCCCCATGCAGCCGAGGCCGAGCACCGAGACGGTGAGCGGCGAGGTGGTCCCGAGAGTGCGCGTTGAGATCGTCATGGCACTACTCAACGACTTCGAGTGCACTCCAAGTCAAGCGACCGTCTCGATGTTGCCCTCGTAGATGCCGATCTTGTGGTCGATGGCACGCAGGTGGCCGGCGACCTCGGAGAGCTGCGCCTCGACCCGCTCGCGGTGCGCGGTGAGCAGCGCCAGCCGCTCGGCCTCGTTCCCGGACCCGGCCCGGACCAGCGCGGCGTACCGGCGTACGTCGCGGATCGGCATCCCGGTGGATCGCAGCCGGCTGATCAGCTCGATCCAGGTCAGGTCCTGCTCGTGGTAGCGGCGGTGGCCCGAGCTGGACCGGTCCACGGAGGCGAGCATCAGTCCGTCGCGCTCGTAGTAGCGCAAGGTGTGGGCGGTCAGCCCGGTCTGGGCGGCTGCCTCGGCGATGCTCAGTGCTGTCACCGGACCATTTTCACTCTTCGAGTGCACTCGAAGTCAATCCGGAGGGACGCGACGGCGGCCGTCAGATCCGGGGCAGGACGGCTCCGAGCAGCGCGCCCATCCGGGTCGCGGCGGCCCTACCGGCCTCGAGGACCTCGTCGTGGTTGAGCGGCTCGCCCGTCATCCCGGCCGCCAGGTTGGTGACCAGCGAGATGCCGAGCACCTCCAGACCGGCCTCGCGGGCAGCGATCGCCTCGAGCGTCGTACTCATCCCGACCAGCTCGCCGCCGATCGCGCGGACCATCCGGATCTCGGCCGGGGTCTCGTAGTGCGGCCCCGGGAACTGGACGTAGACGGCCTCGTCCAGATCGGGCTCGATCTCGCGGCACAGCGCGCGCAGCCGCGGGCTGTACAGGTCGGTGAGGTCGACGAAGTGGGCGCCCTCGATCGGCGAGGTCGCGGTCAGGTTGATGTGGTCGCTGATCAGCACGGGGGTGCCGGGTGACCACGTCTCCCGCAGACCGCCGCAGCCGTTGGTCAGCACGACGGCCCTGCACCCGGCCGCTGCCGAGGTGCGGACGCCGTGCACGACCGCGGCGACCCCGCGGCCCTCGTAGAAGTGGGTGCGGCCCAGGAACACCAACAGGTTCTTCTCGCCGCAGCGCACCGACCGGAGCTTGCCGCCGTGGCCGGCGACCGCCGGAGCCGCGAAGCCCGGGAGGTCGGCGATGTCGATCTCGGCAACGGCGTCCCCGAGCGCGTCGACCGCAGGGAGCCAGCCGGAGCCCATCACCAGGGCGATGTCGTGGCGCGGTACACCGGTCTTCTCGGCCAGGGCCTGGGCGGCATGCGAGGCCAGCTCGGAAGGGGTGGTCACGGCCGAACCCTATCCGCCGAACGTGCTCCGGCACGGACGCCTGCGCAGCGCCGCCACGTAGTCCGCCGGCGCATCGGCTGCCTCGGCGGCGTCGGCCAGCACGCCGAGGTAGGTCGCGGACGGCAGACCGCCCTCGAAGGCGTCGAGCACGTAGACCCAGGCGACGACCTCCTCGGTCAGGGTCGCGACCCGGACCTTGGCCCGCCGGAACAGACCGGTGTCGGCGGACTCCCAGCCGTCGAGGGTGGCGAAGTCCTCGTCGGTGACGTCGTACACGGCCACGAAGACCTGCTCGAACGGGTCCTGGACGATCGTGCCGAGGGCACCGTCCCAGCCGTGGTCCTCGCCGCCGAAGGTCAGCCGCCAGCCGTCGAGCCAGCCGGTGCTCTGCAGGGGGGAGTGCGGGCACCGTTCCGCCATGCGCACGGGATCCAGGTTGGTCCCGTAGGCGGCATACAACGTCACGGCGCCCAGCGTAGGGCAACCCTCCGGCCGGGTCTGGGAACCCGCGCAGGTACGACACAATGGGCGCGTGACTCGTGTGGTGATCATCGGTGGCGGCCCCGGCGGCTACGAATCGGCCCTGGTGGCTGCCCAGCTCGGTGCCGACGTCGTCGTCGTCGACTCCGACGGCCTCGGTGGCTCGGCCGTGCTGACCGACTGCGTGCCGAGCAAGACCCTGATCGCCACGGCCGAGCTGATGACCGACTTCGGCACGGCACCCGAGCTCGGCATCGGGCTGCTCGATCCGGACGCGGAGGCGGCGCGCGTCGTCGTCGACCTGGGTCGGGTGAACGCCCGGGTGCTGCGTCTGGCCGCCGAGCAGTCCCGGGACATCGGCCGCCGTCTCGAACGCGAGGGCGTCACGGTCGTCGTCGGTCGCGGACGCCTCGACGGCCCGGAGCGGGTCGTGGTCGACAAGGCCGACGGCACCAGCGAGACCATCGAGGCCGACGCGGTCCTGGTCGCGACCGGAGCCGCGCCGCGCACGCTGCCGACGGCCGAACCCGACGGCGAGCGGATCCTGACCTGGGAGCAGGTCTACGACCTCACCGGTACGCCGGAGAAGCTGATCGTGGTCGGGTCCGGCGTCACCGGTGCGGAGTTCGCCAGCGCCTACATGGCGCTGGGCATCGACGTCGTCCTGGTCTCCTCGCGCGACCGGGTCCTGCCCGGCGAGGACGCCGACGCCGCGGAGGTCCTCGAAGAGGTGCTGACCCGGCGCGGCATGACCGTGATGAACAAGTCCCGGATGGCCTCGGTCACCCGCGACGGGGACACCGTGACCGTCACCCTCACCGACGGTCGGACCGTCACCGGCTCGCACTGCCTGCTCGCGCTCGGCTCGATCCCGAACACGGCCGGTCTCGGTCTGGAGTCCGCGGGCGTGGTCACCGACGACGCCGGATTCGTGACGGTCGATCGGGTCTCGAGGACCAGCGCCCGCGGGGTGTACGCGGCGGGTGACTGCACCGGGATCCTGATGCTCGCCTCGGTCGCGGCCATGCAGGGACGGATCGCGATGTGGCACTTTCTCGGTGACGCGGTCGCCCCGCTGGACCTGAAGAAGGTCTCCTCGAACGTGTTCACGGCGCCGGAGATCGCTACCGTCGGCTGGTCCCAGCGCGCGGTCGATGTCGGCGAGATCGTCGCCGAGGTCGTCCGGCTCGAGCTGTCGGGCAACCCGCGCGCGAAGATGCAGGGCGTCCGCGACGGGTTCGTGAAGCTGTTCTGCCGACCGGGCACCGGGATCATCGTCGGTGGCGTCGTCGTCGGGCCCCGGGCCAGCGAGCTGATCCACCCGGTATCGATCGCCGTTGCCGAGTCGCTGACCGCCGACCAGCTCGCGAACGCGTTCACCGTCTACCCGTCGAACTCCGGCTCGATCGCGGAGGCCGCACGTCGGCTGCACCACCACACGCCCTAGCCGGGCACACATTTTCTCTGCCTATGATGGCGAGGCCCACCGCCTCAACAGCCTCAGGGATCACCCATGCATTCTCGGATCACACTGGTTCTCGCCGTTCTCGTCGGACTCGCCTTCCTGCCGGCCGCAGCGGTCCAGGCGACGACGCCGACCCCGGAGGCCTGGGTGAATGCCGGCCCGAACCTGATGACGGTCTCGCAAGGGTTCGGGCACGGCAAGGGCCTCTCCCAGTACGGCGCCCAGGCCCACGCCGAGAACCACGAGAGCGCGAGCGCCATCCTCAAGTTCTACTACCCGCACACGACCAGGGGCACGGCCTCGGGATCGGTGCGGGTGTGGATTACCGAGGACGCCGACCACAACGTGATCGTCCGTCCTGCCCAGGGACTTCGGGTGGTCGATCTGGGCACCGGCACGTCGTCCACGTTGCCGACCACGAACAAGGCGACGGCGTGGCGGCTGATGGTCGTCTCCGGCAGGTCCCGGGTGGCGTGGCTGCGGAACGGCCACTGGCACGCCTACCTCCCGCACGGCAAGCTGCTCACCGGCGTCGGCGAGTTCCACGACACCGCCAACCTGCTGAACCTCTACTACGCGGGCGGCAACCACCCCTACCGGGGAGCGATGCGACTGGACCAGGGCCACACGATCAACGTGCTCACCCTGGAGAACTACCTCAAGGGCGTGGTTCCCGCCGAGGTCTTCCCGTCGTGGCAGCCTGCAGCGCTCCAGGCCCAGGCGGTCGCAGCGCGTACCTACGCGGCGTTCGAGCGGGCGGCCAACCCGCACCGGAGCTACAGCGTCTACGACACCACCCGGAGCCAGTCCTACAAGGGCTACGCGGCGGAGTACCCGACCACCAACGCCGCGATCGCAGCCACCTCGGGCTGGGCCGTGTTCTACGGTGGAACGCTGGCATTCACCCAGTTCTCGTCGAGCGACGGCGGATACACGGCCAACGGCGGATACCCGTATCTCGTGGGAACACCCGACCCGCTCGACACGGCGTACCGGAACCGGACCCTCGCGATCGGGCCGGTGACCACCGCGAAGATCGAGAAGGCGTACCCGGCGCTGGGGACGCTCAGCAAGGTCCGGGTCCTTGCGCGGGGCACCGACCACCGGGTGCTCCAGGTCGAGCTCGACGGAAGCAGGCCGGGCACGGTCGTCATCACCGGCACGGCCCTGCAGTCGCTGATCGGTCTGCGCTCGACGTACTTCAGCTTCAGCTCCTGAACCCCGAGGCTCTACGGTTCCACCATGAGCCTGCCTGCCCCTGCCCCTGACCGCGCTGCCGTCGTGACCGGAGCCTCCTCCGGGATCGGCGCCGAACTCGCCCGCGACCTGGTCCGCCGCGGCCACCAGGTGATCCTGGTGGCCCGCACCGAGTCCAAGCTGGCGGCGCTGGCGGCCGAGCTCGGCGCCGGTGCGCACGTCCTCGCCGCCGACCTGTCGGACCGGGCCGCCCGCGCCGGCCTCCTGGACCGGATCACCGCCCTAGGCCTGGTGCCGGACATCCTGATCAACAACGCCGGGCTCTCCACGCTGGGCCCGGTGCACCGCAGCGACCCCGAGGCCGAGATGCAGATGGTCGAGGTCGACGTGGTCGCGGTGGTCGACCTGTGCAGCCGGTTCCTGCCGGGGATGGTCGAGCGCGGCCGCGGAGCCGTCCTCAACGTCGCCTCGACCGCCGCCTTCCAGCCGCTGCCCGGCCAGGCCGGCTACGGCGCCGGCAAGGTGTTCGTGCTCTCGTACACGCAGAGCCTGTCCGGAGAGCTGAAGGGCACCGGCGTCAGCGTCACCGTGCTGTGCCCGGGGCCGGTCGACACCGGTTTCGGTGCGACCGCCGGCTTCACCAAGGAGCAGGCCGACGAGGCGCTGCCGGCCTTCATGTGGATCGCTGCCGACGAGGTCGCGAGGACGGCGCTGGACGGGCTCGAGCGCGGCAAGCTGGTGGTGATCCCCGGCGTCGGCAACAAGGTCGGCGCTGCCTTCGCCAAGATCACCCCGAAGCGGATCCTGATCCCGATCCTGACCAAGCAGCACCCCGGCCTTCCCTAGCCGCGAGTCGGGAGTTCTGGCCCCCCGATCTGGAGTTGTGGCCCTCCGAATCAGGAACGTTGGTTCATCGAGGCACGGACCGCTGGTCGACGGTGCTCAGGTAGGGCGTCGCGACGTCCGAGACGCCGGGCATGCTGACCTGGCCCCGACGCAGGTTGCGGCGCTCGGTGGCCGCCACGCTGCGGTAGAGGTCCTTGCTCACCCCACGCAGCAAGGGCGACCGGTCGAGCAGGGGCACCCGCTGGTGCGCGACCCGGCTCGCCAGCGCGATCGCGTGGAACGCGCCCTCGCGGGCCGGACTCCAGCTGATCCGGTACAGGTCGCGCACCGGGGTGGGGAGGCTCCCGACCACGACTGTCGCGAGTGCGGGCGAGCCGAGTGCGGCCGGACCGGGCAGCGGATAGCCCCCTGTACCTGCCAGGTAGCCGCCGACCAGACGGGCCTCGTCGGTCAGGAACGCCTCGCCGGTGACCAACCGCTCGTCCATCCGGGCGCGGAAGGCATCGTAGGAACCTGGAGCAGCCGAGCGAGGCATCCCGAACAAGCAGGCCCACTCGATGAAGTCCGAGAGGAGCGCCTCGCGTTCACCCTGACTCAGGCGGCGGACCATCAGGTCGTGCATCACCTCCACGGAATCGAGGGTGAAGGCGGCCGTCATCCACATCAGGTCGCCGCGCGCGGCGTCGTACGGGGTCCCGGCTGGTGCGTGCGGCCCGCCGTCGACGGTGGTCACCCCGACCACGGAGGCGTGCCGGTGCGCGGTGAACGCCAGCGCCTTGTCCGCCTCGGCCCGGGTGCCGAGGAAGACGGTCTCGAAGAGCCGGGCGGTCAGGGCGAGCCGTGTCCACGGGGACTCGCGGTGCGAGGTGTGCTGTGCCGTTCCGACGAAGAGCACCGGGTGGGTGGCGCCGATGACCAGCGCGCGTTGGCCGTAGGTGAGGCCGACGGCGCGCTGCCGCAGGACGCGGACCGCCATGGATCGGTCCGAGAAATATCCGTCCTCGGCTGTCGTCATGAGCCCAGGATAAAGTGAGTAAATGCTCATGTTCTACTCGCGTTCTGGAGCTGTGCCGCGATGACCGCACGGCGACGGTTTCCGCCGGTCCAGGCGCGATCTCGCGCGACGGTCGAGAAGATCCTCGACGGTGCTACTCGCGTTCTCTCCAGCTCGGGCTACGCCGCGATGAGCACCAACAGGGTCGCCGACGAGGCTGGGGTGAGCGTCGGTTCGCTGTACCGCTACTTCGCCGACAAGGACGAGATCTTCGAGGAGCTGCGGAGCCGCGCAGGGGATGCCGTCCTGGCCAGGATCACGGGGTCGGTCACCGCGGTCGTCGGCCAGCCCGCGCGCGCCGGCGTACGGACGGTGATCGCTGCGCTGGTCACGGCCCTCGAGGAAAACGGGCCGGTAGTCCGAGCACTGATCAACGAGGTGCCGATGGGCACCCAGTCCAACGTGCTGCCCGAGATCGAGCGCGGGCTCGGCACGTTCACGCGGATCTACGTCGCCCAGATGGCCCCCGGGATGCCTGGCGCCGAGATGGATGCCCGGATCTACCTGGCGATGGGGATCACCCTGAACAGCTGCCTGCGGATCGCGCTCGAGAGACCGTCCGGGCTGGATCGTGAACATCTGATCGACCTGGTGGCCGACATGCTCGCCCTGGGTCTCTCGGAGACCCCGCTCAGGCGGTGAAGAGCTTCTTGCCCCACCAGTCGCCGGGACCCGACAGGCCGGGAGGGATCGCGAAGAGGGCCGAGCTGTTGTGCTCGATGTACTCGTTGAGGGCGTCGTGCGCGGCGAGCTGACGCTGGATCCGGACGAACTGCTGGTGGGCGTCCTGCTGGTACGCGATGAAGAACAGCCCGGCGTCCAGGTACCCGGTGACCGGGTCGATGCCGTCGGTGAACGAGTACCCGCGCCGCAGGATCGCCTTGCCGCCGTTGGACGCCGGTGCGGCGAGCCGGATATGGGCGGCCGGACTGATCACCGGGGTGCCGTCCTTGGCCTTGGCGGACAGGTCCGGGGTGTCGAACTCGTGCTTCCCGGTCAGCGGGGCACCGGTGATCTTGGCCCGGCCGAAGACCCGCTCCTGGTCGGCGAGGTAGTCGGTGTCCCAGCTCTCGATCAGCATCCGGATCCGACGGGTCACCGCGTAGCTGCCTCCCCGCATCCAGGGCTGGTCGGTCTCGTTGCCGACCCAGACGTAGTCGCGCATCCGGGTCAGGTCCTCGCCCTTGACGTTGCGGGTGCCGTCCTTGAACCCCATCAGGTTGCGCGGGGTCTGCTGGGAGGTCGAGGTCGAGGAGGTCTTGCCGAAGCCGAGCTGGGACCAGCGCAGCACCGCCGTGCCGCGGGCCAGCCGGGTGAAGTTCCGGATCGCGTGGAACGCGACCTGCGGGTCGTCGGCGCAGGCCTGGACGCAGAGGTCACCGTTGCTGAGCTCGGGCCGGAGGTTGTCCTTCGGCAGGGCCGGGATCGGTGCGAGCGCGGCCGGGCGCCTGCCGGACAGACCGAACCGGTGGTCGAAGAGGCTTCCCCCGAACCCGACGGTGATGGTCAGGTTCGACGGCGGCAGCCCTTCGGCCTCGCCGGTGTCGACCGGGGGCGCCTGCGGTGCGTTGTTCACGTTCCCGACGGGCAGCCCCTTCGTCATCTGGGCAGCTGCAGCCGCCCAGGTGCCGAGGAGCTCCATCACGTCCTGGCGGTCGGTCGTGGTCAGGTCGAACGCGGCGAACATCAACCGGTCCTGCGACGGGGTCGCGATCCCGGCCTGGTGGCGTCCGTAGAACGGCACCTCGGCTCCGCTGCTGCCCGATGCGGAGCTCCCGTTGCCGAAACCGCCGGCCGCTGCGACAGCGACTCCGGCCGCTCCGAGCGCGCCGCCCAGGATCAGCCGGCGGCTCGGGTTGTTCTCCTCGCTCACCCGGCGACCTTACTGGCGACCTGCGAGAGCGGCTCCGCGACGGCCTTGACCGCAGCAGCGAGCTTGCGCTTGTCGGCCGCTGTCAGGGTGCTGTAGACGACGTAGCCGGACGCCTGGCTCGGGTCGCGGTACTTCCCGACCAGCGTGTCCAGTGCGGCGAAGCGGTCCTGGATCTCGGTCGTCAGCGCGGGGTTGATGCCCTTGAGCACCGGCACCAGCTGCGCGAACGCCTGCTCGGAGCCCTCGTCGTTGTTGGCGAAGTCGAGCATGTCGATGTGCGAGTAGCGCTCCTCCTCACCGGTGACCTTGGTGGTCGCGACCTCGTCGAGGAGCTCGACGGCACCGTTCGCCAGCTCCGCCGGCTGGTAGGAGAGCCCCTTGGTCAGGCTCTGCAGCTTGGTCACGTTGGCGACCAGACCGGCGCCGTACGACGCCAGGCCGGTCAGGCTCCTGTCCTGGTACAGGCCCTTCTCGATCCGGTGGAACCCCATGAACCGGCTGGCCGGGACGTCGTTCGCGCGGGCGTCGATGTTGGCGTCGAGGTCGACCTTGCCGACGGTGAACGACTCCGCGACCGGCTCGATCTTCTCGTAGTAGGGACGGGCCTTCGCGTAGGCGTCCTGCGCGGCCTTGAGGTCGGTGCCCTGCAGAGCGGTGTCGAGCTTCTTCACGCCGGCGAGCAGGTACCCCACCTGGGTCGTGACGTACGCCGAGTAGCCGTCGCTGGCCTGCTTGAGCAGGCTCGCGGTGTCGGAGCCGACGGAGCCCGCCTTGCCGGTGACCTTGAGCGCGGTCTTCTCGGTGGCGGCGCCGGGGCAGTAAAGCGTGTAGTCGCCCGCGCCGGCGGTCACGGCGAAGGTGCCGCTGAAGCCCGGCGGAAGGTTCTCCTTCTCGCCCACGATCCGGTCACCGGCCAGCACCTCGACCTCGCTGATCGCGGTGGCGTCCTTGTTGGTCACCTTGAAGCTGATGCCGCCGGCCGCGAACGACGTCCTGTCGATGCTGCAGCCATCGGCAGCGGTGATCGTCACGGCCGCGGTGTGGCTGTCGCCGGTGGCGGTCTTGTCGTTGCTGCTCGACCCGCAGGCGGCCAGGCCGGGCAGGAGCACGACCGTCAGCAGTCCGACCCGCACGGGGGTGGAGGGGAGGTTCATCGAGAGACAACTTTC